>CAYUPF010000231.1:0-6071 GCA_964446545.1 uncultured Rubrivivax sp.
CCTCACGCATCCACGAGGGAACCGGGAGATGGGCAACAACCGCAAGGCGCTGTCGGTGCTGATCGTCAGCACGCTGGCCTTCACCGTGTGCTTCATGGTATGGATGATGTTCGGCGTGATCGGCATCCCGATCAAAAAGACGCTGGGCCTCAATTCCACCGAGTTCGGGCTGCTCACCGCCACCCCGGTGCTCACCGGCTCGCTGATCCGCGTGCCGCTGGGCATCTGGACCGACAAGTACGGCGGGCGCATCGTCATGACGCTGCTGATGGCCGTCACCGTGCCCGCCATCTGGCTGATGAGCTATGCCACCGCGTACTGGCACTTCCTGGTCATCGGCCTGTTCGTCGGCCTGGCCGGCGGCTCGTTCTCGGTGGGCACGCCCTACGTCGCGCGCTGGTTCCCCAAGAACCGGCAGGGCTTCGCGATGGGCGTGTACGGCGCCGGCAACTCCGGCGCGGCGGTCAACAAGTTCGTTGCCCCGGCGCTGGTGGTGGCCTTCGGCTGGACCCTGGTGCCGCAGGTCTACGCCGCCATCATGCTCGGCACGCTGATCCTGTTCTGGATCTTCAGCGCCAGCGACCCGGCGCACCTGGTGCCCAGCAACACCAAGTTCAGTGACCAGCTGAAGATGCTGAAGGACCCCAAGGTCATCAAGTACTGCCAGTACTACAGCATCGTCTTCGGCGGCTACGTCGCCTTGAGTCTGTGGATGGTGCAGTACTACGTGGGCGAGTTCGGCCTGGACATCCGCGCCGCGGCACTGCTGGCGGCCTGCTTCTCGCTGCCCGGCGGCGTGCTGCGCGCGGTGGGCGGCTGGCTGTCGGACAGGTACGGCGCGCACAGCGTCACCTGGTGGGTGCTGTGGGTCAGCTGGGTCTGCCTGTTCCTGCTGAGCTACCCGCAGACCGACTTCACCGTGCTCACCGTCGACGGCCCGAAGAGCTTCCACATCGGCCTGAACGTCTACGGCTTCACCGCGCTGATGTTCATCCTGGGCATCGCCTGGGCCTTCGGCAAGGCCAGCGTCTTCAAGTACATCAGCGACGACTATCCCACCAACATCGGCACCGTCAGCGGCATCGTCGGCCTGGCCGGCGGCCTGGGCGGCTTCGTGCTGCCGATCATGTTCGGCGCGCTGATGGACCTGACGGGCATCCGCTCCAGCGCCTTCATGCTGATGTACGGCGTGGTCTGGGTGTCGCTGATCTGGATGTACTGGACCGAGGTGCGCAAGACCGAACTGATGGGCGCAAACGCGCCGGCCTCGCCGCTGGCCCAGGCACCGGCGCGCTGACCCCTGCCCGCGAACGGACTCTTCCCATGAACACCAAGACCCCGGCCCACACAGCGCCGCGCCGCAGCGGCGCCGACATCGCCGACTGGCGCCCCGAGGACGAGGCTTTCTGGGAAAGCACCGGCAAGAAGATCGCCTACCGCAACCTGTGGATCTCGATTCCGGCGCTGCTGTGCGGGTTTGCGGTGTGGGGCATGTGGGGAATCATCACCGTGGAGATGCTCAACCTGGGCTTCCCCTTCACCCAGGCCGAGCTGTTCACGCTCACGGCCATCGCCGGCATCGCCGGCGCGACGATGCGCATCCCCTCGTCGTTCTTCATCCGCCTGGCCGGCGGGCGCAACACCGTCTTCCTCACCACCTCGATGCTGCTCGCGCCGGCCATCGGCACCGGCATCGTGCTGCAGCACCCCGAATGGCCGCTGTGGGCCTTCCAGCTGATGGCGCTGTGGTGCGGCGTGGGCGGCGGCAACTTCGCGTCGTCGATGTCCAACATCAGCACCTTCTTCCCCAAGCGCATGAGCGGCACGGCGCTGGGGCTGAACGCCGGGCTGGGCAATTTCGGCGTGACCACGATGCAGATCGTGATCCCGCTGGTGATGTCGTTTCCGCTGCTGGGCGCGTTGAGCGGCGATCCGATGACGCTGCAAAAGGCCAGCGGCTGGATCTTCGGCAAGGTGCCCGCCGGCACGCAGATCTGGATCCAGAACGGCGGCTTCGCCTGGGTGTTCTCGCTGGTGCCGCTGGGATTGCTGTGCTGGTTCGGCATGAACAATCTGAAGACGGTGTCGCCCGACACCGGCTCTCCCGTCAGCGCCTTTGCCAAGATCACCTGGCTGTACACGCTGGCATTCATCCCGTCGCTGCTCGGGCTGTACCTGTACCTGCCGGCACCCACCGGCCTGGGGCTGATCAGCATGTGGGTGGCGATCCCGCTGGACATCGTTGCCGCGCTGCTGATCATGAAGCTGGCCGCCTTCGGCCCGATGAAGGAGGCTGTGACCGCGCAGTTCTCGATCTTCCGCAACAAGCACACCTGGTCGTTGACCGCGCTGTACATCGTCACCTTCGGCTCGTTCATCGGATTTTCGATGGCGCTGCCGCTGTCGATGAAGGTGATCTTCGGCATCAGTCACGTGCCGGACGCCAACGGTGTGATGCAGCACACGCTGGCCAACCCGAATGCACCACCGGTGCTCACCTACGCCTGGATCGGGCCCTTCGTCGGCGCCGCGGTGCGGCCGATCGGCGGCTGGATATCGGACAAATGGGGTGGCTCGATCGTCACGCAGATCATCTCGGTGGTGATGGTCGCCGCCTCGGTGACGGTGGGCTACGTGATGATGCAGGCCTACCAGTCGGCCACGCCCGAGGCATTCTTCCCCGCCTTCCTCGGGCTGTTCATGGTGCTGTTCTTCGCCAGTGGCCTGGGCAACGGCTCGACCTTCCGCACCATCGGCGTGATCTACGGCCCAGGCCAGGCCGGCCCGGTGCTCGGCTGGACTTCGGCGGTGGCCGCCTACGGCGCCTTCGTCGCACCGATCGTCATCGGCGACCAGATCAAGGCCGGCACGCCGCAGCACGCGATGTACGGTTTCGCCGTTTTCTACGCGCTGTGCCTGGTGCTGAACTGGTGGTTCTACCTGCGCAAGAACGCCTACGTGAAGAACCCCTGAAGGACACGACATGAGCCATTTCCTCGATCGACTCAATCACTTCTCGCTACCCAGGGAAAACTTCTCCGGCGACCACGGCATCACCACCGGGGAAGACCGCACCTGGGAAGATTCCTATCGCAACCGCTGGGCGCACGACAAGATCGTGCGCAGCACGCACGGCGTCAACTGCACCGGCAGCTGCAGCTGGAAGATCTACGTCAAGGGCGGCATCGTCACCTGGGAGACGCAGCAGACCGACTACCCGCGCACGCGCTGGGACATGCCGAACCACGAGCCGCGCGGCTGCGCGCGCGGCGCCAGCTACAGCTGGTACTTGTACAGCGCCAACCGCGTCAAGCACCCGATGGTGCGCGGCCGGCTGCTGAAGCACTGGCGCGCCGCGCGCTTGCAGCACGAGCCGGTGCAAGCCTGGGCCTCGATCCAGCAGGACGAGGCCAGGCGGCGCGACTATCAGCAGGTGCGCGGCCTCGGCGGCTTCGTGCGCTCGAGCTGGGACGAGGTCAACGAGATCATCGCCGCGGCCAACGTCTACACCGCCAAGCAGTACGGACCGGACCGCGTCATCGGCTTCTCGCCCATTCCCGCGATGAGCATGGTCAGCTATGCCGCCGGCTCGCGCTACCTGTCGCTGATCGGCGGCGTGTGCATGAGCTTCTACGACTGGTACTGCGACCTGCCGCCGGCCAGCCCGCAGGTCTGGGGCGAGCAGACCGACGTGCCCGAGTCGGCCGACTGGTACAACAGCAGCTACATCATCGCCTGGGGCAGCAACGTGCCGCAGACGCGCACGCCCGACGCGCACTTCTTCACCGAGGTGCGCTACAAGGGCGCGAAGACGGTGGCGGTGACGCCCGACTATTCCGAGGTCGCCAAGCTGGCCGACATCTGGATGCACCCCAAGCAGGGCACCGACGCGGCGGTGGCGATGGCGATGGGCCACGTGGTGCTGAAGGAGTTCTTCTTCGGGGCCGCCGACGGGCCGGTGCCGGGCGGACGCAGCGCCTACTTCGACGACTACGCGCGCCGCTACACCGACCTGCCGATGCTGGTGCTGCTGAAGGAGCACCCGTTGCCCGATGGCAGCACGACGCTGGTGCCCGACCGCTACCTGCGCGCCAGCGACTTCAACGGCAGACTGGGCCAGGCCAACAACCCGGAATGGAAGACGCTGGCCTTCGACGACGCCGGCAAGGTGGTGCTGCCCAACGGCTCGATCGGCTTCCGCTGGGGGCCCGAGGGTCGCGCCGACGCCGGCAAGTGGAACCTGGAGGACAAGGAAGCGCGGCACGACGGCGCGGCGAAGCTGAAGCTGTCGCTGCTGGAAGGCGAGGCCCAGGCGCACGAGATCGTCGACGTCGCCTTTCCCTACTTCGCCGGCGCCGACACGCCGCACTTCCCCTCCAACGTGCAGCAGGGCGATCTGAACCGCGCGCGCGTGCCGGCCACGCGCATCCGTCTGGGCAAGGAAGGCGACGAACACCACGCGCTGGTGGCCACGGTCTTCGACCTGCAGGCCGCGCAATACGGCATCGACCGCGGCCTCGGATCGGGTGCCAAGGACTACGACGACAACGCGCCCTACACGCCCGCCTGGCAGGAGGCCATCACCGGCGTGCCGCGCGCACAGGTGGTCACCGTGGCGCGGCAGTTCGCCGAGAACGCGCACAAGACCGCAGGCCGGTCGATGGTGATCATCGGCGCGGCGATGAACCACTGGTACCACTGCGACATGAACTACCGCGGCGTCATCAACCTGCTGATGCTGTGCGGCTGCATCGGCAAGAGCGGCGGCGGCTGGGCGCACTACGTGGGCCAGGAGAAGCTGCGCCCGCAGACCGGCTGGACGGCGCTGGCCTTCGCGCTGGACTGGATCCGCCCGCCGCGCCAGCAGAACAGCACCAGCTTCTTCTACGCGCACACCGACCAGTGGCGCTACGAGAAGCTGGGCGTGGACGAGGTGCTGTCGCCGCTGGCCGACAAGAAGCTCTACGGCGGCAGCATGATCGACTACAACGTGCGCGCCGAGCGCATGGGCTGGCTGCCCAGCGCGCCGCAGCTGCAGACCAACCCGCTGCAGGTGGCGCGCGACGCGGCCGCGGCCGGCGTCGAGGCCAAGGAGCACGTGGTCAAGAGCCTGAAGGACGGCACGCTGAAGCTCAGCTGCGCCGACCCCGACCACCCGGCCAACTGGCCGCGCAACCTGTTCGTCTGGCGCTCCAACCTGCTCGGCTCCAGCGGCAAGGGCCACGAGTACTTCCTCAAGCACCTGCTCGGCACCAGCAACGGCGTGCAGGGCAAGGATCTCGGCAAGGATGACGCGAAACCCACCGAAGTGGTCTGGCACGAGCACGCGCCCGAAGGCAAGCTGGACCTGCTGGTGACGCTGGACTTCCGCATGAGCACCACCTGCCTGTACAGCGACATCGTGCTGCCCACCGCCACCTGGTACGAGAAGAACGACCTCAACACCAGCGACATGCACCCCTTCATCCACCCACTGTCCACCGCGGTGGACCCGGCCTGGCAATCGAAGAGCGACTGGGAGATCTACAAGGGCTTCGCGAAGAAGTACAGCGAGGTCTGCGTCGGCCATCTGGGCGTGGAGAAGGAAGTGGTGCTGACGCCGCTGATGCACGACACCCCGGCCGAACTGGGCCAGCCCTTCGGCGTGCAGGACTGGGCGCGCGGCGAATGCGAGCTGATCCCCGGCAAGACCGCGCCGCAGATCGCGGTGGTCGAGCGCGACTACCCGAACGTCTACAAGCGCTTCACCGCGCTCGGCCCGCTGATGAACAAGGTGGGCAACGGCGGCAAGGGCATCGCCTGGAACACGCAGACCGAGGTGCGCCAGCTCGGCGAGCTGAGCGGCGTGGTGCGCGACGAAGGCGTGACCAAGGGCATGCCGAAGATCGACAGCGACATCGACGCGGCCGAGGTGATCCTGCAGCTGGCGCCCGAGACCAACGGCCACGTGGCGGTCAAGGCCTGGGAGGCGCTGAGCAAGGCCACGGGCCGCGAGCACAAGCACTTGGCGCTGTACCGCGAGGACGAGAAGATCCGCTTCCGCGACATCCAGGCGCAGCCGCGCAAGATCA
>CAYUPF010000232.1:0-6007 GCA_964446545.1 uncultured Rubrivivax sp.
GCGCGGCAGAGCAACGCCTTCCTGCGCGCGGTGAGCGACGACCAGATCACGCATCACGTCGAGAACGCGACCTTCGCCAGCGATTCGGTGACCTTGTGCTACGTGAGCAGCGAGATCGATGCGCAGGCAGGCACCTGGTCGATGTCGGCAGTGCAGCTCTACATCCCGCCCGAAGGTGCCCTTCGTGCCTACGAGGGGGCGCGCATGAAGACGCCGAGCGGCCCGCTGCCGCTGTCGGCGAAGCGCCGGCGCTACGGCGCCGCGGCAGCGAACAGCGAGCAGGACCTGCGGGACGAACGCGAGCTGCTCGACACGACGAGTCACGCGGCGACCCTGGTCGGTTGCCATCCGGACCTGATGGCACTCGATCCGAACGTCGCGCACACGATCCACTCGAATCACGTCGATCACAGCGTCGACGTCTTCCTGCTCGAGCAGAAGCTGAGTCAGGCGCAGTACGGGGCGGCGACGCCCGAGCAGACGCGAGGCCAGCCGAACGCCAACGGCTGGGCGACCTTGCGACCGGTACCGGACGAGCGCGGCGGGACGCTGAAGAACACCAAGGGCCAGCACGCGGGCCGCAATCAATACCAGCCGAGCCTGCACCCCGACCTGCACGCGCTCGCGCGCGGCGCGATGAACGCCTCGATACCGGCCGTGAAGGACGACACGAGCATCGGCGCCGATGCCACCGGCCTGGAGCCGCCGAGCGACCAGCCGAACGCTGCGCTCGCCGGCGCCATGTGGCTGCGCCACGACGGCACGACGAAGGTCGACCAGAGCCCGGGCAAGCCGCTCGATGGCGACGCCACGATGACGTTGACGCAGCGCAACGGGCAGACCGGCTACCAGGTGAAGGCCGGCAGCACGCGCAGCGGCAACGTGATCAACGTCTCGCTGACGATCCTCAACTTCTTCCTCGAGTTCCGCGGCGTCTGGCTGCAGTTCTTCGACGGCGATACGTTGCTCGACCTCGCCGACCTGCCCGAGTACCACAGCGGCACCATACTCGCCGGCCACGACAAGACCCCGGACACCGCGACCGAGATGTTCGTCTCGGTGATCGGCCCGGTGTTCACGGTGCTCTCGATCCCGACCGCGCCGGGCTTCATCCAGCCGAGCTTCAACGTGCCGGAAAAGGCGACGAGGGTGCGCGTCCTGTCGAGCACGATGTCGTTCCAGGGCGGCAACGCCTACCCCGACACCGTGCTGCAAGGCGCGATCATGACCGGCGTCTTCAACTACGGCGCCACCGCGATGCTGTCGGCGCTGGGCAGCGCGACCTTGATCCCGGCGCTCTACAAGGGGGTCGTGATCCCGTTCCTGCAGGCGCTGACGCTCGAGCTGATCTTCACCATCGACAGGTATCTGAATCCGAACGGCGACTTTCCGCTGATCGGTCAGCTGGACACGGCGGCCTTCTGGGAGAACCAGGCGCTGATCGTCGCGAAGCTGATGGTGACGGCCGGCGCCAGCCAGGCGATGAAGGCGCTGGTCGGCTTCATCGCCGCGGCGATCACCGAAGGTGCCGCCGAGGACGCCATTCCCGTCGCCGGCCAGATCATGCAGGCGATCTCGATCGCGGTCGGCGTCATCAGCCTCGCCGAGACCAGCGCCGACCTCGGGCTGACGCCGTGGACGTACATCGACGACCTGGTGTTCTCGCACGACCTGTCGGTGACGCTGCTGAAGGACTCGGGCCACCCGAACGCGGACCCGCCCGACCCCGGCGACGACACCTTCCCGAAGGCAGCGAACAGCTACACGGTGACGGCGATGTTCGACGACGGCACGCCGCACGTGCAGACCTTCCCGCTCAGCCCGCCGATACCGTCGACGTTGCCGCCGGTGGTGTTCGGCAAGGTGCCGCTCGGCGGCAACGTCAACGTCTCGGTCGCGTTCGTGCAGAAGGCGACCGTGCCGGGACAGCCGGACATCCTGCTCGGCAAGGGCACGACCGGGTTGATCGCCAACGACGCCAACGCCGCGCCGAGCATCGAGATCGAGGAACTCGCGTTCCCGATCGGCTCGAACACGGTCTACCAGCACCGGCAGAAGACCGCGCTCGATGCGAGCGGCAGCCATCTTTGGGCCGCCGGCCCGGCGCCGAGCGCCAACCTCGGCAACACGACTTGCGGCGCGGCCGGCACGCTGTGCGGCTTCGGCGGCATCTCGGTGCGGCAGGGCACGGGCAGCGCGCGCGGCTACGTCGGCTATGCATGGCGCGGACAGGACAGCGACCCGAACCGGGTGCCGAACTGCGCCGCCGGGCAGCGCGACCAGCTCGCCAACCTGAACACCGACTCGGGAAATGACGGTCGCAACGCGCAGCAGGGCTACGTCGTCGGCGGCTGCGGCATCACCGTGGCCGGCGTCCGCGTCGCCTACAGCCTGCTGTCGAACGGCGCGACCAACTTCTACCTCGACACGACGAATGCCGCCGCGCCGATGGTTCGCCGAGTGGTGCTCGAGCCGACGCCGTCGATCACGAGCCCGGACTCGGGGCAGGCGTGGGGCACGCTGAACTTCCAGTCGGATTCGCTGCTGCTGCATCCGGCGGGGCACCTGGTCAGCATCAGCAGCGGCGACCACAAGATCGAGACGCTCCGCATACCGAAGGCGGCTATGGCCGACGCCGACGCGATGGTGCAGCTGCTCGCGCAGGTCAAGTGCGGCAAGGGCTCGCGGCCGGGACTGCTGAACCTGCCGGTCGCGTCGGCGATCTCGCCCGACGGCGTGATCCTGATCCTCGAGGCCGGCAACAACCGCATCCAGGCGCTCGACCTCGGCGCCAACGCGGTGCGCCACTTCAGCAAGCAGGCGTCGCCGTACAGCCTGACGCTCGGCGGCACCGACCCCATGCAGGGCTGGCAGTACCTCGACCTCGCGGTCGAGTACACGGGCTACCTGTACGTGCTGTCGTTCAACCAGAACACGTTCAAATACCGGCTCGACCTCTATCACCCCGAGCAGAGCGACAGCCGGCCGATCGCCACCACGTTCGGCGTCAACGCGGCGCGGCTCACCGTCGATTTCTGGCGCAACGTCTATACGCTGAACTACGAGGTGCTGCGCCTGCCGAACGGCAACGCCGCCGGGTTGACCGAGCCGTCGGTGAGCCTGTGGACACCGTGCACGCAGGGGCAGACCTGCTGAAGGAGCAAGCTCGTACCGGCTACGCTTGAACGGGAAGGGGCACGAGCCCCGGCGCCGGCGCGGCGCGCACGGTCAGCACGGGGCCGTATTCCTGCCACTGGCGCTCGACGCCGCGGCGGAACTCGGCATGCCAGTGGAACAGCAGCGCGAAGGCGATGACCAGGCCGATGGCCAGCACCCAGGCCAGCCGTGTCAGGTTGCGCAGCGCCTTGTTGGCTGCGGCGAAGGCGCCGTAGAACCAGTTGGCCACGCCCCATAGCAGGATCAGCGCCAGCACCCACAGCAGCTTGCCCGCCGTGCCGCGCTTTGGGTCGATCGCGCAGTCGACCAGGCTCCAGATCGGCTGCACCAGCGCCATGAACAGCATCAGCATGCCGAAGCCGACGATGAAGCCCAGCAGGGCCAGCGTGGCAAATCCGGTCAGGGTTTCGTGCATCGGTGGATCCAGGCCTGCTTGTCGTGGTCGCCCACATCGGACGGGGTCGCATCATGCCACCGGCCGTGCACGCATCGGTTATCTTGCGTGCATGAGCGAGCTGACGTTCTTCTGGCACGACTACGAAACCTTCGGCGCCGTGCCGCGCCGCGACCGGCCGGCGCAGTTTGCCGGTCTGCGCACCGATGCGGATCTGAACCCCATCGACGCGCCGCTGATGTGCCACTGCCGCCCGGCGCCGGACTTCCTGCCCGAGCCCGAGGCCTGCCTGCTCACCGGCATCCTGCCGCAGGAATGCCTGGAAAAGGGTCTGTCCGAACACGCCTTCGCCGACGCGATCGAGCGGCAGCTCGCGCGGCCCGGCACCGTGGGCGTGGGCTACAACTCGATCCGCTTCGACGACGAGGTGACGCGCTTCCTGTTCTGGCGCAATCTGATCGATCCCTATGCGCGCGAATGGCAGAACCAGTGCGGACGCTGGGACCTGCTCGACGTGCTGCGCTGCGCGCGCGCGCTGCGCCCCGAAGGCATCGAGTGGCCGCGGCACGAGGACGGCCGCGCCTCGTTCAAGCTGGAACACCTGACGCGCGCCAACGGCCTGGTGCACGACAGCGCGCACGACGCGCTGTCCGACGTGCGCGCCACCGTGGCGCTGGCGCGGCTGCTGAAGACGCGCCAGCCCAAGCTGTGGGACTTCTGCCTGCGTCTGCACAAGAAGGACGCGGTGCTCGACGAGATTGCCGCGGCACAGTCGCAGGGCCGGCCCTTCCTGCATGTGTCGGGCATGTACGGCAGCGAACGCGGTTGTTTGGCGGTAGTGTGGCCGCTGGCGCCGCATCCGACGAACCGCAACGAGATCATCGTCTGGGACCTGGCGCAGGATCCGACCGAACTGCCGCGGCTCGACATCGAGAGCATGCGAGTGCGTCTGTTCAGTCGCAGCGACGATTTGCCCGAAGGCGTGACGCGGCTGCCGATCAAGACCATCCACATCAACAAGTCACCGGTGGTCATCGCCAAGCTGAAGACGCTGACGCCGGCGATGGCGCAGGCCTGGGGCATCGACATCGATCAGGCGCTGCGCCATGCCGATGTCGCGGCGCGGCACGCCGGCAAGCTGGCTGGCATGTGGCCCGAGGTCTTCCAGCGGCCGGATGGCGGCGGCCCGGTCGACGTGGACGAAGATCTCTACGGCGGCTTTCTGGGCAACGAGGACCGGCGCACGCTGCAGCGGCTGCGCGGCTTGAGCCCGCAGGCGCTGGCCGACAAGCGGCCGGCCTTTGCCGATCCGCGGCTCGACGAACTGCTGTTCCGCTATCGCGCGCGCAACTTCCCCGACACGCTGAATGCGGCCGAGCAGGCGCAGTGGCAGGTGCATTGCGCCGATCGGCTGTGCGACGGCGCATCCCGCGGCGTGCTGGGGCTGCGCGCCTTTGCGCAGCGCATCGCGGCGCTGGAAGCGCAGGCCGACGAGCGCGGCCGCGCGTTGCTGGCGCGGCTTCGCGCCTATGCCGCGGGCATCGCGCCGGACTGCGGCGCAGCCTGAAGGCCGCGGCTCAGCGCTTCGCTGCCGCCGTCGGCGACGCGTCGGCGGTGTTCACCTGGCCCGGCATGTTCATGCCCAGGCTGTTGGTGTCGGTGGTCGCTTCCTTGGCTTGAACCTCGTGGATGCAGGCATCGACGATGCGCCGTCCGCGCACCGTGTCCATCAGCATCGACTTGGTGGGGATCTGCACCATCAGCATCGGCCCGTTGCCGACTTCTTCCAGGCGCACCGCGCCGGTGGACGAACGCACCGGCTTCATCGTGTAGGCCTTGCTGCTGAAGGTCACGACCACGTAGCCGTCGACCTGGTGCTTGCTGATGCTCAGCGTCTGCTTGAATTCGCAGTCGTAGGGCCCGTAGTAGGTCTGGGCCGCGGCGAGCATCTGCTCCTGATCGGCCACCGTCAGCGTCGGCAGCACGGTCTGCGCGCTTTGCACTGGTGTCGGTGCCTTCGACGCCCGTGCCTTGCGAGGGGTGGTGTTGTCCTGGGCGACGGCCGCGCCGGCCAGGGCGAAGGAGGCGCAGACCAGCGCCAGGGATTGCACAAGTTTCATGGTGGCCTTGTGTCAGTGGGAGAACGCGATTGTGCCGCGTCTTGCGCCGCATGCGAAATCCGGAACTGGCGTCCTCGAGGGCGTCAGTTCCGGTGATCGGAACGCGCTCAGACGGCTACCGCCTTCGCGGCCTGCGCATATTCCTCGATCTGGTCGAAATTCATGTAGCGGTACACGCTGGCGGCGTCCTCGTTGATGATGCCCATGGCCTCGTGGTATTCGGCCACGCTCGGCAGCTTGCCCAGCTTGCTGGCGATGGCTGCCAGCTCGGCCGAGGCCAGGAACACGTTGGTGTTCTTGCCCAGCCGGTTGGGGA
>CAYUPF010000233.1:0-2050 GCA_964446545.1 uncultured Rubrivivax sp.
TGCAGCGGCTCCACCTTGCGCTGCTTCTCGTGCAGGAAGCTCAGCACCTCGTGGCGGCAGTGGTTGTAGTGCGGGTCGTCGGCCAGCGCGATGCGGTCGCGCGGACGCGGCAGGTCCACGGTCAGCACCTGGCCGATGGTCGCGGCCGGGCCGTTGGTCATCATCACGATGCGGTCGCACAGCAGCACCGCCTCGTCGACGTCGTGCGTGATCATCAGCACCGTGTTGTGCAGCTCGGCCTGGATGCGCATGACCTCGTCCTGCAGGTGCGCGCGCGTCAGCGCGTCCAGCGCGCCGAAGGGCTCGTCCAGCAGCAGCACCTTCGGCTCCATCGCCAGCGCCCGCGCGATGCCCACGCGCTGCTTCATGCCGCCGGAGATCTCCGACGGCAGCCGCTGCAGCGCGTGCGTCATGTTCACCATCTCCAGATTCCTCAGGATCCAGTCGCGGCGTTCGGCCTTGCTGCGCGTGCGCGCGAAGATCTTGTCGACCGCGATCTCGACGTTCTGGTAGACGGTCAGCCACGGCAGCAGCGAATGGTTCTGGAACACCACCGCGCGGTCCGGCCCGGGCGCGTTGACTTCGCGCCCATCGAGGATGACGCCGCCGCGCGTGGGCTGCAGCAGCCCGGCCACGATGTTCAGCACCGTCGACTTGCCGCAGCCCGAATGGCCGATCAGCGCGATGAACTCGCCGCGCTGCACCTGCAGGTCGATGCCCTGCAGCACCGGGTTGGTCTGGCCGTCGCGCGTGAACTGCATGTCGACCGCGGAGATGTTCAGGTAAGCCTGGCTCATGATGTGTTCCCTTCTCAACTGGCCGCGGTGCCGCGCGTCACTAGGCGGCCGACCCAGGCCACCAGGCGATCGAGCGCGAAGCCGACGATGCCCACGTACAGCAGCGCGAGGATGATGTCGCTGATCAGCGAGCTGTTCCACGCGTCCCAGATGAAGAAGCCGATGCCGACGCCGCCGATCAACATCTCTGCGGCGACGATGGCCAGCCACGACAGGCCGACGCCGATGCGCAGCCCCGAGAAGATGTAGGGCGCAGCCGCCGGCAGCATGATCTTCCAGAAGTACTCGATGCCGTTGAGCCGGATGACACGCGCGACGTTGCGGTAGTCCTGCGGGATGTTGCGGATGCCCACCGAGGTGTTGATGATGATCGGCCACACCGCGGTGATGAAGATGACGAAGATCGCCGACGGGTGGCCGTCGCGGAAGCCCGCCAGCGAGATCGGCAGCCAGGCCAGCGGCGGCACGGTGCGCAGCACCTGGAACAACGGGTCCAGGCCGCGCAGCGCCCAGGTCGACTGCCCGACCAGCACGCCCAGGCTGACGCCGAAGACCACCGCCAGCGCATAGCCATAGGCGACGCGCTGCAGGCTGGCCAGGATCTGCCAACCCAGGCCCACGTCGTTGCCGCCGTTGTCGGCGAAGGGGTGCGCGATCAGTTCCCAGGTGTCGGCGACCACGCGGCTGGGGCTCGGCAAGGCCGCGCCGGCGCGCGAACCCAACAGTTCCCACACCAACAGCAGCGCGCCGATGATCACCAGCGGCGGCAGGCCATGGGACAGGAAGCCGTTCCAGGCGCGGCCCGCGCGGGCGCGCCAGACGGCGGACGATGCTGCCGGCGCGCTGCGCAGGCCGTCGATCAGGGGAATGGTGCTCATGACGGGCTCCAGCGGCTTTCAGGCCGCGCGCAGGTTCTTGATGGCCAGGCTGTCGAGGTAGGCCTGGGGCTTGGCCGGGTCGAAGACCTTGCCGTCGAAGAAGCGCTCCACCCCTCGCGAGGTCGACGCCGGGATGTCGGCCGCGGCCACGCCCAGGTCCTTGGCGGCTTGGCGCCACAGGTCCTCGCGGTTCACCTTCTTGATCCAGCCGGCGCTGTCGAAGTTGGGCGGCAGGTAGCCCCAGCGGATGTTCTCGGTGATGAACCACAGGTCGTGGCTCTGGAACGGGTACGAGGCCTGGTCCTTCCAGTAGCGCATCTGCTGCGGGCTGTTGTTGACGACGCGGCCGGTGCCGTAGTCGAAGTTGCCCTTCAG
>CAYUPF010000233.1:2150-6005 GCA_964446545.1 uncultured Rubrivivax sp.
GTCGTGCGTGCCGCCGGGGAAGGTCATCGCCGCCTTCACCGGCGTGCCCTTGGCCGCCTTGGCCGCCAGCGCGCGCTTGAAGCCGCTGGTGTCGGTGCCTATCTTCAGGTCGGCGTACTCCTTGCCCACCGAGATGCACTGCCCGGCCAGGTTGAGCCGCGCCAGGATGGCCATCGGCACCGGCACGTTGTTGGCGGTGATGGCGCCGCTGGCGATCAGGTAGGGCATCGGCGTCAGGATGTGCGCGCCGTCGATGCCACCCTTGCTCGAGCCCAGCACCAGGTTGTCGCGCGTCGTGCCCCAGCTCGACTGCTTCAGCACCTCGACCTCGCTCATGCCGTGCTTCTTGAAGAAGCCCTTCTCGTCGGCGACGAACAGCGGCGCGGCGTCGGTCAATGCGATGAAGCCTAGCTTCGCCTTGGTGGTTTCGGGTGCGCCTGCGGCGCGGGCCGGACGCGCGGCCAGGCCGCCGATCAGCGCGGCGCTACCCAGTGCGGTGGCCTGGGTCAGGCTGCGCCGGGTCAGGCGCAGGCTGTCTTGCTTGAGCATGGTGGATTCCTTGCCAACGAAAGATCAAAACGAAAACGGCGTCCTCCCTGGGCCGCGCTGTGCGCAAGCTGGAGAGGACGCCGTTGTCCTGGTTCCGGCGACAAGCCGGAGGCGAGCCGACGTTGGCCCGACGTGGCAACCCCAATGCACGATGCGTGCCACGCAAAAGGCAGGGCTGGAGGTCCTCTGCACCCCCAAAGCGGGGCCGGGTTGCCCTGCTGCGGTGCAGCAGCGCCCCCCGCGCGAACCAAAGAGTCGTCGGCAGACGAACGCCGATCGCGAGGGCGGCAGCCGTGAAGCGGAAAACTTCAGTCGCCGCCGCGGGCGCTGCGCACCACCAGGTGCACGAACTGCAGCTTCGCCACCACTGGCGCCGACATGACGAAGGGATAGAAGTCCGGCTGCCCCATGCTGCGTGCCAGCTCGTTGAGCACCATCGTCATTTCCAGCCAGGCGTTGAGCAGCGCCAGAAAGTGCCCGGCATCGGCATCGTCGGGGTCGTGCAGCGCGTCGGGGCCGAAGGGCTCGATCGTGCTGTCCAGTCCTTCGGCGCTCAGGCCGAAGCCCAGCGCCGTGCCCAGGCTGTCCACCATGTGCAGGTAGTGCGCCCAGGTTTCGGCCCAGTCCTCCCAGGGGTGGGTGGCGGCATAGCTGCTGATGTGGCGCTGCGCCCAGTCGGGCCGCGGCCCGTGGTCATAGTGGGCCTGTAGCGCCGCCGCATAGTCTGCGCGCTCGTCACCGAACAGAGCGCGGTAGGGCTCCAGCCACGAACCGTCGCGCACCAGGCGGTCCCAGTAATAGTGGCCGACCTCGTGCCTCAGGTGGCCCAGCAGCGTGCGATAGGGCTCGTGCAGTTCGAGCCGGGATTGCTCGCGCCGTGCGTCGTCGGCCTCCTCGACGTTGAGCGTGATCAGGCCGTCGGCATGGCCGGTGATCACGCGTGGACCGCTCGGCGCAGCACGCAGGAAGTCGAACATCAGGCCACGCTGCGGGTCCTCGTCCAGCCTGGATTTCACCGGCAGCTGCAGCGCCAGCAGTTCGGCGACGAGGCGGCGCTTGGCCTTTTCGATCAGCACCCAGTAATGCACGTTCTGCGCATCGTTCTGGTTCGGGATGGTGCGGTTCAGGCGGCAGGCGATGCACAGCGGGTTCGTTTCGCCGACGGCCCGCAGCCAGTTGCAGCCCGGCGCCTGCTCGCGGTTGGCACAGAACGCGAACAAGCCCTCGTGCCCGTCGGCGACCCAGGTGCCCGGTTGCGGCCCAGGCACGAGCGGCCGCAATACTGCCTCCTGCGGCAGGTAGCCCAGCGGCGTGCCGCACTTCAGACACAGACTGTTGCCGAAGAAGACATGGCCGCCGCAGCGGCAGCGGTAGGCGTGCGACAGGCGGCCTGGCCCGTCGCCTTCGGCCGCACCGGAGCCCTTCCAGTGGCTGCCGAGCAGTTGGTCGATCGAGGCGAGCAGGTTCTGCATGACGCTGCTCGGCTCAGCGGCGGGTGAACAGCAGGTCCCACACGCTGTGACCCAGCTTCAGCCCGCGCTGCTCGAACTTGGTCAGCGGCCGCCACGCCGGCCGGGGTGCATAGGCCGCGGCACTGTTGACCAGGCTCGCTTCGCCCCCCAGCACCTCGAGCATCTGCTCGGCATAGGGCAACCAGTCGGTGGCGCAGTGCAGGTAGCCGCCGGGTGCCAGGCGCGTGCTCAGCTGCCGCACCCAAGCCGGCTGGATCAGCCGGCGCTTGTGGTGCCGCTTCTTGTGCCAGGGGTCGGGAAAGTAGATGTGCACGCCCGCCAGCGAGGCCGGCGCGACCATCTGCTCCAGCACCTCGACCGCATCGTGCTGAATCAGCCGCAGGTTGTTGAGGCCTTGTTCGCCGATGCGCTTGAGCAGCGCACCCACGCCCGGCGCATGCACTTCGATGCCGATGAAATCGATGCCGGGCAGCGCAGCGGCGATCTGTGCGGTGGCGTCACCCATGCCGAAGCCGATCTCCAGCACCGTGGGCGCGTCGCGGCCGAAGGTGGCGGCGAAGTCCAGCGGCTCGGCACGATAGGGCAGCACGAAGCGCGGCCCCAGTTCGTCCAGCGCACGCTGCTGGCCCGGGCCGATGCGCCCGGCGCGCAGCACGAAGCTGCGGATCGCTCGCGCAGGAAGGGCAGCCGTCGGATCGCTCACTGGACCAGCCTGCGCGCTGCGCGCTCCAGGAGGATGAACGCTTGGCAGCGGCCCGGCGCGCTCACTGGACGACCCGGCGCGCTGCGCGCTCCGGGATGAGCGCTTGGGAGCGGCCCGGCGCGCTCATGGGCGCGGCGACGCCGCACCGGGGAAGCCTGCCGGCAGGTCGAACTCGCCCTTCGATTCGAAGTGCGCGCCGCCGAAACTGCCGTCCGACAGCCTGCCGCGTGCGACGAAATCGACCTTGGGGTTGTTGCCGCTGGCCAGGCTGATCGCCTGGCGCGCCACGGCAAAGGCCGATACCGTGACCGGCACCACCAACACCGTCTCGCCGAAGCGCGGCACCGTGCCGCGCGCATCGCTGACGCCGCTGGCGAGTTCCATGCCACGCAGGTCCAGCGTCAGCGCCACGCCGTCGAAATCGACCGGCGCATCGTTCGGGTTCTGCACGCGCAGTTTCACTGCCATGCGCAACTCCATACCCTGGCCGGGCAGGGATTCCACACCCGCCAAGGTCACCCTCAGCGGCTCGCTGCCCGGCAGGCCTGCGCAGCCGGCCAGCAACCCCGCACACGACAGCAGGAAAAACAGCAACTTGCGCATGATTTCAAGGTGCGACGGCTGGGAAGAGGGCGAGTGTAGCCCGCTGGGGTTCCGCTAGACTTGATGCCGTGCGGGTGTAGTTCAATGGCAGAACGGCAGCTTCCCAAGCGTGCGACCTGAGAGTCGCGTCCGGTCCAGCTGATGGCCGGCCACACCGCTGATGCGAAAGCATCGATCAAGTGTGGAAAAGCAGCCCTGGAGAGACGTCCGCAAGGACGTGATGCCGAAAGGCATCGAAGAATGCGGCCGTTTCGGTCGCGGCCTCCGCCCACAAGGCAGAGGCGGGTTGCGTGCGCGGTGCAAACCGTGCGATGAGTTGTTGCCCACGCGGGAGCGTGTATGCAACCTGGCGTTCAGCCGCCAGTAGCCTAGGTGCAGTGCGGGGCCGGTAACGACCTCGTGCCGAGCGCACTGACAACGTAGCCACCCTCAACGGGTACGCGATGCCCGTGAGGGCCGTCGCGTGATTCTGGAAGTCGAAATCCGGATGAGGCGCAAGGCTGGGTCGAAGGACCAACGCAAGTGAAC
>CAYUPF010000234.1:0-6000 GCA_964446545.1 uncultured Rubrivivax sp.
AAAGCCACCTGGTGGAAGGCAGCCAGAAGTTCAGCGCCGGCAAGGACGACCCGGCGAAGCTGGCCTACGGCCAGAGCATCACCGATGCCTGCCTGGGTTGGGACGATTCGCGGGAGGTGCTGCGGGTGTTGAGCGAGGCGGTCAAGGCGCGGCGCAGTGCGGGCTGAGCCGGCGACGGGTTCGTGACGCGCTTGGCCCGCGAGCGTCAAGAGCGTGCCCTCCTCGGTCTGCGCCGCCAGCAGCGGCGCACTCAGTTCCCCGGCGGGGCGGTCTCGGCAACGCCGTCGACGGCCTGCAACTGCGTCAGCAGCGCGGGCAGGCCTTGCATGACCGTCTCCCACAGGATGTCGGCATTGATGTCGAAATACGCGTGAACGAGCCGATTGCGCATGCCCACGATCACCGGCCAATCGATGGCCGGCGCCTCGCCCCGGCCTGCGGCGGACACCTTGGTCGCCGCCTCGCCGACGATCTGCACCGCGTGCAGAACCGCCAACCGCAGCATCGCGTCGGTGTCCATGTCCGCGCGCTGTCGGCCCTGGCAAAAGCCAACCGCCAAGCGCGCCGCCTCGGCCATGTGGCGCAGCCGGATCAGGTCATCCGGCGGCATACTGCAACTCGGCGGTGCGCAGCACCTCGTCGCGGAAGTGTCGACTCAGGTCGGCAGCGGTTCGCAGGTCCACCCGAGCACCGCCCAGCAGCGCCGACAGTTCGATCTCGATGCGCGCCATGTCGAACAAGGTGATCGCGGCGCCGGGCTCGAACTCCACCAGCAAGTCCACGTCGCTGTCCGGCCGTGCCGTGCCCTTCAGCCGTGAGCCGAATAGCGACATCTTGCGGATGCGGTGGCGCCGGCACAGCGCGTCGAGCGCGGCGGGTTCGATCTTCGGTCGCGTATCCATGGTCGGTCTTCCTGCAGCCATTTTGCCTCGGCACCGCACGACCTGACCATCGGCCCGCACCACCGCCATTCGCATGATCTCGGGCGGGCTCTGCACCAACCAGGGCGCGGCGCGCGACGTAGTCAGCCGCCCGCGCGCAGCCGCGCCTGGTGCATCGCGTGCAGACTGATCTTGCGCACCTCGACCTTGCTCTGCTCGATGTGCGCGCTCATCAGCATCTGCGCCGCGTCGAGCTTGCGCTGGATCACCGCGCGCAGGATCTTGGCGTGTTCCTGGTAGGTGGCCTCGATGCGGTCGGGACGCGTGAAGTCCAGCCGTCGCACGATGCGGATGCGTTCGGTCACGTCCTGGTGCACCTTGGCGATCTCGGCATTGCCGGCGGCGCTGACCAGCGCGGCATGGAAGGCCTCGTCGAACTCGCCCACCTCGCGCGCATCGCTCGACCGCAGCGCCGCGGGCACCAGCCACACCGCCTTCAGCACCTCCAGCGCGGGCGGGTCCTCGCGCCGCGCCACCAGCTTGGCGATGGCGTCCAGTTCCAGCACCACGCGCAGATCGTAGAGCTGGTCGAGCTTGCCGAAGTCGATGGGCTTGACGAACCAGCCGGACTTGGACTCCACGTCGAGGAAGCCTTCGTTGCGAAGCCGGAACAGCGCCTCGCGCACCGGCGTGCGCGACACGCCGACGCGCTGGCCGATCTCGGCTTCTGAAAAGCGGTCGCCCGGCACCCAAGTGAAGTCGTGCAGCTCGGCCTTGAGCTGGGTGTAGACCTGTTCGGCAAGGTTGGTGCGCGGCGCGGCGGCGGTCGGGGTCGAAAGACTCATCTGCGCATCATGCGGCAAAGTGGCAGGCCACTTCCCGAGCCCCCAGACGGCGCAGCGGCGGCGCCTCGCGCGCGCAACGGTCCTCGCCCTGCGGGCAGCGGCCGTGGAAGCGGCACACATGGTCCGGCGGGTCGATCGGGCTGGACACCTCGCCCGTGAGCTTGATGCGCGGGCCCTGGCCCGGAATGGCCGAAACCAGCGCCTGCGTGTACGGATGTCGTGGCGCGCGGAACACCGCCTCGGACGGGCCGGTCTCGACGATCTTGCCCAGGTACATCACGGCCACGCGGTCGGTCAGCAGGCGCACCACGTTCAGGTCGTGCGACACGAACAGGTAGCTCAGGCCGAGCTCGCGGCGCAGCTCGGCCAGCAGCTGCAGCACCACCGCCTGCACCGACACGTCCAGCGCCGCGGTGGGTTCGTCCAGGATCAGCAGCCGCGGCTTGACCGCCAGCGCCCGCGCGATGCCGACACGCGCCTTCTGCCCGCCGGACAGCTGGTGCGCATAGCGCGGCAGCAGCGCCAGCGGCAGCCCGACCTGCAGCGCCACTTCGTCGACGCGCCGGTCGATGTCGGCGGCCGACAGCGGGGTGAGCAGCCGCAGCGGCTCGGCGATGGCCTCGCGCGCGCTGAAGCGCGGGTTCAGCGAATCGGTCGGGTCCTGGAACACCATCTGGATGGCCGCGCGCTGCGGGCATCTCGCAAAGCGTTCGGCGCGGATCTCGGACAGCTCCTGCCCGGCAAAGACGATGCGGCCGTCGCTGGGGTCGAGCAGCCGCGCCAGCAGCCGCACCAGCGTGGACTTGCCGCAGCCCGATTCGCCGACCAGGCCGACACTTTCGCCGGGGCCGATGTACAGCGACACGTCGTCCACCGCATGCAGCATCGCGCCGCGCCGGCCGCCGACCGGAAAGCGTTTGTGCAGCGCCTCGACCTGCAACAGGGCCTCAGACATGGGCGGGCTCCGCAAGGTCGACGGTTTCGCGCAGCGGATGCCAGCAGGCCACGCCATGCGCCGATCCGCCATCCAGGCGCGGCCGCTCGCTGCGGCAGCGCTCGCTGGCACGCTCGCAGCGCTCGGCAAAGCGGCAGGCCGGCAGATCGCTGCGGCGCAGATCGGGCAGGTTGCCCGGCACCGGCTGCAGGCTGGCGATAGTGCTGCGTTCGCCCGGTGTCGAACTCATCAGCCGCGCCGTGTAGGGGTGCTGCGGCGCGGCGAACAGGGCTTTGGTGGGTGCATATTCCACCGCATGGCCGGCATGCATGACGACGATGCGGTCGCAGTAGTCGGCCGCCAGCGCCAGGTCGTGGGTGATGAACAGCGTGGCCATGTGGCGCTCGCGCGCCAGGCCGGTGATCAGGTCCATCACCGCGGCCTGCGTGGTCACGTCCAGACCGGTGGTCGGCTCGTCGGCGATCAGCAGGCTGGGGCGGCAGGCGAGAGCCAGCGCGATCATCACGCGCTGGCACATGCCGCCGGACATCTCGAAGGGATAGGCGGCGAGCCGGCGCTCGGGGTCGGAGATGGCGACGTCGCGCAGCGCCTGCGCGGCGCGCTCCTTCAGGCTCCTGCCCAGGTCGACGCCGGGCGCGGCGGCATGGCGGCGCAGCACGTCCTGCAGTTGCAGGCCGACGCGGCGGATCGGGTTGAGCGCGGTGCGCGGGCTCTGGAAGATCATCGAGATCTCGCGCCCGCGCAGATCGGCCAGAACCGCCTCGTCGGCCGCCAGCAGGTCCATGCCGCCGAACACCGCGCTGCCACCGGTGATCCGCGCCGCGCGGTCGCTGATGCCCAGCAAGGCATAGGACAGCACCGACTTGCCGGAGCCGCTTTCGCCCACCAGGCCGACGATCTCGCCCTTGTGCAGCTGCAGATCGATGCCTTCGAGCGCCCGCACCACGCCGCCGCGGGTGCGGAATTCCAGCCCGAAGTCCTTGACCTCCAGCAGCGGCGGTTGACTCACGTTCTCCTCCGGGGGTCGAAGATGTCGCGCAGCGCATCGCCCAGCAGGTTGAAGCTGAACACCGCCAGCATCAGCACCGCGCCGGGAAAGAAGCTGACCCACCATTCGCCGCTGACGATGAACTGCGCGCCTTCGGCCACCAGGATGCCCCACTCCGGCGTCGGCGGGCGCACGCCCAGGCCGATGAAGCTCAGGCCGGCGGCATTGAGGATGGCCCAACCCATGTTCAGGCTGACCTGCACCATCGCCGGCGGCAGTGCGTTGGGGAACAGGTACACCGCCAGGATGCGCGCATCGCCGTTGCCCGACAGACGCGCGGCCTCGATCCAGCCGGCGCCGCGGCGCACGTTGGCCTCGGCCCGCGCCACGCGCACGTAGAAGGGCAGGTTGATGATGGCCGTGGCCAGCACGATGTTGCCCACCGTGTTGCCCAGTGCCGCGACGATGCCCATCGCCAGCACGAACAGCGGAAAGGCCATGATGGTGTCGGACGCTCGCGTGACGATGCGGTCCCACCAGCCGCCGAAGAAACCCGCCGCCAGCCCCAGCGGCATGCCGATGAGGAAGGACGCGGCCACCGCCGACACGGCGATGCCCAGGTCCAGGCGGGTGGCGACCACGGTGCGCGAGAAGATGTCGCGGCCCAGCGCGTCGGTGCCGAACCAGTGCGCTGCCGACGGCGGCTGCAGCGCCACCGCGCTGTTGCTGGCCAGCGGGTCGTAGGGCACCAGCGACGGACCGAACAGCGCCATCAGCACGAACAGCCCGAACAGCGCCACCGCCAGCAGCGTGACCGGGTTTTCGCCCAGCACGTGGCGGATGTGTTTCCAGGTCTCGGCGTTCATGATGTGACACTCACGCGCGGATCGATCAGCCCGTAGAGCAGGTCGACCAGCAGGTTCAGCAGCACGAACAGCACGCCCATCGCCAGCACGAAGCCCTGCACCGGCGCGTAGTCGCTGGCGGTGAGCGCGTCGATCGCATAGCTGCCTACGCCCGGCCAGCCGAAGACCTTCTCGACGATGACGCTGCTGCCGAGCATGAAGCCGAAGACCATGCCCAGCGTCGTCACCACCGGCAGCAGCGCATTGCGCAGTGCATAGGTGACCAGCACCGTGCCGCGCGACAGCCCGCTGGCGCGCGCGGTGCGGATGAAGTCGGCCGACAGCACCGACAGCATCGACGCGCGGGTCATGCGCGCGATCGGCGCCAGCACGAAGATGGCCATTGTCAGCACCGGCAGGATCAGCTGCTTCAGGCTGGCCCACCACATCGCCGGGTCGCCGGCCAGCGCCGCATCCACCAGGTACAGCCCGGTGATCGTCGGCGGCGGCGAGAACATCGGGTCCAGCCGGCCCATCGGCGACGGCGCCCAGCCGAGCAGGAAATAGAAGACGTAGGCCAGCAGCAGCCCGGTGAAGAAGGTGGGCAGCGACACGCCGGCCGTCGTGACCAGCCGGCACAGCTGGTCGACCCAGCTGCCGGGGCGCGTGGCCGCCAGCACGCCCAGCGGCAGCGCGATGGTGCAGGCCAGCAGCAGCGCCAGGAAGACCATCTCCAGCGACGCCGGCAGCCGCGCCAGCAGCTCCTGCGCCACCGGCTGGCCGGTCGTCAGCGACAGCCCCATGTCGCCGCGCGCCAGGGCGGCCACGTACTGGAAGAACTGCTCCTGCAGCGGCTTGTCCAGGCCCAACTGGCTGCGCACCTGGGCGATGGCTTCTTCGGTGGCCGCCGCGCCGGCGAAGTAGGCGGCTGGGTCGCCGGGCAGCGCACGGGTGAGGATGAAGGTGATGACCACCACGCCCGCCAGGTTGGGCAGGGCGGACAGCAGCCGGGTGGTGACGACGCGCCACATGGCCTTTAGTCCACCAATGCGGCTTCGACCGCCGCCAGCGGCGCGGCCCAGCCGACGATGCCGCCTTGCGCCACCACCATCTCGACGACAGCGTCGTGGAAAGCGGGGAAGTAGCTGGCCGCGCAGTCCTGCACCAGCAGACACTCGTAACCGCGGTCGTTGGCCTCGCGCATCGTCGTCTGCACGCAGACCTCGGTGGTGACGCCGCCGATCAGCAGGTGGGTGATGCCTTTCGCATGCAGCAGCGCGTCGAGGCCGGTGGCGTGGAAGGCGCCCTTGCCCGGTTTGCGCAGCACCGTATCGTTGGGCTCGGGCTGCAGCTCGGCCACGAAGTCAGCGCCGGCTTCGCCGATGACCAGCACACGGCCTAACGGACCCTTGTCGCCGATGCCACAGCTCAGGCCGCCGCGCGCCTTCTTCGACGGCGGGCAGTCGGCCAGCTGCGGGTCGTGCGC
>CAYUPF010000235.1:0-5966 GCA_964446545.1 uncultured Rubrivivax sp.
GAGCGCCGGACTGTTAATCCGTAGGTCCCTGGTTCGAGCCCAGGTCGAGGAGCCACTTCTACAAGGGTTAGCGCGCGAGCAGCCGCTAACCCTTTCTTCTTGGTGTGACGGATTTGTGCCGTGGATTGATCGGCAGCTCAAGGGCACGCCCCGCGCGCAGGTGTGGTGCCCAGCGTGCACAATCCAACCGTTGACGAGACCTCCCAGCCCGGACATCCAGGTGGCCAGTTCCGACCAACTCAAAGCCCTCATCAAGTCGCACCTGAGCCGCGACGAAGGACAGTTCCTGTCCGTCGCCATGCAGGTGGCCGCGCATGAGGCCAAGCTGGGGCATGGCAAGCTGGCCGAAGAGTTGCGCGAAATGATCGACGCCGCCAAGACGCGCGTGGGCCAGGACGCATCTGGCAGGCTGGTCGCGATCGGCAGCACTGCCAAGCCGCGCAGCGAATTGGCCGGCCTGCTGACGGTGTCGCACCCGGCGAACCGACTGGGCGACCTGATCCTCGACGAAGTCGCTACGAGCCAGCTTCAGCGTGTCGTCAAGGAGCAGCGTCAGTTGGTGCGAATCAAGGAGCACGGGCTGGCGCCGCGCCGCAAGCTGCTGCTGGTCGGCCCGCCCGGCACCGGCAAGACCGTGTCCGCTGCCGCGCTCGCTGGCGAGCTGGGCCTGCCCCTGTTCCTGGTTCGCCTCGACTCCTTGATCACCAAGTACATGGGCGAGACCGCCGCCAAGCTGCGCCAGGTGTTCGACGCCGTGGCCGACATGCGCGGTGTGTACTTTTTCGACGAGTTCGACGCCATCGGCTCCCAGCGCGGCGTGGGCAACGACGTCGGCGAGATCCGGCGCGTGCTGAACAGCTTCTTGCAGATGATCGAGCAGGATCACTCCAACAGCCTGATCATCGCCGCCACCAATCACCCCGAAGTCCTGGACTACGCCCTGTACAGGCGTTTCGACGATGTGGTGGAGTACCGTCTCCCTTCGGCAGATCAGGCCCACGGCCTGATCCGTGCCCGCCTCGGTACGTTCGCTCCCAAGCCTTTCGCCAAGAAGGGACAGTGGGCAGAACAGGTCGAAGGCTTGAGCCACGCCGAGATCAGTCGTGCCGTCGACGCAGCCGTCAAGGATGCGATCCTGCATGACCAGACGAAGGTGCAACCAGCCGAGCTGGGACGAGCGTTAGAGGAGCGCCGTCTCATCACGGCAAGGCTGGCACAGCAAAACAAGCACTCGTCCAACCATGCCGGAACAAGCTCGAGATAGACGCCCCCATCTTGTCCTGACAAACACGTCGCAGGCGCAAGCCTTCACCTCGCCTTCGGGCGGCGGCGGTGGTGCGAAGCCGCCAGCGCTCAATCGCGCCGAACACGGGGCAGCGCTGGGGGCCCAGCTTCAGGCTCTCCGGCCCATCGCGGACGAAGCCATCGCAGCGCAGCGCGAGCAAGGGTTCGAAAGCGGCCTGGGTCTTCAAGTGGAGTTCGTCGGCATCCCCGACGTGGAACTCGCCTTCGAAAGCCTGGGATACGAAGTCGGGCGCGACCCGAAGAAGAAGATCGAGGTCCTGAGCGTCAGGACCGAGGGCAACAGGACGGTCGCCAACGTCTTCGTGCCTGAGGGGAAGCTCGCCCACTTCGAGCAGTACGTCGGCGACTATCTGGCCGAACGCAAGAAGGTCAACGGTGATGCGCTCGATCATCGCGCCTTGATTGACACCATCGCGTCGATTCGGCGCGCCGAAGTGCGCGCGCTGTGGACTGACGAGCCCAGCCTCCTGCCCGAGAATCCCGCCGAGGTGTTCTGGTGGGAAGTGTGGCTGCCTGTTCGTGGCAACCGGGACTCCGTCGTTGCCGACTTCCGCAAGCTCGCCGCGCTCTCGGGCTGCGAGGTGAGCAGCCGCCAGATCAATTTTCCCGAACGCACTGTCGTCGTGATGCGCGGCTCGCAGCAACAGTTTGCGGCGTCGGTCATGACGCTCAACTGCGTCGCCGAGTTGCGCCGCGCGAAGGAGACCGCCGAATTCTTCAATGGCCTGACACCTGTCGAGCAGCAGCAATGGAGCGAGGACGCGCTGGCGCGTCTCCATGCAGCCCCCGAGGGGGACACCACGCCACGCGTCTGCCTGTTGGACTCGGGCATCAATCGCGGTCACCCTCTGCTGCAGCCGTTCATGGCCGACGCGGACCTGCACACCATCGATCCGAACTGGGGAACCGACGACACGGCCAATCACGGCACGGGGCTCGCGGGCCTGGCTGCTCTGGGCGACCTCACGACTGCACTCGCTTCCGACGAACCGCTGGTTGTCGAGCATCGGCTCGAATCCGTGAAGCTGACACCGGAGCAAGGAGCCAATGCGGGCGACTCCCGGCAGCACGGCTACCTGTTTGCCGAAGCCGTCTCGCGGCCCGAGATCGCGGCGCCGACGCGGCCGCGGGTGTTCACGTCGGCAGTGACGGCCAGCGATGGCCGCGACCGGGGGCGCCCTTCGGCGTGGTCATCCACCGTCGATCGCTTGGCCTCCGACTACGACGGCAACGGACAGTTCCCGCGCCTGTTCGTCCTGTGTGCCGGCAACACGCGGGATGCCCAATCCTGGGCCAACTATCCCGCCAGCCTGACCACGAGCAGCATCCACGATCCGGGCCAAGCATGGAACGCCATCACCGTCGGAGCCTACACCGACAAGGTGGACATCATGGAAGACGATGCCCAGAACTACGCCGCCGTGGCGCCGGCGGGTGGCATCAGCCCGTACACGCGCACGTCGGCAGCCTGGGCAAGTTCATGGCCCCTGAAGCCCGATGTCGTGTTCGAAGGCGGCAACGTGGCGAATGACGGCCGAGGTCCGGTCGGCATCACCAGCCTGCACTTGCTGACGACGCACAACCTGCCCCAAGAACGTCTCTTCACGACGACCAATGCCACCAGCGCGGCATCTGTGCTCGGCGCTCGAATGTCGGCACAGCTCATGGCGGCCTACCCCGCACTTCGCCCGGAGACGATCCGTGCCCTGATGGTTCACTCCGCCGAATGGACTCCCGCGATGCGGGCTGCCTACCTGCCGGCTCATGGCCGTCCGAGCAAGAACAACTACACGATCGCAGTTCGTCGGCCACGTCCAGTCGAAGTCGGTCAGCGGTTTGAAGGGCCCGATGTGGGCGGCGCGCAGGCGCCGCTCCAGACTGCGGCGATGCCGCTCCGCCGCTTCCCAGCCCAGCAGTTGGGCCACCCAGCGCGCCTGCTCCGGGTTGCCCATCACCTCGGCCCAACGGCTGAGCAAGCCATGCAGGCGCAGCTCGCCGGCTCGGCTGCGCAGCTGTTGTTCCTGTGCCTGCGCGTCGGCCAGTGTCGCCACATCAATCGTCGTTGTCGTCGTCGCCATCGTCACTCTCCGTTCGGTCGTAGGAAGCCAGGTCGTGTGCGCGTACCGGCGCGTCGCGCCGAGCGACGTGCTCGGGCAGTACCAGCACCACCGGCGGCGGTGTCCCTGCGGCCTCGCGCGCGAGTTCCAACCCCAGGCGCACCGCGTTGGGGTGCGGTACGCCGCGCTGCAGCGCCTCGGCAATGGCAGCCTCCAGCGCCCGGGCGCCGTAGCGTTCGAGCAGGCTCAGCAGTGCCGAGGTCGTCGCGCGCAGGCTCTCGCCTCGCTCGGCCGCACGCTGCAGGAACAGGGCGCTGGCGGGCGCGGCCTGCGCCAGTCGATCGCTGGTGCGGTGCGCCCGGGCGGCGCGCTTGTGTTCGACCAGGGCTTCGATGTGAACGGGCTGCTCGATCTGCTGGCCTCGATCCCAGCAGCGCGCGTAGCTCGCCAGTTCCTGCGTGCCGTCCAGGATGCGGACCCGGCGTTCGTCGGCCAGCACGCTCAGGGTTCGGCGCACGTGCGTGTGCGGCACCGAGTAGTCGTTCAGGTCGAAGCGGATGTAGGGCGTCTTGCCCACTGTGACGGCAAGCCGTTCGGCCAACGCGTACTCGCGCTCGGGCAAGGCCAACAGGCTTGCCTGCTCGGCATGGAAGGCTTCGCGCACGCTCAGAGCCGGGTCCTGCGGCCAGCGCCGATCCGACGCCGCGCCCTCGCACCACAGGCGCGCCTGCGCGTTCAAGTCGTCCACATCGGTGTAGGTGCGGGCGGCGAAGAAGCTGTCGCGGACGTAGCGGATCGCGCGTTCCACTCGGCCCTTCTCGTTGCCGCGAGCCACGGCCACGGGCCGCGGCTCGTAGCGGTAATGCGCGGCGAACTCCAGCAGTGCGGGGTTGAAGCGGATCGCATCGCCGCGGCGCTCCAGCACCGCGCTCTTGAGGTTGTCGTAGAGCACGACCCGGGCACAGCCGCCGAAGGCGGCGAAGGCATCGGCGTGACCGCGCATGAACGTCGCGCCGTGGGCGTCGAGGAAGAAGCGCAGGAAGATCCGGCGCGAGTGGCTCAGCACCATGACGAAGGCCATCAAGGGGCGGCGGGCGCGGCCGACTGCCAAGTGACCGAAGTGACCCCAGTCGACCTGCGCCTGCTCGCCGGGCAGGGTGCGCAGGCGCAGGTAGGCCTCGGCCGCCGGGCGCGGGCGCATGCCGGCGACGAGCTGGCGCAGATGCGAGGCGCTGCCGACGTAGCCGCGCTCGATCAGCATCTGCAGCAGCCGCGCCGAGCTCAGCGTCGGGAACTTGGTGAGCGTGTCCAGCATGAACGGCCGGTAGGGGTCGATGCGGCTGGGGCGCAGCGGCGACAGATGAACGGGCGCGCTGTCGCCGGCGATCACGCGCCGCACGACATCGCGATGCACACGCAGCTGCCGCGCGATCGTTCCCGCGCGCCACTTCTCGACCGTGTACAGGCGCAGGATCTGCGCGACCAGGTCAGGGGCTGTGGTCATGACGCTGCCCGGTGGTCGGCGTCATGGCATGTCGACCGCGACGCAGGTAGTCCTGGCGCAGCCACTCGGGTTGGACAGCTGCGCAGCGCCAGCAGCGCCGCGGCGGCGGGGATGCCGGCGCGCCCGCCGGCGGGTCGGTCGCGATGGATGTGATGTCGGCTGTGCATGCCGCCAGTGGAGCAGCGGTCACCCCAGCCAGGGAACCCTGGTGCGTCACTTTATGTTCGGCGTCAGCATGGTCAGCGACGCGCTGGCGCCAGCGCCGCGATCGCGCGGCGTGCTGCAGGCGCCCGCGGCGCGATCGCTGGTAGCGACTGGCGGCCTCGCGCCGGGCGACGTCGTGCACCTGGCGCCAGCAGGCGCGGCCGCAATACCGGTTGCCGCGATCGCAGTGGCTGCACAAGACGACCTGGGTGCGGCACCCGACGCACAGGAACAAACGCGCTGGACGGTCCAACGGCACCACCCGACTGAGCCGGTAGTGCTGGACGGAGTCGTCCCAGCGCGCCACACTGCTGCGGCACCGCCTTCATCGGCACGGTGTCGGGCACGGCGCGGTCATCAGGCTTCCCGGCAAGAGAGGGCCGCTGCCGTGCCCACCTTCTTCAGCTCGGCTCGGGTTGTACTGCGCCGACCGCTCACGCCCTCTCGGTCTGTCTGGCCGCCCTGCAGGGCGGCCAGACAGACACCCCCTCTATCGATCAGCTGCTCGGCTCGGAATACCCACGGCCGCCGCCGCATGGGCGATCACAACCAAATCCGCGTCCTCGCCATCACATAAGCGCGGATTCCGACCAGCGTTCACAACTGCGGGATGTCCATGGGAAAGGGTGATCCGTTGAAGCGGCAGCACCATCGCTGCCGGATTCAGGATCTCGCACCCTCCGGCCCGTGCAACCCCAGCGCCACCAGCGCGCGGCGGTCGGCTGGCCTGCAAGGCCCGCCCAAGGTAGCGACCATCGCGCGTCGCAGCCACCGGCACCAACACCGGCGCCAACACCGACGGCCCGCCCGTGAGTCTGGCCCCGCTGCTGCAGCAGGCACACCCCCCCGCGTCAGAATAGTTGTCGCCTCCATAGATCAACCCCGGGGGCGGCGAT
>CAYUPF010000236.1:0-4181 GCA_964446545.1 uncultured Rubrivivax sp.
GCCGGGGCGGACATGGGCGAGAAAAAGGGTGTTTGAATTCCTTATCCGCTGCCCGACCCTCAATGCCGCCCGGACAAGCATCTTGCGAGAAGTCGTCTGCCGTGTGCATCCGGAGCCGCTCGTCGGCAGTCAGCAATTCCAGTTCGCGGCCTATCGTCTGCGCCATGCCCGAGTCGTGTCGGACACGGGCAGCAGCGGCCTGCGAAAGGCTCGTGAAGCGTCGCGGGTCGGCTTGCAGCGCCTCGATCGCGTCGGCGAGTTGCCCTGCGTCCTCGGCATCGACGAGGACGCCGCACGTGTCGTCGACGAACTCCGGGACCGCGGCGACCCGCATCGTGATCGGCACCAGCCCCGACGCCATCGCTTCGTCGCGCGAGACACCCTGCGTGTCCATTCGCGTCGGGCACAGGAAGACGCCGTTTTCCCGATGCAGCGCGGCGATCTCGCGCTGTGTCAGGAAGCCCTTGTGCAGCGTCACGTTGGGCAGGCCGGCGAGCGGTCGCGTCGTCGCGTCGAACAGCTCGCCATCGCCGACGATGTGGAACGACAGGCTCGCGAAGCAGGGCCGCTCGGAGAGCAGCAAAATCGCGCGCACGGTCAGGTCGTTCGCATACACGCGTGAAGCGAACGGACGGATCGACAGGATGCGCGACCGCTGCGCTGCGTCCTTCGCGTGGTAGGCGAACAGGTCGCCGTCGATGTAGTTGTGGATGATCCGGTGCGGCACGCGCGAAAGATCGACGCCCAGGTCCTGCTGCGCCTGGTCGGCGACATAGTGCGACACGAACACGAGCGACAGGTTTGCGGGCGGGTCGCCGAGCAGCCGCTGCCAGAACGCGGCGCGCTGATCGGAAAGAGCCTTGCGCCGCGCGACCTCGGCATCGTCGAGCCCGTCGAACTCGAACTCGCGCCGCTGCCACGTCTGGATCTCGGCGCCGTGGACCCAGACGGTGACCTTCACACGATCAATGTGGCGCGCCAGCGTCTCCCACATCTGGGCATCCAGCAGGTGCACCAGCACGTGCCGGTAGCACTCGCTGCGCAGCGCCAGGTCGAGCAGGTCGCGGTCGCCCTGCACGACGTCGACATCCTCGAACTCGCGGAACGCGCAGGGCTCGTCGGCTTGCAGGCGGAAGATGTCGACGATCAGACCGTCGCGCCGATAGCCGCGCACGCGGCTGTGCACGAAGCCGTAGCGGTAGAGGTCGTCATAGCCCGGGTACTGTTTGGTGACGAGCAAGTGTCGCGCCGTCGCAACCACCGCACTCGGGCGCTCACGCACATCGGCGAGGACCAGGCGCCGGATGCGCACGCTGCACGGGCCCTGCACGCGCAGACCGAAGCGAACGAAACGACAGCGCGCTGGAATGGCCATCGACTGGGCGGCTCCAGCAAGCGACATGGCATGGCTGATCTTGCGCTTGTCCTCGTCGAGAAACTCGAACACCGTGCGCAGATCGACGCCGCTCGCCAGGTCGCCCTCCATCGCGAGCTGAAAGCGGCTGTTGACCTCGAGGTTCAGCTCCGCGCGGCTGAACGCGTCGGAAACGTATATGTAGCGATGGGTGTCGGCGGCGAGCCGGGAGCGCACTTCGAGCCGGCCGTCGACCAAGCGAAAGGTCACGCCGGAGGGCAGGATGGACGGCAGCAGCGCCGCCAACTCGTCGGCCGACTTCCCGGGCAAGGCACGGATGTCGCCGTCGTTGGCCGCCATCGACGTGTTGGCCTGCAGCCTCTCGGCAAGCGGCAGCAAGTCGAGGTCGAGCGACAGCCCCTGTGCCCAGCCGGGTTCGTCATCGACACGCAATGCCAAATCCGCCCCGTCCAGGCCCGCCGCATCGCGGCAGTAGTTGAATTCGTCGATCGACAGGAACTCGCCCCCCTCGAGCACGAGGCCGGCCAGTGCCGCCGCGTCGGCGGGCATGTGCCGCGCAAGCCAGCCGCCTCGCACCATCGTCGCACGGGCGTCGAGGCACGGTATCGAACGGTACTGCGCACCGTCGTGGCGCAACTCGATCGTGCCCGATTCGCCGGCGTGGAAACTGCCCTTGCCCACGGCTTCGGCCGCGCTGTAGCGGGTCGCCAGGATCAGGTCCGTCAAGTAGTTGGGCCCGTAATAGTCGGCAGCCGACCATGGCGCGACCCAGGCAGCGCTTGCGACAGCTTCGCGCAAGCGCTGCATCGAGTCGGGATCGAGGACTTCGACGTCGGCGCCCGGCGCATCGACAGCCTGCCGCGTCACGAGGATCAGCTCCCGGGCGGTATGACGCTGAGCGCGGAACATCGCGAGCACGCGTCGGGCCTCGGTCGCGTCACCGGCGCATGCGATCACGGTCACGCCGGGCAGCGCGGAGGCGGCCGCCGTGCCGCGCACCTTCGCCGTCACGTAGGCCAAACGGTCGGCGTAGGTGTGCTCGGCCATGATCTTGCGCACGCCGGCGAGCCGGAACTTGCGCAGCCTCGCTTCGTCTGCGCACAGGGCCGCGAGCCGTCGCTCGAGCTCCACCGGCGCGTCGGAGCACACGACCAGATCGCCGAACAACAGCCGCACGCCGCGCGAGAAGTTGCTGACCACGACGGTGTTCGATGCGAGCAGTTCGAACACACGTCGCGCGAACATCGTCTGCGACTGCTTGATCGTGTTCATGTTGATGCCGAACCGATAGCCCTTGTAGGCCTTGTCGATCTGGTCGAACGGCAGGCTGCCGACGATGTACTTCTCGTACTCGGGCGGAAATTCGTAGTGCGGATGCGGCTTGTGGTAATTGCGGTCGTAGATTTCCACGGGCCGCAGTTGCGACACGACGTCCATCAGGCTCTTGAAGTCGCGCTGGCGCTCCGGGTACTTCAGGTAGTACGAGCCGGCGAAGCAGAACGCGTCGTGCCGCTCGAAGCGCTCGATCGGGTTGTGCACCGCGGGCTGGGCCGCGAACGGCAGCAGGTAGACGCGGTCGTGCCCGACGTCGCGCTTGTAGCGCGCGATGCAGTCGACATCGGTCGTGAAGACGTAGTCCACGGCCTTGGCAAGGTGCTGGAAGCTGCCGAAGTGGACCGGATCTTCCTTGTTCCAGAACACGCTGGGCACGCCCTTGCGCGCGCACCAGGCGATCACGCCCATGATTTCGGCCGACGGATTGCTGACCTTCTTCGTCCACAGGTCGTCGGCGCCGCGCCAGGCGGACTCGATGAAGACGAGGTCCGGCGCGAATCCGGCCAGTTCTTCCTCCCAGGTCTGCGGGCGCAGTGTAAGCAGTTCGCACTCGGGCGCGAACGAGTGGAACGTGAACTCGTCCATCACCGCCGCCACCTTCAGGCGCTTCAGGTCGGCCGGCAGTGCCGGGCGTGGTGGTTCGCGCACAACGGCCGGCTCCGGCGTCGCGACCGGCTCTGGCACCGCCGCCCGCACCGCTGCCGGGGCCGGAGCCGGGATCGGGGCGGCAGGTGGCGGGGCAGCGGGGAGCCGTGCCGGCACATCGACCGCCGGCGCCGGCTGGGCTGCCGGCAGCAATTCGACGCCCGGCGTCGCGGCGCTGCGCCGGTTCTTGCTGTCACGGTAAATCGCCCACAGGTCGACCGGCAGGTGCAGCGCCCGCGACGGCGACTTGGCCGCCGCGACGAGGGTCTTGCCGACACGGTGCGATGCACTGGCGACGATACGCTCGGTGCGGTCGCTGACCGCAGCCAGGCGCCGCTGCATGGCCTGCAAGCGCGCATCACGAACCTCGACCTTGCGTTCGAGTTGCTGCTGCACGACGCGAAGCGAGGCAAGTTTGTCATCCGCCTGACGCAAACGCAGGCCAGCGGCGTCGAGCTCGGCCTTTTGGGTTTGCGATGCCTTGGCCTGCACCTCGAGCCGACGACTGGCGTCTTCGAAACGCGCGTTCGCAGCGCGCAGCGCCGCACCCGCTTCACGCTCCTGGCCGGCGCGCAAAGCTGCCGCCTCCGCCAGCTTGCGCTGCGTGATCTTGAGCGCCTGGTCCTTCTCGCCGAACGCCTTTTCCTTCTCGCCAATCGCGGTCGTCGCTTCGGCCAGCTTGCGCTGCGTGATCTTGAGCGCCTGGACCCGCTCCTCGAGCGTCGCCGTCGTCGCACTCAGCGCCTGGGTCTTCGCCTCTGTCGCAGCCGTCGCCTCCGCCAGCTTGCGCTGCGTGATCTTGAGCGCCTGGTCCTTCTCGCCGAAC
>CAYUPF010000236.1:4281-5952 GCA_964446545.1 uncultured Rubrivivax sp.
GCCAATCGCGGTCGTCGCTTCGGCCAGCTTGCGCTGCGTGATCTTGAGCGCCTGGGTCCTTTCTTCGGCCGCAGCCGTCGCCTCTGCCAGCTTGCGCTGGGTGATCCTCAGTGCTTCGGCGGACTTCTTGAGCTGCTCGGCGCGCTGGCCCAGAAGATCGTGCAGCCGCTGCTCGGCTTCGAGGGTCGCTCGCTGGGTGCGATCAAGCAGATCGTCCAGGCCGGGGTACGGCTGACCGGGCTCGGTGCTCGCCTCGTAGACGCAGCGCATGTAGCTGCCGTCCACCTGCAGCCGTGTGATGCCCATCCCCATCTCCCTCGCGAACCTGACCAGGTCGCTGGGAAAGAGGCTCACCTTGTGGTCCGGGTCCGGATGAAGCCCGAACGGTGTCGTGACGATCATCCGCCCGCGCGGGTTGAGGCGCGACTGTGCCGCCTTGAGCAAGCGCTCGGGCCGGGCCTGGTGCTCGATGACTTCGCCGAGGAGAATCGAGTCGAATCCGGGAGCGTCCGGGAGGTTTACGAGGTCGGTCTCGATGATGGACAACCTGGATTGAACCGTTGTCGTCTCGCGCGCCGCTTCAGCCCTTGCGTAGGCGACGCTGTCGGGATGCACGTCGATCGCCGTCACCGAGAAGCCTTCGCGAGCCAGCAGGATCGAGGCGATTCCCTGGCTGCATCCAACGTCGAGGACCGTTTCTCCTTCGCACTGGGCGCACATCCAGTGGATTCGATCGCGCGCAATTCGCACGTCGTTGTCGCTGAAGATCTCGCCGCGGTACAGCTCGCTGATGCGGTCCACGCGAACCGGATGGTCCGCGGCCGCGCTCGTCGAGACTTCGTCGACAGGCGCCTGCGCCTGGGGAGCAATGGCAGCGTCGTTCATACAGATCTTGTCGGCACGCAGGCCGTGAAGTTCGGGCTTGTCATCCTCGCGTCGATCGTGCTGGCTGAAGTCATCGGGGCGCCGACGCAGGTGCAGGTGCGGGCGCAGGTGCGGGTGTGGGTGTAGACGAATCGTTGGCAGGCGAGGCCGGCGCAGGGTTCACGGAGCCCGATGGCATCGGCATGCTGCTGTGCCCACAGGCGCGTCAGCTCGGCGGCGGAGTCCTGCGCCGTGGACACGGGCCGGAGTTCGACCCGGCCGTCGGGATGGAACTGCAAATCATAGCGTCGACCCGCAAACTGCTTGCCAAGCGCGATGTGCCCGTCGGCTTCCACTTCCTTCAACATGTCGTCGATTCCTGCTGTGCCAAGCGCGCATGATGCCGCAGTGCGGCGGGCAGCGCCAGCTGCAGTTGCGCGGTCCGCCGCCGCATGGACCGGCTAATAGAGCAGGCGGCCATGCGAGGCGTCCTGGCAGACGGCGCAGACGCAGACATCAACATGACGCTCATCATGACGCTCCTGCACCGGCTGGTCGACGGCGGCCACAGCGTGGTGGTGATCGAACACGACCTGGACGTGGTCGCCGAGGCCGACTGGGTCGTCGACCTGGGCCCCGAAGGCGGCAGCGAGGGCGGGCGCGTGGTGATGGCGGGCACGCCGGAGCAGGTGGTCGCCGCCGGCACGCACACCGGCGTGGCGCTGGCGCCGGTATTGCGGCGTGGGCGCGCTGCCGCTTGAGCAACCACTCCATGACTATCCGGCATGGGAGCGTTCAGCGAGGCGG
>CAYUPF010000237.1:0-5942 GCA_964446545.1 uncultured Rubrivivax sp.
CTCGCTGCGGCTGGCGATTCCGAGCGCAACTCGTGACAATGCGAAAGGAATGAACAAGCGGGCGGCGGCTGCATAGGCGGCCAGGCCCGTGACGGCTTTGCCAGAAGGAGCATCGCGGCCCGTGACGCCCCGCATCGCCTCGCCGGACAGCCCCGATTCGACACCCGGGCGCGCATTGCCTGCCGGCACGCGGCTCGAAGAGTACGAGATCGAGAGCGTCATCGCCCACAGCAGCGTGGCGCTGGTGTACCGAGCCTACGACCGCGTGCTGAAGCTGCACGTGGCGATCAAGGAGTACCTGCCTGACACGCTGGTGCTGCGCAGCGACGAGGCGCAGGTCGTATTGCGCGAGCGCGAATATGCGCAGTGCTTCGAGCGTGGCCGGCAGGCCTTCGTCCACGAAGCGCGCGCCCTCGCACACTGCGAGCACCCGTCGCTGCCGCGCCTGTTGCGCATCCTGCACCATCACGGCACCGTCTGCCGCGTGATGCGCTGCTGCGCGGGGCCGACGCTGCGCGCCCACCGCCAGGCGCTGTCCGGCCCGCCCGATGCCGCGGCGCTGCGCGCCTGGCTCGACGGCCTGCTCGGGGCGTTGGCCGAACTGCACGCGCTCGGCTTCGTGCATGGCGCGGTGTCGCCGGACAAGATCCTGATGCTGCCCGACAGCGGGCCGGTGCTGATGAGTTCGGACGCCGTGCGCGCGGCGCTGATCAGCGGCAGCACGCGCAGCATGATGGCGTCGCTGGAGCCCGGCTTCAGGCCGATCGAGCAGCGCGAGCCGTCCACCCACGGGCCGCTGGGGCCGTGGACCGACCTCTACGCGCTGGCGGCGACCTTGCACTTCTTTGTCGGTGGTCAGGCGCCCAGAGCGATGTCGGCCGATGCGCGGCAGAGCTTCGAGCCCTTGGGCGCGCTGTGGCAGCGCCTGCATGGCGGGCCGGCTGCGGCGCCCGCGTGGCTGAGCGCGCTCGATGCCTGTCTCGACGATTCGGCGCAGCATCGGCCACAAAGCGTGGCCCAACTGCGCGCCCTGCTGGAGGCACGGGAGGCGGCGGCGTGCCTGCTGCAACTGGAGGCGCCCAGCCCATGGGCGACGGCGCCCGGCGGATCTGCCGAACACGGGCGCTTTCCAATGGTTACCGTGCCGGCGTCGCAAGTGGCCGACCTGCAGCAGACCTTGCCCTTCGTCGCCGCGCGGGCCCACGAGATCACCGCGGCGGCATGCGCGTCGGCGCTGCCGGGCAGGTCGGCCGTGGCACGTTCTCGGCGTCGGCGCTGGGCGACGGGCGCTGTGCTCATGGTGACGTTGACGGTGTCCGTCGCGGCCGGCGAGTGGATGCGCCAGCGCCACGGCGGCGTGCCGGCTGCGCCACTGTCGTCCCACGCTGCGGCACCCGTGGACGTGGCGATGCCGATGGCCATACCCGTGGCGATACCGAGTCTGCTGCCCACCGGCGCCGGCCGCCCCGAGGCGATCGCCGCTGTTGCCCCTGCGGCCGAAGCGGTCCCAGCGCCGAGCCCGGCGGATGCGCCACCGCCCGCGACACCGACCGTCGTTGCGCAAGGTGTCGCGCGTGCATCCGACAGCCCGCGTGCGCGTTGCGGCGCGCGCAGCGGCTATGCGCTGTACCAGTGCATGCAGACCCATTGCGCGAAGCGCGGCTGGATCCGGCATGCGCAGTGCCAGCGCCTGCGGCAGGACCAGTCGCTCAACTGAAGCGCGCTACAGCTTCTCGGTCTCGCCGCTCTTCGGCTGCCACTTCATCAGCCGCTTCTCGATGCGCGTCACGGCGGCATCCAGCAGCAACGCAAAGGCCGTCAGCACCACGATGCCGGCCATCACGGTGTTGATGTCGAAGCTGCCTTCGGCCTGCAGGATCAGGTAGCCCACGCCCTGGCTCGAGCCCAGGTATTCACCCACCACCGCGCCGACGAAGGCCAGGCCGACGCTGTTGTGCAGCGAGCTGAAGACCCAGGCCATCGCGCTGGGCAGGTACACGTGGCGCAGCAGTTGCCGCGGGCTCGCGCCCAGCATGCGCGCATTGGCAAGCACCACCGGCGACACCTCCTTCACGCCCTGGTAGACGTTGAAGAAGACGATGAAGAACACCAGCGTCACGCCCAGCGCGACCTTGCTGCCGATGCCCAGCCCGAACCACACCGCGAAGATCGGCGCCAGGATGATGCGCGGCATCGAGTTCATCGCCTTGATGTAGGGCTCGAGCAGCGCCGAGGCCATCGGCTGCAGCGCCAGCCACAGCCCCGCGCCCAGGCCCAGCACCGAGCCGATGGCGAAGGCCAGCAGCGTCTCGGTCAGCGTCACCCACAGGTGGCGGTAGATGTCGCCTTCGGTGATGAACCAGCTCCAGATGCGCTGCGCCACCAGCGCCGGCTGGCCGAAGAAGAAGGCCGCCTGGCGGTCGTTGTCGAACATGAAGTTCGGCAGCAGCCCCGGCGCGGTCATCACGTGCCAGAAGCCCAGCAGCGCCAGCAGCAGCCCCACCTGCCAGACGCGCAGGTTGCCCGTTTGCGGCTTCAGTCTTTGCCACATCGCAGTCACAGCGCCTTGCGGTACTGCACGAAGCCGGGCTTGTCGGCGATGCGGTCGTAGAGCTTCATCGCCTCGACATTGCTCTCGTGCGTGAGCCAGTGCACGCGTGCGCAACCGCGTGCCTTGGCCTGCGCGTAGACATGCTCGATCAGCCGGCGGCCCAGGCCCAGGCCGCGGCAGTCGGGCGCGACGAACAGGTCCTGCAGGTAGCAGGAATGCTCCTTCAGCCAGCAGCTGCGGTGGTCGATGCTGTGCACCAGGCCGCGCACCACGCCGTCGACCTCGGCGAAGTCGCAGTGCATCGGCTCGGCCGCGTCGAAGAAGCGCTGCCAGGTCGTTCGGCTCACCTCGTCGGCGATGTCCACCTTGTAGAAAGCCTGGTAGCCGCGCCACAGCGGCATCCAGACCGCGTATTCGTCGTCGCGCGCGACACGGACGCGGATCGTCGGCATGCGGTGATCTCCTGTTTCTGCACGCTCATTGTTGCCGATGCGGCCGCTTATGATCGACCGGTTGCGCCCGGGTGCGCCTACCAAGAAACGTGATGAAAGCGACTGCGCTCAAGATCCTCAAGCGTTCGGTGGCCGTGTTCGTGACCCTGCTGGTGGTGATCCTGGCTTGGCGCGTCTACGACTCGCTGCGCGCGCCGCACCTGGAGCGCTGGCACACCTTCGCGCCCAGCGAGGCCTCGGCCGCGCAGATCGCCAAGCTCGACTGGGCCGGCTATCTGGACATCGAGAAGAAGCTCTTCGACGAGGTGCGCACCGAGGTCACCGACAAGCTCGACGACGACGCGCGCGTCGACTCCAACCGCTACTTCGCCGACAGCCCGATCTACCCCGGCCGCTTCGCGCAGGACTGGAACCGCTCCTACATCCTGGCGCCCGCGGGCACGCCGGTCGGCGCGGTGGTGCTGCTGCACGGCCTGACCGATTCACCCTATAGCCTGCGCCACGTGGCGCGGCGCTACGTGCAGGCCGGCTACGTCGCGGTGGCCATCCGCCTGCCCGGCCACGGCACCGTGCCCGCGGGCCTGGCCAAGGTCGAATGGGAGCAGTGGATGGCGGCCACGCATCTGGCAGTGCGCGAGGCGCGGCGGCTGTCGCCGGCGCCGACGCCGCTGCACGTCATCGGCTTTTCCAACGGCGGCGCGCTGGCGATGAAGTACGCGCTGGACGCGCTCGACGACAGCAAGCTGGCGCGGCCCGAGCACATCGTGCTTTTCGCGCCGATGATCGGCATCACCAGCACGGCGCGCTTTGCCGGCGTGTTCGGCTGGCCGGCCTTCTTCCCGGCCTTCGACAAGGCGGCCTGGCTGGGCATCGTGCCCGAGTTCAACCCCTTCAAGTTCAACAGCTTCCCGGTGAACGGCGCGCGCCAGTCCTCGCTGGTGGCGCGGCGGCTGCAGGCGCAGATCGACCGGCATGCGCGCCAGGACAACCTGAAGGGCCTGGCGCCGGTGCTGACCTTCCAGTCGGTGGTGGACTTCACCGTCAGCACGCGCGCCATCGTCGCCGCGCTGTATGCCAAGCTGCCGGCCAACGGCAGCGAGCTCGTGCTCTTCGACCTGAACCGCAATGCCAAGTTCGGGCCGATGCTGCGTCGCAGTACCGACACCGTGCTCGAGCGTCTGCTGCCCGATGCGCCGCGCAACTTCCGCACCACCATCATCACCAACGCCGACCGCGGCACCGCCAACGTGGTCGCGCGCACGATCGAGGCCGGCGCTACTACCGAACAGACGCACGAGCTGGGCCTGGCCTTCCCGCCCGGCGTGTTCTCGCTGTCGCATCTGGCGATCCCCTTCCCGCTGAGCGACCCGCTCTACGGCATGGAGCCCGACATGAGCGAGGACTACGGCGCCAACCTCGGCGCGATGGCCACGCGCGGCGAGCGCGGCATCCTCGTCGTCAGCATCGATTCGCTGGCGCGCATGTCCTCGAACCCCTTCTTCGACTTCATCCTGCAGCGCATCGACGCGCTGCTCGGCACGGCCGCGAAGCCCGGGAGCTGAGGCCATGAAACAACTGCACCGCCGCCTCGGGGTCGCCGCCTTGCTGCTGGTCGACGGCAACCCGCTCGAGAACCTGAAGCTGATCGAGACCCCGGAGCGCAGCTTCGTGCTGATCATGAAGGGCGGCACGATCCACAAGAACCTGCTGTCGCGATGATGCGGCGACGCGCTTTTCTGGGGGCCGGCGTTGCCGGCGCGCTGCTGGCCGGCTGCGACCTGTCGCTGCGCGACGGCGTGCTCAACAAGTGCATCGCCGAGCTGCCGCCGCAGCTGCGCGACGATCCGCGCCTGCGCGACGTGTGGCAAGGGCTCGATGCCGCCAAGGTGTGGGACACGCACGTGCACGTGTTCGGCGACGGCGATTCGGGCAGCGGGTTGTGGTTCAACCCGCGCATGAGCAGCCTGTGGAACCCGCAGGAATACCTGCGGCGCAAGATCTACATCAATGCCTCGTGCATCGACGACCGGCCCGGACACATCGACCTGAGCTTCGGCGCCAACCTGCTGGCGCAGTGCCGCGGCATGGCGCCGGGCTTCAAGGCCATGCTCTTCGCCTTCGACTGGGCGCGCGACGAGGCCGGCGAGCCGATGCGCGACATGTCCACCTACTACGCCAGCGACGAGTACATGGCGACGAAGGCGGCCGAGCACCCGGCACACTTCGAGTGGGTGGCGTCTATCCATCCCTACGACCCGCGCGCACTGGACCGGCTGGATGCCGCGGTGGCGCGCGGTGCGCGTGCCATCAAGTGGCTGCCGACGGCGCAGAACATCGACCCGGCCAGCCCGCGCTGCGACCCCTACTACGCCAGGTTGGTGAAGCTGAACCTGCCGCTGATCACCCATGCCGGCGAGGAGCAGGCGGTGGTCGGCTTCGGCGAGCACCTGGGCAACCCGCTGCGGCTGCGACGGCCGCTGGACGCCGGCGTGCGTGTCGTCGTCGCGCATTGCGCCTCGCTGGGCCATGGCGAGGAGCTGGACGCGGCCAAGTCGGGCGGCAAGCCGTCGAACTTCGAGCTGTTCGTGCGCTTGATGGACGAGCCGCAGTACCGCAACACGCTGTACGGCGACATCTCGGCGGTGGTGCAGTCCAACCGCATCGACGTGCTCGACACCTTGCTGTCGCGCCGCGACTGGCAGACCCGGCTGCTGAACGGCTCGGACTATCCGCTGCCCGGCGTGGTGCCGCTGATCGACCTGCACAAGCTGGTGTCGCGCGGCCTGCTCGATGCCGGCCTGGTGGAGCCGCTGCGCGCGCTGCGCCACAGCAACGTGCTGCTCTTCGACTTCGTGCTCAAGCGCAACCTGTCGTTCAAGGGGCAGCGCTTCGCCAACGAGGTGTTCGAGACCGCGCCCTTCTTCGTGCGCCCGGCCTGA
>CAYUPF010000238.1:0-5942 GCA_964446545.1 uncultured Rubrivivax sp.
GGTAGGGCACCGTCAGCAGCTTGATCCAGATGCCGATCAGCGGCAGGTTCAGGATGATCAGCATCGCGTTGCCGACCCACATCGACGCGATCAGGCCCCAGAACAGCTCGGGGTTGCTGGTCATCACCTGCGGGCCGGGCTGGATGCCCTTGATGGTCATCGCGCCGACCATCAGCGCCATCACCGCGTTCGGCGGGATGCCCAAGGTCAGCATCGGGATGAACGAGGTCTGCGCACCCGCGTTGTTGGCGGCTTCGGGGCCGGCGACGCCGCGGATGTTGCCCTGGCCGAAGGGCACATCGCCCGGCCTGCCCTTGATCTTCTTCTCCACCGTGTAGGCCGCGAACGAGGACAGCAGTGCCCCGCCGCCGGGCAGCACGCCCAGGATCGAGCCCAGCGAGGTGCCGCGCAGCACCGCCGGCCAGGCGTCCTTGAAATCCTGCTTGGTCGGCCAGATGCCCTTCACGTCCTTGGTGAAAACCTCGCGGTGCTCGGCCGGGCGGCTGAGGTTGGCGATGATCTCGCCGAAGCCGAACACCCCCATGGCGATGGCGACGAAGCTGATGCCGTCGGTCAGTTCGGGGACGTCGAAGGAAAAGCGCGGCACGCCGGAGATGACGTCGGTGTTGATCTGACCGAGCAGCAGGCCGAGCAGAATCATCGCGATCGCCTTGATCAGCGAGCCCGAGGCCAGCACCACCGCGCCGATCAGGCCCAGCACCATCAGGCTGAAGTACTCGGCCGGGCCGAACTTGAAGGCCACTTCGGTGAGCGGCGGCGCGAACGCGGCGATGATGATCGTGCCCACGCAGCCGGCAAAGAACGAGCCCAGGCCGGCCGCGGCCAGCGCGGCCCCCGCCCGCCCCTTGCGCGCCATCTGGTAGCCGTCGATCGCCGTCACCACCGAACTGCTTTCGCCGGGCACGTTGATCAGGATGGCCGTGGTCGAGCCGCCGTACTGCGCGCCGTAGTAGATGCCGGCCAGCATGATCAGCGCCGGCGTCGCGTCCAGCGCATAGATCGACGGCAGCAGCATGGCGATGGTCGTCACCGGTCCCAGGCCCGGCAGCACGCCGATCAGCGTGCCCAGCAAGGCGCCGAAGAAGGCATAGAACAGGTTCTGCAGCGTGAAGGCCACGCCGAAGCCGAGCGCCAGATTGGTGATCAGATCCATGCGGCTCTCCTCAGACGTTGATGAAGGTGGGCCACAACGGGATCACCAGGTTCAAGCCTTTGATGAAAACCGCCCAGGAGCCGGCGGTGAGGATCACGCTGTTGACGATCACCTCCTTCAGCTTGAACTCGTCGCCGGCCAGGCTGGAGATGAGGATCAGCAGCGGCAGCGACAGGAACATGCCCAGCCAGGGCAGCGCCACGCCGAAGACCACCACGCTCAGCACGATCAGGGACAGCGGCTTCCAGCCGATGGCACCGATCTTGTCACCGCCCTCGCTTTCGATGGTCAGCGACTTGAACAGCACCAGCGCGCCCAGCAGCGCCAGCAGAATGCCCAGCCCGAAAGGGAAGTAGCCGGGGCCGGGCCGCGCCGAGGTACCGAAGCTGTAGTTGGTGGCCCCGGCAGCGAAGCCCAGCCCGGTAAGCACGAACATCAGACCGGACCAGAAGTCCTTCTGGCTCTTGATTTTCACGCGCGTCTCCTCGATTGACTTGTGGGCGCGATTCTAGGCAGCCAGCCCTCGCGGCCGGATGTGGTTTCCACGTAATGATATCGGCGCCCCACGGCGCCGGGAGTTCACGGCGCCGCCGCAGCAGCGCCGCGCTTCAGGCCCGCATGTCCAGGCTGGGCGTGCTGCGCAGCACTTCCTCGACCGTGGTCAGGCCCTCGGCGACCTTCATCGCGCCGGCCAGGCGCAGCGCGCGCATGCCGTCCTTGACCGCCTGGCGGCGCAGCGCGCCGGCATCCAGCGCCGGGTGCACGCACTCGCGCGCAGCCTCGGTCATGACCAGCAGTTCGTACAGGCCGACACGGCCACGGTAGCCGGTATGGCGGCATTCCAGGCAGCCCACCGGCTTGTACGGGCGCACCCCGCCGGACAGGCGCCAGGGCTTGGCCAGCTCGTCCAGCGTCTCGCGCGTCGTGCCTTCGTCGCGCTGCTTGCAGGCCGGGCACAGCATGCGCGTCAGCCGCTGCGCCAGCACGCCCACCACCGTGGCCGAGATCAGGTAGGCCGGCACGCCCAGGTCGGCCAGCCGCGTGATGGCCGAGGCCGAATCGTTGGTGTGCAGCGTGCTGAACACCAGGTGGCCGGTCAGCGCCGCCTGGATCGCCATCTCGGCGGTGGCCAGGTCGCGGATCTCGCCGACCATGATGATGTCCGGGTCCTGCCGCATCAGCGCCCGCAGCCCTTCGGCAAAGCCCATGTCGATGGCGGCATGCACCTGCGTCTGGTTGAAGGCCGGCTCGATCATCTCGATCGGGTCTTCGATGGTGCAGACGTTGACCTCGTCGGTGGCCAGCTGCTTCAGCGTGGAATACAGCGTCGTCGTCTTGCCCGAGCCGGTGGGCCCGGTGACGAGGATGATGCCGTGCGGCCGCGCGATCAGCTCCTGCCAGCGCTGCGTGTCGTGCGCGCCGAAACCCAGCGCCTCGATGCGCTTGACCGCCGTCTCGGGGTCGAAGATGCGCATCACCAGCTTCTCGCCGAAGGCGGTGGGCAGCGTCGACAGCCGCATCTCGACCTCGGCGCCGATCTTGTCGACGGTGTCGGGTCGCTTGGTCTTGATGCGCCCGTCCAGCGGACGGCGGCGTTCGACCACGTCCATGCGACCGAGCAACTTGATGCGCGAGGTCATCGCGTTCATCACGCCCAGCGGCACCTGGTACACCGTGTGCAGCACGCCGTCGATGCGGAAGCGGATCGCGCCCATGTCGCGCCGCGGTTCCAGATGGACGTCGCTGGCGCGCTGGTCGAAGGCGTACTGCCACAGCCAGTCGACCACCTGCACCACGCCCTGGTCGTTGGCGTCGAGCTGCTTGGCCGTCTTGCCCAGCTCGACCAGCTGCTCGAAGCTGGCCGCCGGCGAGACCTCGCCGCTCTTCTGCGCCGCGCGCACCGACTTGGCCAGCGCATAGAACTCGGTGGTGTACTTGCGCACGTCCTGTGGCTGCGCCAGCACCAGCTTGACGCTGCGGCGCACATGCGCCTCGATCTCGCCGACCCAGCCCAGGTCGAAGGGCTCGGCGGTGGCGATCACCACTTCGTGGTTGTTGACCTGCACCGGCAGCGCGCAGCGGCTTTCGGCATAGTGCACCGACATCACGTCGGCGACGCGGCCGACATCGGCCTTCAGAGGGTCGATGCGCAGGTAGGGCATCTTGCAGCGCCGCGCCAGCCACTCGGTCAGGGCCTCGGTGTCCAGCGGGCGCTGCGTGCCGGCGCGCTGCAGCCCCGCTGCGCCCAGGCGTACCAGCGCATGCTGGCTGGAGCTGCCGGCGCCGAAACGGCGTATCACGCGTTCGGCGTCCTCGGCCGAGATCAGCTTGTCGTCGCGCAGCCAGTCGAGCAGCACGCGCCAGTCGAGCTTGCCCTTCCACACCTGGTGGGGCACCACCAGGGTGTCGGCGACGGCGGGTCTGGCACTGCGGTGCGGGGTGGAAGTCTGTGTCATGGTGCGGTCAGCGGCCGCAGCATGCGCAGCCATTTGCGCGCCGGCAAGCCCCAGGCGCCGTAGCGGGCCTCGATGGTAGCCGCGCGTTCGAGCAGCGTGGTGCGATCCGGCAGCAATACGTCACGCCCGGCCAGCACCACGCTGTTGCCTTCGCGCGTGGCGCGCAACCTGCACACCTGGGGCGCGCCGAAGGCCGCCACGATCTGCGACAGGCTGTATTCGAAACGCGCGTCACGGCCGAACAGGTTGACGCTCATCACGCCGCCCGCGGCCAGCACTTCGCGGCAGGCGGCATAGAAGCGCGCATCGTCGAGCACCGGCGCCGCCGCCTCCTGGTCGTACAGGTCTACATGCAGCAGCTGCACGCTGGCGTGGTTGTCCGCGTCGTGCACCCAGTCGCCGGCATCCTGGTTCAGCACCTGCAGCTTCGCCCCGTTGGACGGCAGGTGGAAATGGCGCCGGCAGCTGGCGATGACCGCCGGGTTCAGTTCCACCGCGGTGGTGTGCATGCGCAGCGCCTTCAGCGTGAAGCGCGTGATTGCGCCGGCGCCCAAGCCGAGCTGCACCGCGTGGCCGTGGCCCAGGGCTTCGCCCGGCAGCCACAGCAGGCTGGCAAGCATGCGCTGCACGTAGTCGAGTTCGACATGGTCTGGTTTGGCGATGCGCATCGAGCCCTGGATCCAGATCGTGCCCAGGTGCAGGCTGCGCACGCCGTCGTACTCGGAAATCGTGGCCTCGGGCAGGCGCGAGGCGAGGACGTTGCGGGTGGCCATGGACGAATCCGGCACGATAACCGAGGCGCTCAGCGCAGCCCGCAGGCCACGAAGACCTCGCGCCAGGCGGCCAGCTTGCGTTCGAAGCTCCAGCTGGCGTTGGCCGGACTGCTAGACGGCAGCCGGTGGACCGGCAGGCCGAGCTGGCCGGTGATGCGCATCGCACGCGCCGATTCGCCGCCGTTATGTGCCACCGCCACCAGCGCCGGCGCACGCCGGCGCAGCCCCGCCAGGTCGTTGTACTGCGCGTCGCGGATGTGGCTGTCGAGGCTGCCTTCGCGGCGGCAGGCGGCAATCACGTCCCACAGGCCCAGGCCGTGCGCGCGCAGCCGCTGCAGCCGTTGCGCATAGGGCAGCGGCATCAGTGCCTCGTCGAGCAGCGCCGACAGCAGCGGCCAGAACTGGTTGCGCGGGTGCGCGTAGTACTGGCCGGCGGCCAGCGATGCAGTCCCCGGAAAGCTGCCCAGCAGCACCAGCCGCGTGTGCCGCGCGATCACCGGCGGCAGGCCGTGCAGCAGCTCGCTCAAGATGGCAGCCCCGGCAGCGCGGCGCGTGCGTTGGCGCTGGTGATCGCTGCCGTCTCAGCCAGCGTCCAGCCGCGCAGCTCCGCCAGCGTCTGGGCGATGCGCGGCAGTTCGGCCGGCTCGTTGCGCGCCTGCGGTGCGCTGGCACGCTGCAACACATTGCGGTACAGCCACTGCGGCGGGATGTCCGGGGCATCGGTCTCGAGCACGATCGCCTGCTCGGGCAGCGACGCCGCCAGGCGCCGGATCTGCAGCGCGCGCTCGTGCGTCATCGCGCCGCCGAAGCCGAGCTTGAAGCCCAGCGCCACGAAATGTCCAGCCTGCACCGCGCTGCCGTTGAAGGCATGAGCGATGCCGCCGCGCACCGCGATGCGGCGCAGGTCCTTGAGCAGCGCATCGGCCGAACGCCGCACGTGCAGGATCACCGGCAGGCCGGCCTCGCGCGCCAGTTCCAGCTGCGCCAGATAGAAGCGCTCCTGCCGCGCCAGGTCCAGCCCCGGCACGAAATGGTCCAGGCCGATCTCGCCCACCGCCACCAGCCGCGGGTCGTCGCGGTGCGCGCGCAGTTGCGCGCGCAGGTGCTGCAGGTCGGGCTCGGCGGCGCGTTCCACGTACAGCGGATGGATGCCCAGCGCATAGGCGCCGTCGCAGTCGTGGGCCAGTTCGCGCACCGCGTCGAAGTTGGCACGTTCCACCGCCGGCAGCACCAGCCGCGTCACGCCGGCGGCGCGCGCGCGCTCGACCACGGCGGCGCGGTCGGCGTCGAACTCCGGCGCGTCCAAGTGGCAATGGGTGTCGATCCAGCCTGTCACTGGTTCACCTTGGGTCCTTCGCCCGGTCGCCCGAAGAAGTCGCCGGCCCGTCGGGGCCCTTGCCCGCGTGGGCAGGCGGCTTTGAGCATTGTCTCGCACCAAGGGCCCAGGGTCGATCCGGATGTACGCTCGCGGGGATGCAAGCGCTGGCGCAACGTGATAACGTGAAGCCGCCCATTCGAGTACCGCAGCATGCCGACCCG
>CAYUPF010000239.1:0-5939 GCA_964446545.1 uncultured Rubrivivax sp.
AGCCGCAGCACGAACAGCGTGATCGCCGGGAACATCACCAGCACGACCACACGCGTCAGGTCGCTGACCACGAAGGGCCAGACGCCGCGGTAGGTGTCGCGGATGCTGATGTCCGGCGCCATCGACTGGATGACGAACAGGTTCATGCCCACCGGTGGCGTGATCAACCCGACCTCGACCACGATCAGCACCAGGATGCCGAACCAGATGGCGGTTTCTTCCGGCGTCAGGCCGAAGTCCAGCCCCGACACCATCGGGAAGAAGATCGGGATCGTCAGCAGGATCATCGACAGCGAGTCCATCACGCAGCCGAAGATCAGATAAAAAACCAGGATCGCCCACAGCACCGAATAGGGGCTGAGACCCTGCGCGCCCACCCAGGCAGCCAGCTCCTGCGGCAGCTGCGACAGCGCCAGGAAGCTGTTGTAGGCGGCGGCGCCGAGCACGATCATGAAGACCATCGCGCTGCCGCCAGCGGTGGACTCGAAGGCCTCCTGCAGCCGCTGGCGCGTCAGCCCGCCGCGCCACCAGGCCAGCAAGCCGGTGGACACCGCGCCCACCGCCGCGCCCTCGGTGGGCGTGAACAGCCCGGTGTAGATGCCGCCGACGACGACGACGAAGATCAGCACCACCGGCCACACCGCGCCCACCGCCTGCCAGCGCTCGGGCCAGGGCATCGGCGGCACGCTGCCGGCCAGCTTGGGGTTGATGCGCACGACGATGTTGATGACCAGCATGTAGCCCAGCGCCGCCAGGATGCCGGGGATGAAGGCCGCGGCGAAGAGCTTGGCGATGTTCTGCTCGGCCAGGATGGCGTAGATGACGAGCACGATCGACGGCGGGATCAGGATGCCCAGCGTGCCGCCGGCGGCCAGCGCGCCGGACGCCAGGCTACCCGCATAGCCGGCGCGCTTGAGTTCCGGCAGCGCCACCTGCCCCATCGTCGCCGCGGTGGCCAGTGACGAGCCGCAGATGGCGCCGAAGCCGGCGCAAGCACCAATCGCGGCCATCCCCAACCCGCCCTTGCGGTGGCCGATGAAGGCCTCCGCCGCCTTGAACAACGCCTGCGACATGCCGCCCAAGGTGGCGAACTGCCCCATCAGCAGGAACAGCGGCACGATCGACAGCGAATGCGACGAGAACTGGCCATAGGCCAGGTTCTTCATCTGGTTGAGCAGCGGCGCGGCGCTGCCGTAGACCTGCCACGAACCGAACAGGCCGACGACCAGCATCGACAGCCCGATCGGTACGCGCAGGAAGATCAGGATCAGCAGGACGGGAAAGGAGGCCGTGGCCAGCCAGATCGGATCCATCAGTGGCCCCCTCCGGCCATCACGAAGCCGGGCGGCGGCGAGGCCAGCCGCAGGGTTTCGAGCAGCCGCCACGCATAGGCGATGCAGCCGACCACGGCCGCCGGCAGCGAGGCCGCATAACCCCACCACACCGGCATCTGCAGGATGAAGCTGACCTCGTTGTTGTGACGGTACTCGCCCAGAGCCAGCGACATGCGCCACACCAGCAGCAGCCAGACGATGAGCATCAGCGCGTCGGCCAGCACGTCGAGCACACGGCGCATCGTTGGCGGGTAGCTGCCCCACAACATGTCCACCACCGCATGGCCGCGCTTCAGGTGCGTCCACGGCAGGAAGCAGAACACCGCCAGCGCGGTGCCGACCTCGACCAGCTCGAAGTCGCCCGGCACCGGGCCGAGCCCGAAGCCCGACAAGGCGCGGCCGATGATGCTGGCCACGCTCATCACGGCGATGAGCACCAACACCAGCGAACCGAACCAGGCCATCGCCCGGCTCAAACCATAGATGAGTCTGTTCATGGGAAGCCTTGCGTCGCGACGGCGCGCAGCCGCCGCGGCCGGGTCCATGCGCTGCCGCGCCCTACTTGCTGTACTTGGCGATCAGGCTCTCGGCTTCCTGCGCCAGCTTCGGGCCGTCGATGCCCTTGCCCTCGACCTCCTTGAACCACACGGCGCGCACGCCGTTGGCCGCGCGCTGCCAGCGCTGCGTCTCGGCGGCATCGAGCGTGATGATCTTGTTGCCCGCCTTCTGCGCGATGGCCAGGCCCGCCTTGTCGCCCTCGTCCATGGCGCGGCCGAACATCGAGGCCGCGACCATGCCCGAATTGGCATCGATGATCTTCTTCAGGTCGGGCGGCAGTGCGTCGTACTTGGCCTTGTTCATGGCCACCGCGAAGGTCTGCGTGTACAGGCCCTTGTCGCCGGCAAAGCCGGTGGAATTGCGGGCGATTTGCTCCACCTTCAACGCCGGCACCACTTCCCAGGGGATGGTGGTGGCGCTGATGACGCCCTTGGACAGCGCTTCGCCCACCGCCGGCACCGGCATGCCCACCGGCGTGGCGCCCAGCTGTTCGAGCATGATGTTGATGATGCGCGAGCCGCCGCGCACCTTCAGGCCCTTCATGTCCTCGAGCTTGGTCACCGGCTGCAGGCTGTGGATCAGGCCGGGGCCGTGCACGTGCACGCCGATCAGCTTGACGTCCTTGAACTCGTCCATCGCGTGGCGCTCGACGAATTCCTGGAAGGCGCGCGACGCCGGCTCGGCCAGGCCGCTGCTGAAGGGCAGCTCGAAAGCCTCGGTCTTGGGGAAGCGCCCCGGCGTGTAGCCCAGCACCGTCCAGACGACGTCGGCCACCCCGTCCCTGGCCTGGTCGAACAGTTCCGGCGGCCGGCCGCCGAGCTGCATGCTCGGGAACAGCTGCACCTTGATGCGCCCGCCGCTCTCCTTCTCGACCTTGTCGGCCCAGGGCTTGATGGCGCGCGCCGGGATCGTGGCCTGCGGCGGCAGCATCTGGTGGAAGCGCAGCGTCGAGGTCTGCGCAAAGGCGCGCGGCAGCGCCGCCAGCGAGGCGGCACCGGCCATCGCACCGAGGAAATGCTTGCGGGTGATCGTCATGACTGTCTCCGATGGTTTGGGTTGAATGAGGCGAATCAGGCAGCGAGCTGCTGCTCGAGCAGGTGCAGGGTACGGTAGCACGGCAGTACCTGCGCCACGCTGGCGTTGGGCTCCCGACCTTCCCTGATGGCGGCGAAGAATTCCCGGTCCTGCAGCTCGATGCCGTTCATCGACACCGCGACCCGGGACACGTCGATCTGGGCGTCCTTGCCGTCGAACAGGTCGTCGTAGCGCGCGATGTAGGTGGCGGTGTCGCCGATGTAGCGGAAGAAGGTGCCCAGCGGCCCTTCGTTGTTGAAGCTCAGGGACAGCGTGCAGATCGCGCCGTTGGCGCACCTGAGCTGAATGCTCATGTCCATGGCGATGCCCAAGGTCGGGTGGATCGGGCCCTGGATCGCATTGGCCTGCACGATGAGCGAACCCGCCTGGTAGGCGAACAGGTCCACGGTGTGCGCTGCGTGGTGCCACAGCAGATGGTCGGTCCAGCTGCGCGGCTGGCCCAGCGCGTTCATGTTGCTGCGCCTGAAGAAATAGGTCTGCACGTCCATCTGCTGGATGTGGAACTCGCCCGCCGCGATGCGCTGGTGCACGAACTGGTGGCTGGGGTTGAAGCGGCGCGTGTGGCCGCACATCGCCACCAGGCCGGTCTTCTTCTGCAGCGCGACCACGGCCTCGGCACCAGCCAGCGAATCAGCCAGCGGAATCTCCACCTGCACATGCTTGCCGGCGTTGAGGCAGGCGATCGACTGCTCGGCGTGCATCTGCGTGGGCGTGCACAGGATCACCGCGTCCACCTCCTTCAGGGCCAGGCTGTCGGCCAGGTTCGTCGTGACGTGGTCGATGCCGTACTTGGCGGCGACTTCCTGCGTCTTTTCCAGCTCACGGCTGACCAACGACACCACCTCGACGCCGTCGATCAGTTTGATGGCATCCAGGTGCTTGATGCCGAAGGCGCCGGCGCCGGCGAGCGCAACCTTGATGCTCATGTGTTCTCCAGGATCAGATGGCCCACTGCGGTATTGCTGGCGGGCACGTGGAAGAAGCGGTGCTTCACGGTCGGCGCCTTGCCGCCGTTCACATCGGCCATCGCGCCGCGCGCGATCAGCCACATCACCAGCTCGATGCCTTCGCTGCCGGCCTCGCGCACGTATTCGATGTGCGGCACCTTGGAAAGATCCTCGGGGTCGGCGATCAGCCGGTCGAGGAAGCGGTTGTCCCAAGCGGCATTGATCAGTCCGGCGCGCGGGCCCTGCAGCTGGTGGCTCATGCCGCCGGTGCCCCAGATCTGCACACGCAAGGGCTCGTCGTAGCTCTCGATCGCACGGCGGATCGCCTGGCCGAGCATGAAGCAGCGCCGCCCCGAAGGCACCGGGTACTGCACCACGTTGACGGCGAAGGGGATCACCGGGCAGGGCCAGGCCTGAGGCTGGCCGCACATCAGGCTCAGCGGCACGGTCAGGCCGTGGTCCACGTCCATCCTGTTGACGATGGTCAGGTCGAAGTCGTCCTGGATCACGCTTTGTGCGATGTGCGAGGCCAGCGCCGGATGGCCGATGACCGTGGGCACCGGGCGCGAGCCGTAGCCTTCATCCGCCGGCGTGAATTCGGCCGCGGTGCCGATGGCGAAGGTCGGGATCATCTCCAGGCTGAAGGCCGTGGCATGGTCGTTGTAGACCAGGAAGATCACGTCGGGCTTGTTGTCCCGCATCCACTGCTTGGAAAACTCGTAGCCCTTGAACAGCGGTTGCCAGTAGGGCTCGCCGGTCTTGCCCTGGTCGATGGCCGCACCGATGGCCGGCACGTGGCTGGTGTAGACGGAGGCGGTGATGCGTGCCATGTTCAACCCTTTCGCCCCGCTGCGCCCTGCGGCTGGCGGTGCGCCTGCGCATCGCCGTGCTCGCCGACGACGCGGTTGCCCTCGACCGAGCGGCCGCCGGAGATCATCATGTTGCGGTACTCCTCTTCGCTCATGCCGGTCATGCTGCCGGCCATCTGCTGGAAGCTCCTGCCGTCGGTGGCGCCGATCTTGGCCAGGAAGTAGATGTTGCCGCCGAGCGCGATGCAGCGGTTCAGGTCGCGCGCCAGCACGGCCTTCTTCTGCTCTTCGCTCATCGGCCACTCGTCCAGGTAGGCGCGCTCGTCCGCCTTGAAGCGCGCGCGGTTCTCGGCCTTCATCAACGACATGCAGAACTGGTTGAGGTGGTAGCCCTTGCGCGACTGTTCCGCGTCGAAGATGGTCGTGCCGGGCACGTCGAGGTAGGGTTTTTGCAGAGCCATCAGTGCTCCTCCGGCCAGTACAGGCGCATCGGGTTGTCCACCAGCAGCTTGCGCTGCAACTCGGCAGTGGTGGCGATGTGCGGAATGAAGTCGACCAGCAATCCGTCGTCGGGCATGTGGTCCTTGAGGTTCGGATGCGGCCAGTCGGTTCCCCACAGCACACGATCGGGGAAGGTCTCGACGATGCGCCGCGCGAAGGGCACGACATCGCGGTAGGCCGCCTGTTCGCCGTGCAGCGCCTTCGGGCCGCCGACGCTCAGCCGCTCCGGGCAGCTGACCTTGCTCCACACGTTGGGGCAGTCGCGCATGAACTTGACGAAGAGCTCGAACTGCGGGCCGTCCACCGGCAGGCTCACGTCGGGCCGGCCCATGTGGTCGACCACCACCGTGGTGGGCAGCGCGGTGAAGAAGTCCCACAGCTCGGGCAGGTCCACCGCCTCGAAGTAGATGACCACGTGCCAGCCCAGCGGGGCGATGCGCGCGGCGATCTCCATCAGCTCGTCCTTGGGCGTGAAGTCGACCAGCCGCTTGACGAAGTTGAAGCGCACGCCGCGCACGCCGGCCTCGTGCATGGCCTGCAGCTCGGCATCGCCGACGCTGCGCCGCACCGTGCCCACGCCGCGCGCCTTGCCGCCGGAAGCGATACAGGCATCGACCATCGCGCGGTTGTCGGCGCCATGGCAGGTGGCCTGCACGATGACGTTGCGGGCAAAGCCCAGGTGGTCGCGCAGCGCG
>CAYUPF010000240.1:0-5912 GCA_964446545.1 uncultured Rubrivivax sp.
AAATCAGATCCAGGCCTGGATCACGTAGTCGAAGGCGGCCTGCGCGTTCATCAGGTCCACGCGCTGCAGCCGGATGCGCCAGCCGTCGGCCGTGCGCACCAGAGAATGGCGGTAGCTGCCGCCGAAGTGGCGCACGTCGTCGCGGCGCAGCTCCATCATCTGGAAGCGCGACCAGACCTCGGCCCGGTCGTCGGCCAGCGCCTCGACGACGACGTTGCCGACCAGGTGGTTGGTGTGCCACAGCGGCGCCTGCGACCAGGCGTTCGGATGCTGCAGCCGGCCCATGCGCACTTCCATCAGCAACCGGTCCTCGGCAAAGATGGAGGGCTGGCTCATCCAGTCGGTCTGCTCGGGCGCGGCCGGCATCCAGTACACCCCGTCGTCGGCGAACAACCCGGCCCAGTCCTGCCAGCGCTTGGCGTCGAGCATCGCGGCCTGGCGGTACAGCAGCTGCTCGAAATCGAGCTGCTGCTGCGGCGTCACGGCCACGCCCTGCGGCACGTAGCCGGTGGCCGGGCGCGCGCCGCGGCCCATGTGGTCGGGGGCGATCGACTCGGCGCCGGTCATCGATTCGATGGCCTCGATGACCACGCCCTGGCCCAGCGCCTTCTTGACATTGATCTCGCTCATCGCCGCTCTCCTCAGGCTCGGGCGGCGGCGAAGGCCGGCGCCAGGTAGTCGCTCCAGGCCTTGAACTGGCTGCGCATCACCACTTCCGACGTGCCCTTGTTGGAATAGAGCACGCCGTCGCGCGCCTCGTCGCCGCCGTGGTTGCGGTGGAAGCTGACCCAGTCGCCGGCCTTCGACCCTTGCAGGCCCCATTGGCCCTTGGTCCAGTTCTCCAGGTCGTCGGCGTTGATCATCGTGGCCGGCGAATTGACGAGGTTGAAGTACCACAGCGAGCGCCGGTAGATGGCCTCGGGCGCGCCCTTCAGGCGGAAGTGCCAGATCTCCGACAGCGTCTTGTCCGGCGCCAGCGGGCGCAGGCAGCGCAGCTGCTGCAACGGCGACTGCACCGACAGGTACGGATAGATCAGCACGTGGTGGATGCTGCGCGACAGGAACTCCTCGGCCTTGTGTTCGCCGTAGGCCTGCTTCATCAGCGTTTCGTAGGCCACGGTGTCGGGATCGGTGGGGCGCAGGCCCATGTAGGCCTTGAGGATGCCGTGGCCGCGCGGGAAGTTCACCGTCTGCACCGAATCCCACTGGTCGAAGCTGGTGGCAAAGGCCGACAGGTAGTGGAAGAACAGCGGTGCCGCACCCTGGTCGGCCTTGACGCGCTGCTCGACGCGGCGCGCCGGCACGCCGGTGGACTGGTGCGTGACCGACGGGTGCAGCGCGTCGAGCTGGTTCTCCATGAAGAACTTCCAGTTCGAGTGCTGCACCACGCGGTGGCATACCGGCACCACCTCGACCTCGCCCAGCGGCGAGCGGTCGCACATGTCGTCGAAGGCCACCTTCGCTTCGCCCAGGAATTCGAGCAGGCCCGGGCCGTCGTCGGCCAGGCTGGCGAAGACGAAGCCGCGGTAGCTGTCGACGCGCGCCGCCGCCTTCATGCTGCAGTCCGGATGGGCCATGTCCATGCGCGTGCCTTCGTAGCCCTGCTTCAGCGGGATGGCGCGCACCTTGCCGTCGAGGTGGAAGCTCCAGGCGTGATACGAGCAGACGAAGCCGGTGCCGGTGTTGCCGCGCTGGTTGCCGCACAGCTGCACGCCGCGGTGCGGACAGCGGTTGTAGAGCACGCGCACGCTGCCGTCCTTCTGCCGCACCATCAGCATCGGCTGGCGGCCGATCTGCAGCGTGTGGTAGTCGCCCACCTGGGGCACCTGCGATTCGTGGCCGCAGTAGACCCAGGTCTTTTCCCAGATGTGCTCCATCTCCAGGTCGAAGATGGCGGGATCGGTATAGACGCTGCGGTGCACGCGGTCGGGTTCGACGAGGCTTTCGAGGGCGGGCAGGCTCATCTTGAAGGCTCCTTGATCAAAGGGTTTCAGCCCAGCAGCAGTTGCGGCAGGAACAGCACGATCTGCGGCATGAGCCACATCGCGGCGATGCACAGCACGTAGGCCAGGCCGAAGTAGGCGACGCCGAGGAAGATCTTGCCGATCGGTATGTCCGGCGCCAGGCCGTTGACGATGAAGACGTTCACACCCACCGGCGGAGTGATCGCGCCCATCGTCGTGACCACCGTCAGCAGCACCGTGAACCACACCGGGTCGTAGCCCAGCGCCATCGCCATCGGGAAGAAGATCGGCGTGGTGACGACGAGGAAGCCGAGCGCATCCATCAGCGCGCCGCCGATCAGGTAGATGCCCACCACGACCAGCAGGATCCACACCGGCGCCACCGGCAGCGCCGCGGCCCATTCCGCCAGCTCGAAGGGCATGCGCGAGACCGTGAGAAAGCGCCCGAACAGCACCGCGCCGGCGATCATCAGTACCACCATCGCCGAGATGCGCAGGCTCTCGCGCAGCGACTGGGCGATCGTGCGCAGCGTCAGCTGCCGGCGCAGCACGCCGATGGCCAGCGCGCCGACGGCACCGGCCGCTCCGGCCTCGGTGGGCGTGAAGAAGCCGGCGTACAGGCCGCCGATGACGATGCCGAAGAGCAGCAGCGTCTCGACCACGCCACTCAGCGCCCGCAGCTTCTGGCCCCAGCTGGTGGCCGGCCCGGCAGGGCCGAGCCTGGGGTTGCGCAGGCACAGCGCGGTGATGGTCAGCAGGAACAGCGCCGTCAGCACCAGGCCCGGGATCACGCTGGCCAGGAACAGCCGCAGCAGCGACTGCTCGGTCTGCACCGCGAGCACGATCAACACCACGCTCGGCGGGATGACCACGCCGAGCGTGCCGCCGACCGCCACGGAGCCGGCGCTGAGCGCGGCGTCGTAGCGGTACTTGCGCATCTCCGGCAGCGCGATCGTGCCCATCGTCGCGGTGGTGGCCGAGTTCGAGCCGCAGATGGCCGAGAAACCGGCGCAGGCAGCCACCGTGGTGCTGGCCAGCCCGCCGGGCAGGCGCCCGACCCACGTGTAGGCCGCCTGGTACAGGCGCGTGGTGACGCCGGCACGGTAGGCGAACTGGCCCATCAGCACGAACAGCGGCACCACGCTCAGCCCGTAGGACGAGAACTGGTCCCACAGGTTCGTCGCCAGCAGGTGGCTGGCCGCGCCGCTGGGCAGCATGTAGGCATTGCCGAGCACGCCGGCCAGCAGCATGGCGAAGGCGATCGGCATGCCGAACAGCATGAAGGCCGCCATCACGGCCAGGCCGACGAGGGCTACGACGCTGGATTCCATCGGGTTCCGATGCAGGTTGGAAGGGTCATGCTGCCGCCGAACGCAGGCGCTGCAGGCTGCGCAGCAGATCGATCAGCAGCGCCAAGGTCAGGCCGGCGAAGCCGATCGCCGCGACATAGACCCAGGGATAGACGGCGACCTTCAAGGTTTCGGACAGCGAACCCGTCTGCTGCAGCGTCATGCCGTAACGCAGCAGCACGAAGGACGCCGCACCGAACAGCAGCAGCGCGACGAAACCGTTGACGGCGTCGAGCAACGCGGCCTTGCGGCCTTTGAGCCGCTGCGACACCAGCGTCACGGCGACGTGGCCGCGATGCACCTGCACGTCGCCCAGGGCCAGCGCCATCGCCACCGCGGACAGCCAGCCGATGATCTCGACCGAGCCCGCCATGGGCCGGCCCATGGCGCGCGTCAGCACATCGAAGGCGGTGAATCCCATCATCGCCGCCAGCGCGACGCCGGCCGCCGCCGCCAGCGCACGGTTGATCCACAGGCTGGCCTGCTCGAGGCGGGCCGTCGCCCCCTGCGGGCCCGGCAACGGCGCCGTCGTCACTTCTTGGCCGCGAACTGGTCGCGCAGCGCGCGGGCGCGCTCGATGTAGCGGTCGGCGGGCAGGCCCTTGCCCTTGGCCTCCGCGATCCAGGCGTCGACCATCGGCGCCAGCCTGGCGTCCCACGCCGCCTTCTCCTGCGGGCTGAGGCTGTGCACCTGCAGGTTGTGGCTCTTCTTCGCCCAGTCCATCGCGGCACCGACGTTCTCGTGGTCGTGGTACTTGCCGGTCCACAGCGGCATCTCCTCGGCCAGCTCGTCGATCACCTTCTTCACGTCCGGCGGCAGCGCTTCCCAGCGCTTGTTGTCCATCACCGCAGCGAAGGTCACCACCACGGTCGGATAGTCGGTCACGTGCTTCAGCTGCTCGGCCAGGCGGAAGTCCCTCAACACCTCGCGCGAGGTCATCGTGCCGTCGATGACGCGCGTCTGCACCGACTGCGGCACTTCGGGCATCGGCATGCCCACCGGCGCCGCGCCCAGCGCCTGGAGCACCGGCACGCCGGTGCCGGCGGCACGCAGCTTCATGCCGTTCAGGTCGGCCAGGTTGCGCACCGGGTTGCGCGACTGGATGTAGCCGGGCTCGGTGGTGAACATCGCGATCAGCTTGAAGCCGTCGTATTCCTTCGGCTTGAACTCCTTGGTTACGGCCCACAGCGTCTGGCTGGCGACGGTGGCATTGGGGAAGTCCAGCGGCATCGAGATGCCGGCCGTCAGCGGAAAGCGCCCGGGGTCGTAGGAGGGCGAACCCAGGCCGATGTCGGCCACGCCCTTGCTCACTCCGTCGTACATGTCGCGTGCGCCCAGCAGCGTGCCGCCCGGGTAGGTGCGCACCTCGACCTTGCCGTTGGTGCGCTTCTTCATCTCCTCGGCCCAGTGAGCCATCTGCTTGCCGGGGAAGGTGCCGGCCGGCGCGAAGAAGGCGTAGTTCAGGGTGATGTCGGCGGCTTGAACCGGGGCCGTTGCGGCCAGCGTCAGACTCAGGGCCGCCAGGGTGTGGCGCAGCGAGGGGAACGAGGCCTTTCGGATCATGGTCTGGACTCCAGTGGACAGGGAGAGGATTGCCAGTGCACTGCGGCGGCAGTACCTGGCGCGGCTGATGCGGTATCGGTACTGCATCAGGTCTTGTCGCCGCTGGGGTGCGGCGCGAGTTCGGTGGCGTGCATCGTGTCGGGTTCGCCGCTGACCGGTGGCCTGAACTGGCCGGCGTGGCGCAGCATGCCCAGCGTGCGCTGCAATACATCCAGACGATAGGCGTCGACGTCGATGCCGCGGTAGTCGTAGAAGCCCTGTCCGCTCTTCAGCCCGTTGCGCCCTTGGGCCATCATCGTGTCGACGATGGCAGGCGCGGTGTAGCGCGCGGCGCTGAGCGTGCGGCTCAGGTAGCGGCTGGCGTGGTACAGGATGTCGTTGCCGCCGAAGTCGATGAACTCGACCACGCCCATCGCGGCGAAGCGCAGGCCCAGGCCGTAGCGCGTGGCCTTGTCGATGTCCTGCGGCGTGGCCACGCCTTCCTCCACCATGCGCGCAGCCTCGTTCATGATCAGCGCCTGCAGCCGCGGCACGATGTAGCCGGGCGCCGGGCCGCATTCCACCGTCTGCTTGCCGATGCCTTCGAGCAGCGCGCGCAGCCGCTGGCGCACTGTGGGCGAAGTGCCGTCGTGCGCGCTCAGCTCGACCAGCGGAATGACGTAGGCCGGGTTCAGCCAGTGGGCGTTGATCAGCCGCTCGGGCTGTGTCACCAGCGGCACCAGGTCGGTGACCAGGATGGTGGAGGTGGTGGAGGCGATGATCGCGTCCGCCGTGGCCGCGGCGCACACGCGCGCCAGCGCCTCGCGCTTGGCCTGCAGCGTTTCGGGCACGCCTTCGAAGATGACGGTGGCCGCGGCCAGCGCGGCATCGGCCGCGTCGTCGGGCACGAGGCGGATGCGCGCGGTGATGCGCTCCACCGCGTCGGCCGGCACCGCGCCCAGTTGCGCCAGCAACTGCAGGCTGCTGCGCACTTCGGCCAATGCCTCGGCCGACAGCTGGGCCCAGGCGTCGGCGCTGCGCGGCTTCAGGTCGATCA
>CAYUPF010000241.1:0-5910 GCA_964446545.1 uncultured Rubrivivax sp.
GCCCGCGCAGGACAGAAACACAGAAGCGAACAGCCGCTATGCGCCGTCAGCAGCCCGCTTCCTTCGATCGCGACTCGGTACGAGCCGGCCGCTCAGCTGCGCTTGTGATGGTCCCTGCCCCTGCCGTGGCCCTTGTGCGGCGGGCCGCCATGGTGTTGCCGATACCAGTCATCGCGCACGAAGTACACCGGCCGGCCGCAGGCGTCGTAGCGCGAGCAATGTTTGCGCCAATTCTTTGCATGGCCCGGCGGCACGTGCATGTAGATCGGCCTTTGCACCACCACCGCCCGCGGCGCGGCGATCAGCACCGGTTGCGGGTAGACCAGCACCGGTGTCACAGCGACACGGCCGATGTCGATGCGGCCGTAGAAGCCGGGCTGGCTGATGCCGACGGACACGCCGACGTCGGTGCCGGCCCACGCCGGTGCGGCCAGGGCGACGGCGGCCAGGAACAGGGACAGACGTTTCATCGCGGCAGGCTCCATGAGGTACATGCCGGTATTAACGCCGACGGGCGGCACGGGCGTATTGCTGCGCCGCTTAACAGTGTGAGCAGCGGTAAGCGCTACTTCCAGGCGAAATGCGGCTGCTCGAAGTGCGCCACGCGCGTCGGCCGGCCGCAGATGCACAGCTCGCGGAACTGGTACAGCACGGCGGCCGTCGGCGCGGCGATCCAGCTGTGGCCCACCGGCATGCGCAGCACCGGGTGCTCGCTGTCGCTGCGCTGCTCCAGCATCGGCGCGTCGGCGCGCAGGAACTCGCTCACCGGAATGCGGTGGATGCTGCGCACCTCCTGCGGGTTCGGCACCAGATCGCGCGCCGCGCCGGCCCACACCAGCACCGGCGTGATGACGTAGCCCGAGCGCGTGACGAAGTCGTCGAGCCGGCCGAGCAGGCTGTCCTCGCTTAAGTGCAGGCCCACTTCCTCGTGCAGCTCGCGCAGCGCCGCCTGCTCGGGCGTTTCGCCGGCATCGATGCGCCCGCCCGGCAGCGCCCACTGGCCGGCGTGGTTGCGCAGCGCGCCGGCGCGTTTGGTCAGCAGCAGCGCGGCCTCGGTGCTCCAGCCTTCGGGCCGGCGCACGCCGGCCAGGTCGGCGCCCGTGCCTTCATCGGCGATGGCCACCGCCACCGCGGCCGCGCGCAGCCCGCCGGCGTCGGCGCCGTGCAGCTCGAAAGCCTGCAGGTGCGCGGCGATACGCTGGCGCAGGGGCTCGTCACGCTGCATGGCGCGGGCGGCGGCTCACCAGCTGTTGCGCAGCTCGCGCAGCTTGACGAACACCGTCTGCGCGTCGGGCTGCGCGGGCAGGTCGGGGAAGGCCTCGCGCAGCCTGGCGATGACGCTGGCGCTGCCCAGGCGGAAGAAGGTGTTGAACTGCTTCTCCTCGGCCAAGGTGGTGATCAGCGAGGTGGCCGGGTCGTGGCCTTCCACCTGGGGCAGCAGCGCCTGCGCGGCGCCGTTGTCGGGCTCGCGCGACAGCGTGAACTTCAGGTTGTTCTCGATGTAGTCGTGGCCCGGATAGACCTGCGTGTTCCCGGGCAGCTTGGCCAGCTGCTCGACGAAGGTGGCATACAGCGCCACCGGGTCGCCGCCGTTGTGGCAGTTGCCGGCGCCGGCGTTGAACAGCGTGTCGCCGGAGAACAGCGCCGGCTGCTCGGTGTGCGAGCGCAGGCACACGTGGCACATCGTGTGCCCGGGCGTGTCCAGGCATTCCAGCTCGACCGTCCGGCCCACCTTGACGAGGTCGCCGGCCTTCAGCCCGCGGTCGACGCCGCGGATCTTGGCGCCGGACTTGTGGTGCGCCAGCAGCTTGGCACCGGTGGCGGCGATGACCGCCTCGTTGCCGCCGGTATGGTCGTGGTGCTCGTGCGTGTTCAGCACCTGCGTGATCTGCCAGCCGCGCACCTTGGCGGCGTTGAGGCACTTGTCGTGGTCCAGCGGGTCGACGGCCAGCGCCTCGCCGGTCTCGGGGCAGGCGATCAGGTAGTTGAAGTTGCGGTAGGCATTGCCGGTCCAGATGCGTTCGACGATCACGTGAGCCTCCTCGGGTTTTCGGACCATGCTACCGCGGCGGCAGGTAGCGGTGGTCCGACCAGGTCAGCAGCCACTCGGGCCGGTAGGCGACGAAGATCGCCGTCAGCATGCCGGTGGCGACCGCGTCGCCCCAGGCGATGAGCCAGCGGCCGAGCATCAGCGAGCCGGCGTCGGCACCCGGCGGCAGCGGCTGCGTCGCCACCCACAGCGCGCCGGTGGCCGCCATCGCCAGCAAGGTGGCGGCGAAGCCGCGCGCCAGGATGTAGACCATCGGGTGCGCCGGCAACCAGCGCCGCGTCGCCAGCCCGATGGCCAGCGCCAGCGTGCCCGGCAGCACGCCGTTCCAGGCCGCCAGCTCGCCGGCCAGCCGGGCCCAGGCGAGTGGGTCGGCGGCCACCGCCGGCCGTGCCAGCCAGGCGGCCGCCCCGGCCGCGAGCAGCCAGCTCCAGCAGGCCAGCGGCCAGCCGAGCATCAGTACCGTCAGCGCCGCCAGCGACAGCTGCAGCGGCAGGCCGCCGGGCAGGTGGGCCGCCGTGCTCCACAGCCAGGGCAGCAGCACCAGCGTCGCCAGCCAGGGGTGGCGCAATGCGCTGCGGCGCAGCGTCTGCCACGGGCGGAAGGCCGTGGCTAGCGCGGCGGCGGCCAGCGCCAGCGGCCACAGGCTCACACGGCCTCGGCCAGGAAGTCGAGCAGCAGACGCAGCGTGGCCTCGGGCTGCTCCTGCTGCACCCAGTGGCCGGCGCCGGGCACGCGATGCACGCCGCGCAGCCGGGTGCACACGGCGCGCATGCGCTGCAGCTCGCCGGGCTTCTGGAACATGCCCCAGTCGCTGGCGCCGGCCAGGTAGCAGGCGGGCACGTCGATGGTGCGTCCGGCAAAGCGCTGCAGCTCGGCGACGCAGGGCGGGTGCGTGCTGCAGCGGTACCACTGCAGCCCGCCCTGGAAGCCGGTGCGGCCGAACTCCGTGGCGTACACCGCCAGTTCGGTCTCGGTAAGCCAGGCGCAGGCAGCCACCTGTGCCGCCGTGGGTAAATGCGCGGCCACGGTCTCGGCCATGCCCTTGTCGAGGTCCATGACGTAGTACTCGGGCATCTTCGCCAACTCGTCGGCGTGCCAGCCCTGCAGCTCGAAGGGCTGGTTCGCTGCCCAGTCGGCGCTCTTCATGTGGTAATAGGCGCGCAGGAAGGCGTGCACGCCCTGCGGGCAGTGCCACATCTCGGCATTCGCCTCGCGCGTGCCGTAGTGGCGTTGGTAGTGCTTGCGCGGCCGCGGCAGCGCGGCCAGTGCCGCATGGATGTCGCCGCCTGCCGCCGCCGCAGCGGGCGGGCCGCCGAAGGGTGCGCTCATCAGCACCACCGAGGCGAAGCGCTCGGGGTGCAGCAGCGCGCACCAGGCGGCGACGGGAGAGCCGAAGTCGTGGCCGACCACCGCGGCCGCGCGATCGATGCCCAGCGCGTCCAGCAGCGCCACCGCGTCGCGCACCAGGTTGCGCAGGCCGAAGGGCTGCAGATCGGCGTCGTAGGCGCTGTCGAAGCCGCTGCTGCAGCCGCAGCCGCGCTGGTCGGGCGCGAGCACGTGGTAGCCGGCGGCGGCCAGCGGCGGCATCAGCTTGCGCCAGCTCCAGGCCAGCTCCGGAAAGCCATGCAGCAGCAGCATGCAGGGCCGGCCGGGTTCGCCGGCCTGCAGCAGATGCAGGCGCAGGCTATTGATGCCGTCGACGAAGCGCGAGCGCATGCCGGCCGGCAGCGGCAGTGGGGCATCAGGCATGCGCGGGATCTCCCGAGGGCAGTTCGGCCGCGGCCAGCGCCGGCGCGACGATGGCCAGCAGCTCCTCGCGCAGCCAGCGGTGCATGGCATCGGCCTGGTGGCGCTGGTGCCAGGCCATGAACATCGGATTCGGCGGGCACGGGAACGGCGGCGCCACCGTGGCGAAGCCGCGCAGCAGGCTGGCGCGCAGCAGCCCCGGGAGCGTGGCGACGAAGTCGCTGCGGCGCAGGAACGGGCCGACGCCGGAGAATCCCGCCACCGTCACCGCAAAACGGCGACGGATGCCGCGCTCGTCGATGAAGCGGTCGATCTCGAGCCGGCCGCGCGTCTCGTGGTGCACGCACACGTGTTCGGCCGCGAGGTAGTCGTCCAGCGACTGCGGCGGCCGGCGCGCCTGCGCGTCGTAGTAGACGAGGTAGCGGTCGTCGAACAGCCGCCGCTGCACCACGTCGGCCGCATCGGGCGGGCGCGGCGTGATCGCCAGCAGGCATTCGCCGTCGCGCAGCATCTCGGCCGTCGGCACGCCCGACGGCACGATGCGCAGCGAAAGGAGCGGCGCGCGCACCCGCGCATGGTGCAGCAGCAGCGGCAGCAGCAGGTCGCGCTGCAGCTCGTTGGCGGCGATCGTCACCGTGCCTTTGAAGGCAGCCGGGTCGAAGCTGCCGGCCTGCGCGAAGGCGCGAAGTTCGTCGAGCAGCCGGCGTGCCTGCACGGCCAGCGCCTCGGCGCGCGCCGTCGGCACGATGCCGCGGCCGGACTTGACGAACAGCGCATCGCCGGTGATGGCGCGCAGCCGGTCGAGCTGGTGGCTCACCGCCGACTGCGTCAGGTCGAGCCTGAGCGCGGCGCGCGTCACCGAACGCTCCTCCACCACTGCCAGCAGCGCCTGCAGCAGCCGGCCGTCGATGTCCGAATGATCGATTCCGCTCATGGCTGGCATCAGTATCGGCCCATTTATCCGTGCCGGACCGCGCGCCACACTGCCGGCACCGATTCAGCAACACGGAGACAGCCGATGACCGCCACCCGAGAGATACCGGGCACCAAGCTCTTCGACGGCAAGATGGCCCGCAAGGGCTACGCGCTGAACAAGATGTGCTTCTCGTTCAACGACGCCGCCAACCGCGAGGCCTTCAAGGCCGACGAGGACGGCTACTGCGCCAGGTACGGCCTCAACGCCGAGCAGCGCGAGGCGATCCGCGCGCGCAACGTGCTGCAGCTGATCGACGCCGGCGGCAACGTCTACTACCTGGCCAAGTTCGCTGGCATCTTCGGCCTGGACGTGCAGGACCTGGGCGCTCAGCAGACCGGCATGAGCAAGGATGAATTCAAGGCCAAGCTCGTGGCCGCGGGGAGGAACTGATCATGGCAACCCTCGTCGGTGGCATCACCACCTCGCACGTACCGGCCATCGGCCGCGCCATCGCCCGCAACCTGCAGGGCGACCCGTACTTCAAGCCCTTCTTCGACGGCTACCCCGCGGTGCACGACTGGCTGGCCACGGTCAAGCCGGACGTCGTGGTGATGATCTACAACGACCACGGCCTGAACTTCTTCCTCGACAAGATGCCGACCTTCGCGGTCGGCGCCGCCGCCGAATACCGCAACGCCGACGAAGGCTGGGGCATCCCGGTGGTGCCGCCGTTCAAGGGCGAGCAGGCCTTGAGCTGGCATTTGATCGAGTCGCTGATCGGCGACGACTTCGACATCACCAGCTGCCAGGAGATGCTCGTCGACCATGCCTTCACCCTGCCGATGGCGCTGCTGTGGCCGGGCCGGAAGGAGTGGCCGGTCAAGGTGGTGCCGGTGTGCATCAACACCGGGATGTTCCCGTTGCCGTCGGCCAGGCGCTGCTACCAGCTGGGCCAGGCCATCGGCCGCGCCATCCGCTCGTGGGACAGCGACCAGCGTGTCGTCGTCGTCGGCACCGGCGGGCTGTCGCACCAGCTCGACGGCGAACGCGCCGGCTTCATCAACAAGGATTTCGACCTGAAGTTCATGGACAGCCTGGTCGACGACCCGACCTGGGCGACCAAGTACTCGATCACCGACCTGGTCGAGCTGACCGGCACGCAGGGCGTGGAGTTGCTGATGTGGCTGGCCACGCGCGG
>CAYUPF010000242.1:0-5865 GCA_964446545.1 uncultured Rubrivivax sp.
CGCGCGGAAGCGGTGGACGCCGCCGTTGCCGTCCGGCGCGCCGATCTCCGTCACCTGGCCGCCCAAGCGCGGCACCGCCGGGCTGAATGCGATGTCACTATGAATCGCATACACGGTGGTGGAGGCGAGCAGCGCGATGATCATCGGCGCCGCGGCGATTGCTCTTCCACGCTTCATTGAGATCCTTTCCTGTCGATGATGAGGTTAGCAACCGGGCTCGGCGAATGTCAATAGAACGATGGGTGCGAGCGAGCGGTTTTAGAGATACATGGAGCATCCTGCGGCAGGACTCGGACACGCAGACCGCAGTGCGGGGCTGAAGGGGTACTGCACGGGCTTGATGCTGCCTGGCGAGCGTAAGAGCGTCGAGCCGATGGCGGCGCGGGTCGAGCCCATCGAGCGGCGGAAGCTTCAAGCTGGGTATCCTTCTCTCCAGCGAAACGAGTACGTTGAGCGGTGGCGATGCGTCCAACTTCGCGTCAGTCTCGTTTGGCGCAGTTGCTGTCCCCGAGCCGAACGCACTGATGTTAATCGGAAGCGGAATCATTGGGTGCGTCTGGAGGCAGCGCCGGAACAGCTTGAGCTCACAGCAGAACCTGCCACGGCCAAGTCGCCGGCTGCTCCACGACGTACTGCGCGGCCTTCGGGGTCGCACCAGCTGCAGCTTGCGCATGCGCCCGGCAGCGTCGCTGAGCGACCCAGCGCTTGATGTTGCGGTAGTAGTGCGCCACCGAGCCGTTGACGTTCTCGATCGGCTTGGTGGTCCGCACCGTGCGCTGCAGCGCGCAATCGCGTGTTATCAGGCTGCTGACAGGGCGTTGCCGGTGGCGAAGTAGCTCTGCAGGTTGTCGAACACCCGATTGGCCATCGCCTGGCGTGTCTCGTGGGTGCCGCTGGCAACGTGGGGCAGCAGGACGACGTTGTCCAGCGTGAACAGCTCGGGCGGCACTCGAGGCTCGTTTTCGAACACATCGAGGCCGGCACCAGCGATGCGCCTGTCGCGCAGTGCCTGTACCAGCGCACCCTCGTCGATGACACTGCCGCGAGCCACGTTGATGAGGAAGCCCTGCGGCCCAAGTGCATCCAGCACCTCGGCGTTGACCAGGTGGCGAGTCTCGGTGCCGCCTGCGGCGATGACGACCAGGAAGTCGCACCACCGGGCCAGCTGCACCAGCGACCGTTCGTGTTGCCATGGCACGTCGGTCACGCTGTGGCGCGCGTGATAGCGGACGTGCATGTCGAAGCCCGTAGAACGCTGCGCGATGGCGCGCCCGATGCGCCCAAGCCCAAGGATGCCGAGCCTGCTGCCACTCACCTTCTTCGTCAATGGATACGCACCCGTGAGCCAGCCGCCTGCACGCACGAAGCGGTCGGCCGCACTGAAGCCGCGCGCGGCATCGAGCAGCAGGCCGAAGGCGGTGTCTGCGACGCAGTCGTTCAGCACGTCGGGCGTGTAGCCGACGGTGATGCCGCGCGCCTTGGCAGCGGCCACGTCTATCTTGTCCAGGCCGGCACCGAAGCTGGAGATCACGCGCAGCCGCGGGAGGGCGCCGATCAGCGCGGCGTCCACGCCAGTGGCCGCCGACGTGGCCACGGCCTCGAATTCGGAGCCGTGAGCAGCCAGGAAGGCCGCGCGGTCGGGCTCGCCAGCAAGCACAGTCATGTCATAGGCCTGGTCCAGGCGGTCGTCGAGTTCGGCAGGGAGGCGGCCGGCATGCAGGAGGCGGATCTTCATGGAGTCGTTACGCTGTGGAGAAGGGGACGAGGATGGCGGCGTCTATCGGGTTGGACCGGCGTGGGTGGACACGACGCCTCAGTGCGCGTGCTCGCGTCAAAGAAAGTCGCGTGTTCCTCGGCGTCATTGCGTCAACCGCAGCGCATTGCGACTCCAGCCGCTGTGTACGCGGACGCGGACGAACCGAGTGAGTTCCAGGGAGAGGCTGATGACGATGGCCGGCGGTGTAGGGCCGGCATCGGAAGTTTCTTCCACGCCCGACTCGAAGCCCTCGCCGCTCTCATCGCCGTTCGCTTGCACGGATTGCGCGCGGCAACCTCGTTCGCGTTTGGCGCAGGTCCAGTAGCCGAGGGCGAACGGGGGAAACTCATGAGCGGCGCTTGGCCAGCGTGTCACGGGCGCAGGTCACCTTGACGCCCCTGGGTCGTCACATCAGCGGACGTCGATTGCCGCGCCGTCCGCAGTGCTGCTTAAGCAGTTCGATGACGCCACAGTCGAATTGAATCCGCGAACTTTCGTTGATGGAGCTCACAAATCGGTGCGGTGCGTGCAATGAGCTTTCGTTATAGCACGTGCGTGGCGGCGATGCCAGCGCAGGCCGCTTGCTCGATCATCGCTGGGCGGGTGCATCGAAGTCCGATCGGGTGCTCAAGACCGGCGAGGGGGCAATCCGACGATCAGTAGTTGCGCAGCGGGCCGCATCGGCATGTTCGCTCGGGATACAAACTTCGTTAAGGCGCCAGGTGCTTTAGGTTCAGCTTCTTCGCGTTCCGCAGCGGATGGCCGACGTTGGCGATGAGACGCCAGCGTTTCATCTTGCAGCTCGAGGTCCGTCTTGCGTGCCACGAGGGCGGAGACGGCATCGGTCAAGAGGGGCACTGCATCCCTGATGACGCCGGCGGCCACCCGCCCGCCCTGGCCGCGAAGGATTGCGATGTATCCGTCGCGCAAGTGCGAAAGGTCGGTCTGGATCAGCCGCGCAGAACGGATCACCCCACGGCATTGTGTTCCATGCCCCGGTTGTTTCGAGCGAACAGCGGCGTGCCGAGGTCCTCTCGATCTCTTGCAATGCCACGCTCGCACCAGTTGGCGTCAACGCGCCTGCTGCGAGGCCTTGAGAAGCAAGCTGTGCTCGCCCAGCGCGATCAGGAGCCGCAGCTGTTTCAGGTGGAACTTGCAGATGATCGAGTGGAGTGGAGTGGAGTGGAGCGGCGTGGTGGGGTCGGGTCATGCCTAGGTTGCGTGAATGTTATAGCGACATCACATCTTGTCAGCTGCCGAACCGAGCGAGAACTGCAACACTTCGAACACTGTGTCCCACTTGGCCACTATGACGAAACATAGGAGACCTAATGGAAGGGTTGAGGACCCGGTCGCGAGTTCCGCGGTCGCGCTGCCGGGCCGAATCCGTTGGTTGGTTCGATCCTGCGCATGCGGCGCCTTCGACTGGATCAACGCCTGCTGCGATGCGTACGCGCTGTCGCCGTAAAGCTCGTTCTCGCCGTGCAGCAACTGTGGCAGCGGGTGCTTGTCGCGCACGTTGGCAGCGGTCACGACGGCGCTGCGGGCCAGGCCTGTCTTGCTGTCCACGCCGATGTGCAACTTCATGCCGTCTTGCCACTGCTTGCCCTTGCGGGTCTTCTGCATCTCGGGGTCTCGCTCGCCCTTGGAGTTCTTGGTCGAACTCGGCGCGGCGATGATGGTGGCGTCCACGATGGTGCCGGTGCGCCACAATCCGCGCCGGCCCTGACGATGAACGCCCCAGACCCGAAATCCAACGTTCCGCATGGCGAAGCCCGGCGTTCCTGGCTGGGTCTGGCCGTCGCGCTGGCTTGGGCCTTGTCGGTTAGGCAAGGAGCTGCGGCGGAACCGCCACGCGATGCTCCGCAGCTCAATGCGACGCTGCTCGACGGCACCAAGTTCAGCCGGCAGCAAGTGGTGGGCAAGGTGCTGATCGTCAATTTCTGGGCCACCTGGTGCGCGCCATGCAAGGTGGAGATGCCGGCGCTGGAGACCTTTCGCAGCAAGTACAACGAACGCGGCGTCGAAGTGCTGGCCATCAGCCTGGACAAGGCCGATAGCCTGCCGGCAGTACGCGCCGCGTTGCAGGGGTTCGCCTTCCGCGCGGCGCTGGCCACCGACGCAGCCTACGAAGGCTATGGGCGCATCTGGCGCCTGCCGACGACCTTCATCATCGACCGCGACGGCCGGCTGCGCACCGATCTGAGCCCCGGCGGCGCGCCCGTCGACGCTGCCTGGCTCGAGCGCCATGTCGCCCCGCTGCTTGGGGGCTGATCGATGACCTCACGCCGCAGGGTGAAACCGCAGCGCCCGCTTTGCCGCCACCGGCGCAGGTTCGCCGCATGGCTGGTGTCGCTGGCGGTGGGATTCAACCTGTTCTTGCCTTCGCTGTGCCTAGCGCAGATGCTCGTGGCAGGGCCGCTCGGTTCGATCTGTTCCGCATCACTACCGGGCACGACCTCGGCCGCGCAGGCGCAGCCCGACGCCGCCGCGGGAGCGCACCCCTGCCTGCACTGCGCCTCTTGCAGCATGCCGGCAATGCCCGTCGGCAGGTCATCGGAGCCGTCGCTTCTCGCCGCAACCGACGCAGCGCCGTGGCCACACGCAAGGCTTGCGCCGGTTGAGGGGACTGCTGCCTGGCTGCCGCCGCCGCGCGGACCACCCGCCACCGCCTGAGGCCTGTGGCGCCTGGCACTTGCCCGGCGCAACCCTCCGATTCCCTTCGGCGACGCCTGCGCGAGTCCAGGCGTCGTCGGCTTCATTGCGGACGACATGATGACTTCCTCCAAATCCCCCACAGCGGCGCTGGCCGCCGCTTGCTTCCTAGTGCCGACGCTCTGTGCCGCGTCTTGCGGGTCGGCCTTTTGCACCGTTAACACCGACTGGAACGTGCAAGGCGTGTATACCGAGCCCGGCGGGCGCGCCGAGTTGCGCTACGAATACCTTCCCCAGGACCAGTTGCGGGCTGGCAGCCAGAAGGTGCAGCCCGGCACCATCCCGCGGCACCACGACGAAGTGAAGACCACCAACCAGTCGCTGTTCGGCACCTTCGACTACAACTTCGGACCCGAGTGGGGCCTGAGCCTGATCGTGCCACTGGTCCAGCGCGAGCACGAGCACATCCATAACCACCATGGGCAGGCGCTCGACGAGTCGTGGGACATCCACGGCCTGGGCGATGTCCGACTGGCAGGGCGCCGCCAGTGGCAGCTGGCCGGCGACGATGGCGTGCCGCTGCAGACCTTCGGTCTGCTTGCGGGGTTGAAGCTGCCTACTGGCCGCACGAGCGTGGCCAACGACGACGGTGACCTTGCCGAGCGCAGCCTGCAGCCGGGCACCGGTACCACCGACGTACTCGCGGGCGCGTTCTACCAGGTCAGTTGGCCACAGCATGGGTTGTCGGCGTTCGCGCAAGGCCTGTACGGGTCTTCGCTGAACAGCTACCACGACTACCGTCCGGGCACCCGCATCGCGGTCGATGTCGGCATGCGCTGGGAAGCGGCATCGTCGTGGGCGCTGCTGCTGCAGCTCAATGGACTCTGGCGCGGACGTGACAGCGGGGCGCAGGCCGAGCCGGAGGACTCTGGCGGGCGCTACCTGTTCGTCAGCCCGGGCCTGAGCTGGACCGTCGACCGCAACTGGCAGCTGTTCGCCATCGCGCAGTTGCCTCTGTACCAATACGTCAATGGCGTGCAGTTGACAGCGAGCTGGGGTGCTACTGCGGGGGTCAGCCTGCGCTTCTGATCACGCCCTCGGATCGACAAGACAGCGGTGGGTCGTTCTCGCGCATCTGGTCTGGCCGCTCGAATGATCGCGATCTGAGCGCAGCGGACGTTCGCACGCTTTCGGCCAACGATCCCTATGTAGCCCAAGGTGACGGCCGCGTCCGCCGGGGCCCGAACGACCGCAGCGGGTCGGCAGTTCCAGTTCGGCTGATCGAACTGCGGACGTACGGCCTCAATCGGATGTACACCAGTGCCGCAAGACCTTTGGCGACCGCTTTGGAGAATGAGCATCTTCGAGTGGCCGTCTGTCGCCGGCAACTGTACCTTTGAAACCGGTCGTTGACGGGACGATTTTCTGGCCGATCGGATGACTGGAAGTGGCCG
>CAYUPF010000243.1:0-5845 GCA_964446545.1 uncultured Rubrivivax sp.
TGGCCGTGGCCGCGACGGCGGCCGGCTCGCTCGCCGAACTGGCGGCCGCACTCTCGCTGCGCAGCAATACCGTGAAGACGCAGCTCAAGCAGGTCTATGCCAAGACCGGCGTCAAGGGCCGCGCGGAGCTGATGCGGCTGGTGCTGGGGCTGGCGGCGGCCTGAGCGAAAGCCTGCTGTCTCAACCGGCGCCCAGCGCGTCCAGTTCGCCCTGCAGCGCCAGCCAGCGCTCCTCCAGCATGTGCGTCTCGGCGGCGATGTGCGCCAGCCGGCGGCCCAGTTCGGCGTAGTCGTCGGGCTTGGCGGTGGCGGCGGCCAGCGCCGCTTCGACCTCGCCCTTTTCCGCCGCCAGCCGCGCCAGACGCGCATCGATCTGCTGCAGCTCGACGCGCAGCGGACGCGTCGCGTCGGCGCGCCGCGCGCGCGACTGCTTGTCGGCCTTGCGCTCGTCGCGCGACGGCGCGGCTGCGGGCTTTGCCGTCGGTGTGCGTGCCGGCACGGGCGCCGGCGTGGCCGCGCCAGCCGGAGACTGCCAGGCCGGCGCCTGAAGTCCCTTGGCCGTGGCGCGCGACACCTCCAGCAGCCAGCGCTGGTAGTCGTCCAGGTCGCCGTCGAACGGTGCCACCTTGCCGCCGGCCACCAGCCAGAACTCGTCGCAGACCTCGCGCAGCAGCGCGCGGTCGTGGCTGACCAGCATGACCGTGCCTTCGAACTCGTTGAGCGCGATCGACAGTGCCTCGCGTGTCGTCAGGTCCAGGTGGTTGGTGGGCTCGTCCAGCAGCAGCAGGTTGGGGCGCTGCCACACCAGCATCGCCAGCACCAGCCGCGCCTTCTCGCCGCCGGACAGCGAGCCCACCGCCTGGTTGACCATGTCGCCGGTGAAGCGGAAGCGGCCGAGAAAGTCGCGCAGCTCCTGCTCGCGCCCCGGCGGACCGACATCGCGCGCCAGCCGCACCATGTGCATCAGCGGCCCGTCGTCGAGCTGCAGCAGGTCAAGCTCCTGCTGCGCGAAGTAGCCGATGACCAGGCCCTTGCCCTCGGTCATGGTGCCGGCCAGCGGCGGCAGCACGTGCGCGATGGTCTTCACCAAGGTCGACTTGCCCTGGCCGTTGGCGCCGAGGATGCCGATGCGCTGGCCCGCCAGCACCGAGCGGTCGATGTTCTCGACGATGGCCACGGTACCCACTCCCCCGGCGCCGGGCCGCCCCAAGCCGGGGGCGGCCCCCTCGGGGGGCGTGTCGCCGTACTCGGCGACCGGGGGCGCCATGTAGCCGCAACTCAGGCCGTCGAAGGCCAGCATCGGGTTCGGCAGGCTTTGCGGCTCGCGGAACTCGAACTCGAAGTCCGAGCTGGTCAGCACCGGCGCCAGCTTTTCCATGCGCGCCAGCGCCTTGACGCGGCTTTGCGCCTGCTTCGCCTTGCTGGCCTTGGCCTTGAAGCGGTCGATGAAGCGCTGCAGGTGGGCGATGCGCTCCTGCTGCTTGCCGAAGGCCGCCGCGGCCTGCGCCAGGCGTTCGGCGCGCATCTCCTCGAAGGCGCTGTAGTTGCCGGTGTAGCGCGTCAGCGTGGTCTCGTCCAGATGCACCGTGACCTTGGTGATCGCATCGAGGAACTCGCGGTCGTGGCTGATGACGATCATCGTGCCCTCGAAGCGCTTGAGCCACGCTTCCAGCCACACCAGCGCGTCCAGGTCCAGGTGGTTGGTGGGCTCGTCCAGCAGCAGCAGGTCGGCCGGGCACATCAGCGCGCGCGCCAGCTGCAGCCGCATGCGCCAGCCGCCGGAGAAGCTGTTGACCGGCGCGTCCAGTTGCTCGACGCGGAAGCCCAGGCCCAGCAGCAGCGCCTGCGCGCGCGGCCGCGCGTCGAAGGCGCCGGCCTCGTCCAGCGCCACGTGCGCATCGGCCATCGCATGGCCGTCGCCGCCGGCCTCGGCCGCGTCCAGTGCGGCCTGCGCGCGCTGCAGCGGCAGGTCGCCCTGCAGCACGAAGTCGGTGGCGCCGTCGTCGGTCTCGGGCATGGCCTGCGCCACCTCGCCGATCTGCCAGCGCGGCGGGATCTCCACGTCGCCGGTGTCGGCGTGCAGCTTGTCGGTGAGCAGCAGGAACAGGCTGGACTTGCCGGCGCCGTTGCGGCCGATCAGGCCCACCTTCTCGCCCGGCTGCAAGGTCAGGTTCGCGCCCTGCAGCACGACCTTGGTGCCGCGCCGCAAAGTGAGGTTGCGCAGCGTGATCATGCGAATGCCTCCGCGGCCAGCAGCAGCACCTGGTCCTCGCCGGCGCTGGTCTCCAGCCACAGCGGCTGCAGCTGCGCAAAGGCAGCCTCGAAATGCGGCCGCTCGTGGCCGATCTCCAGCACCAGTGCGCCCTGCGGCTGCAGGTGCGCGGCCGCGCCGATCAGCAGGTCGCGGATGAAGTCCATGCCGTCGACGCCGCCGGCCAATGCCAACGCAGGTTCGGCGCGGTATTCGGCCGGCAGTTGTTGCATCGAAGTCTGATTCACGTAAGGGGGGTTGCACAGGATCAGGTCATAGCGGCCTTCGGCCGCGGCCAGACCGTCGCCTTGGCGCAGGCGGATGCGTGCATCGAGGCGATGGCGGTCGACGTTCAACCGCGCCACGGCCAGCGCGTCCGCCGACAGGTCGGTGGCATCCACGCGGCATTCTGGCCAGGCCAGTGCCGCCAGCACCGCCAGGCTGCCGTTGCCGGTGCACAGGTCGAGCACGCGCTGCGGCGGCATGCCCAGCCAGGCGTCGATCAGGCCTTCGGCCAGCACTTCGGCGATCAGCGAGCGCGGCACGATGACCCGCTCGTCGACGTGGAAGGGCAGGCCCTGCAGCCAGGCCTCGCCGGTGAGGTAGGCGGCGGGCTTGCGCGTGGCGATGCGCTGGTCGACCAGCGCTTCGATGGCGGCCTGCTCGTCGGGCGAAAGCGGCCGGTCGGCCGCGCCGTCCAGGTCGTCCAGCGGCAGGCCCAGGCGCCACAGCGCCAGCCACACCGCCTCGTCGAAGGCGTTGGTGGTGCCGTGCCCAAACGAAACGCCCGCCTTGTCGAGGCGGGCGCTGCAGCGCTCGATCAGCTCCAGCAGCTTCACGTCAGCAGGTTCTCCAGCGTGCGGCGGTAGATGTTCTTCAGCCGCTCGATGTCGTCCACCCGCACGTGTTCGTCGATCTTGTGGATGCTGGCATTGACGGGGCCGAATTCCACCACCTGCGGGCAGACCCGGGCGATGAAGCGGCCGTCCGAGGTGCCGCCCGTCGTGGACAGCACCGGCGTGATACCGGTCTCGGCCTCGATCGCGCGGCTCAAGCCCTGGCTCAGGCTGCCGGGCGGGGTGAGGAAGGTCTCGCCGCCCAGCGTCCAGACGATCTGGTAGTCCAGCCCATGGCGGTCGAGCATGGCATGCACGCGTGCCTTCAGCGCTTCGGGCGTGGACTGATTGCTGAAGCGGAAGTTGAACTGCAGCTCCAGTTCGCCGGGAATGACGTTGCCCGCGCCGGTGCCGGCGTGGATGTTCGACACCTGCCAGCTGGTGGGCGGGAAGAACTCATTGCCCTCGTCCCAGCGCGTCGCCACCAGCTCGGCCAGCGCCGGCGTCGCCTCGTGGATGGGATTGCGCGCCAGTTGCGGATAGGCGATATGGCCTTGGATGCCCTTGACGGTGAGGCGCCCCGACAGCGTACCGCGGCGGCCGTTCTTGATCATGTCGCCGAGCCGCTCCACCGAGGTGGGCTCGCCGACGATGCAGGCGTCCAGCCGCTGGCCGCGTGATTGCAGCAGCTCGACCAGGCGCAGCGTGCCATCGACGGAAGGGCCTTCCTCGTCGCTGGTCAGCAAGAAGGCGATGGCGCCGGCGTGCACGGGGTGCTGCTGCACGAACTCTTCTACCGCCACCACCATCGCGGCGATCGAGGTCTTCATGTCGGCCGCGCCGCGGCCGTACAGATGGCCGTCGCGGTGCGTGGGCACGAAGGGGTCGCTGCGCCAGCGCTCCAGCGGCCCGGTGGGCACCACGTCGGTATGGCCGGCGAAAGCCAATACCGGCCCCGGCCTGCCGCCCTGGCGCAGGGCCCACAGGTTGGTGACGCGGAAGTTCTCCGGGCCGCACTCCAGCGCTTCGCATTCGAAGCCGGCCTTCACCAGTCGTTCGCCCAGCAGGTCCTGGCAGCCGCCGTCGGCCGGCGTCACGCTGGGGCGGGCGATCAGCGCCTCGGTCAGGCGCAGAGCGTTCAATCTTGCACCCTCGCGCTGCGCGCGGTCCCGCCGGGCGGGACGCAGCGCGCCCTTCGCAGCGGCCAGGCGGGCGCGCTCATCGAAGGCCCAGCGGCACCGCGCGCGACTGGGCCGGCAGCACGTCCAGGGTGATGTCGGTGAAGGTCGCGCCGTCTTGTTCTTCCTTCGGCGCCGTACCCTTGGACACCGGCGTCATGTCGTTGTGCAGCCGCCAGATCAGGTTGGTGGGCGAATCGGCATGGGCCATGCCCTCGTCGCGCGAGACCACGCCTTCGGTGATGAGCCGGGCGATGTCGGCCTCGAAGCTCTGCGAGCCTTCGGCCAGCGACTTTTCCATCGCTTCCTTGACGCCGGCCAGGTCGCCCTTCTCGATGAGCTCGGCCACCAGCACGGTGTTGAGCAGGATCTCCGCCGCCGCCACGCGCCCGCCGGCATTGGCGCGCAGCAGCCGCTGCGAGATGATGGCGCGCAGGCCGGCGGCCAGGTCGGCCAGCAGCGCCGGCCGCGCCTCGGGCGCATAGAAGGACAGGATGCGGCCCAGCGCGTGGTAGCTGTTGTTGGCATGCAGCGTGGCCAGCACCAGGTGGCCGGACAGCGCATAGGAGATCGCCGAGGTCATCGTTTCGCGATCGCGGATCTCGCCGATCAGGATGCAGTCCGGCGCCTGGCGCAGTGCATTCTTCAACGCCACCTGCAGCGATTCACAGTCGCGACCGACCTCGCGCTGGTTGACCACCGATTTCTTGTTGCTGAACAGGAACTCGATCGGGTCCTCGATTGTCAGGATGTGGCCGGTGGCCTGCTGATTGCGCCACTCCAGCATCGACGCCAGCGTGGTGCTCTTGCCGGTGCCGGTGGCGCCGACCATCAGGATCAGGCCGCGTTTTTCCAGCACCAGCGTGGACAGCAGGGGCGGCAGGCCCAGCGTGTCCAGCGCCGGGATGTCGAAGGGGATGCAGCGGAATACCGCCGCCATCGTGCCGCGCTGGCGGAAGGCCGACATGCGGAAGCTGCCGATGCCCGCCAGGCCGATCGCCAGGTTGAGCTCGCCGGTGTCGTCGAATTCCTCGAACTGCTGCGGCGTCAGCAGCTCGCCCAGCAACTGGCGGATCTGCGCCGGCGCCAGCAGTTGGTCCGACAGCTGCAGGATCTGGCCGTTGATGCGGATCAGGATCGGCGTGTTCGCCGACAAGTAGACGTCCGAGGCACTCTTGTCGGCCATCAGCCGCAAGACCTTCTCCATGTTGCCTGCGCTCATGCTGCCCGTACCTCGCCCATCAGATGCACAAGGGTCGAATGGTGCCTGTTACAGGCGCAGCAGTTCGTTGATGCTGGTCTTGGCGCGCGTGGAGGCCGTGACGCGCTTCACGATCACGGCGCAGTACAGGCTGTGGCTGCCGTCGATCGCCGGCAGCGAGCCGCTGACGACCACGCTGCCCGCGGGTACGCGACCGTAGTGCACCTCACCCGTGGCACGGTCGTAGATCTTGGTGCTCTGGCCGATGAACACGCCCATGCTGATGACCGAGTTCTCTTCGACGATCACGCCTTCGACGACCTCGGAGCGCGCGCCGATGAAGCAGTTGTCCTCGATGATGGTCGGGTTGGCCTGCAGCG
>CAYUPF010000244.1:0-5843 GCA_964446545.1 uncultured Rubrivivax sp.
GATGTTGGTCTGCACCGTGGCCAGGTCCAGCTGCACCGGCGCGCCGCGCACCAGCCCTTCGGCCAGGGCGCGGGCGTTGGCATGGTCTTCGCCCAGGCGCCCAAGGTGATGGTCCAGCGCATGCAGCGCGGCGGCGCTGAAGATGCCGTTCTGCCGCATCGCCCCGCCCAAACGCCGGCGGTGCCGGTCGGCCGCGGCGATCGTGGCCTTCGAGCCAGCCAGCAGCGAGCCGCCGGGCGCGCCCAGCCCCTTGCTGAAGGCCACCGCCACCAGCTCGAAGGGCGCGGCCAGTGTCGCCAGCGGCAGGCCGCTGGCGACACTGGCGTTCCACAGCCGCGCACCGTCCAGGAAGGTGGCCAGCCCCAGCTCGCGTGCCACCGCGCAGATGCGCTGCACCTCGTCCTGCGGCACGACCACGCCGCCGGCGCGGTTGTGCGTGTTCTCCACCTCGACCAGCGTGGTCGTCGGGAAGATCGCGAAGTGGCGCGGCTTGGCGGCGGCGCGCAGCTGCTCGGCGCTGAACACGCCGCCCTGGCCGATTTCGTGGATCTGCACGCCGGCATTGGCCGCGGCGCCGCCCAGCTCGTGCCAGGCGGCATGCGATTCGCGGCTGGCGATGACCTCGTCGCCGGGGCGCGTCAGCGTGCGCAGCGCCACCTGGTTGGCCATGGTGCCGCTGGGCAGCCACAGCCCGGCCTCCTTGCCCAGCATCTCGGCCACGCGCGCCTGCAACCGGTTGGTGCTGGGGTCCTCGCCATACTGGTCGTCGCCGACCTCGGCGGCGGCCATGGCGGCGCGCATGGCCGCGGTGGGCCGGGTGACGGTGTCGGAGCGCAGGTCGATGGGTGCGATCATGGCGGCGGGGGCAGACGATGTTGGCCGCGGGTGTACCACAGGCAAGCGCGCGTGGACGGCCGCAACGAGGAGTGACGCATGGACTTTCAGCACAACGAGCGCACGGCGGCGCTGCGGCGCCGGCTCGATGCCTTCATGGACGAGCATGTGTTCCCCGTCGAGCACCTATACCGGGAACAGGTGCACGGCAGTGGCGACCCGGCCACGCGCTGCCGCACGCCGCCGGTGCTGCAGCAGCTGAAGGCCAAGGCCCGCGAGCAGGGCCTGTGGAACCTGTTCCTGCCCGGCGGCCACGGCGCGGGGCTGAGCAACCTGGACTACGCGCCGCTGGCAGAAAGCATGGGTCGCGTGCTGTGGGCCAGCGAGATCTTCAACTGCTCGGCGCCCGACACCGGCAACATGGAGGTGCTGGCGCAGTACGGCACGCCCGAGCAGCGCAAGCAGTGGCTGGAGCCGCTGCTGGCCGGCGAGATGCGCTCGTCGTTCTCGATGACCGAGCCCGAGGTTGCGTCCAGCGACGCCACCAACATCCGCTGCGAGATCCGCCGCGACGGCGATTTCTACGTCATCAACGGCCGCAAGTGGTTCACCTCCGGCGCGCTGAACGAGGACTGCAAGCTGCTGATCGTGATGGGCCAGACCGCGCCCGACCATGCCGACGTGCACCGGCGCCAGTCGATGATCCTGGTGCCCAAGGCCACGCCCGGCGTGCGCATCGTGCGCGACATGAACGTCTTCGGCTACGACGACGCGCCGGTGGGCCACCCGGAGATCGTCTACGAGGACGTGCGCGTGCCGGCGGCCAACCTGCTGCTCGGCGAGGGCCGCGGCTTCGAGATCGCGCAGGGGCGCCTGGGGCCCGGGCGCATCCACCACTGCATGCGGCTGATAGGCTGCGCCCAGCGCGCGCTGGAGCTGATGTGCCGCCGCGCCACGCTGCGCAGCGCCTTCGGCAAGCCCATCGGCGAGCACGGCTCGGTGCGCGAGGACATCGCGCACTCCTTCTGCGACATCGAGCAGGCGCGGCTGCTGACCTTGCGCGCCGCCGACAAGATGGACCGCGAAGGCAACAAGGCGGCGCGCGACCTGATCGCCGCGGCCAAGATCGTCGTGCCGGCGATGGCCGCGCGCGTCATCGACCGCGCGATGCAGGTCTTCGGCGGTGCCGGCGTGTCGCAGGACACATTTCTCGCCGAGGCCTATGCCTACGCGCGCTTCATGCGCATGGGCGACGGCCCCGACCAGGTGCATCTGGCCGCGCTGGGCAAGGCACTGCAGAAGCGCCATGGTGCCGAAGCCACGCCGGCCAACGCGCAGGCGCAGCCGCGTGCGCGCAGCGATGCGTCGCGGTTGGGGTGAAGGCCTTCGAGTTGAGCGGCGCCGGTGGCGCTGGTCACCGCCTGCGCCACTGCCCGGCCCAACCGCGCCTCAGCTGCGCGTTCGGGCGGAGCGTTCAACCGGCGCGCGGCCCGAAGCGCGCCAGGTAACGTTGCCGTGCGCGTTCGGCCTCGGCCTCGCGCGTGCGCGGCGGTGCATTCGTCACCAGCGCGGCGATTAGCGTGCGCGCCGAGGCTGCGACTTCTCCCACGGCGCGGTCGAAGGCCTCGCGATTGGCCTGCGAGGGCAGGTTGAAGCCGCTGAGCTTGCGCACGAACTGCAGCGAGGCATCGCGGATCTCCAGTTCGGTGGCGGGTGGGTCGAAGTTGAATAGCGTCTTGATGTTGCGGCACATCGCGGGCCTTTCGATGGCGGGCGCCAATGGGGCGGATTGTTCCTCAGCCGCAATGCGCCGAGCAGCTCGCCAACCGGTCCGAGGCTGTCGACACGGTCGCAGACGACCTTCGTGGCCATCAGCAGGGGCGCGCCCAGCAGCAGGCCCCACAGGCCCCACAGCCAGCCGAAGGCAAGCACGCCGATGAAGATCATCAGCGGGTTCATGCGCGCCGCGCGGCCGGTCAGCCAGGGCGTCAGCAGGTTGCCCTCGAGCGTGTTGATGGCCAGCGACACCGCGCCGATCGCCAGCGCCATGCCCAGCGCGCCGAACTGCAGGAAGCCGGCCAGCGCCAGCGCGCCGGCCGTGACGATCGCGCCGACATAGGGTATCAAGTTCAGCAGTGCGGCAGCGATGCCCCACACGGCCGCGTGCTCCAGTCCGAAGCACAGCAGGGCCAGCCAGGTGAGCGCGCCGACCAGCACGCTGGTGAAGATCTGGACCTGCAGATAGCGCTGGATCTGCGTGTTGATCTCGTCCAGCACCTGCACGGTGATCCTCTGCTGGCTCAGCCTGGGGCCGGCGATGCGCACCATCCTGCGGCGGAAGTTGTCACCCGACACCAGCAGAAAGAAGGTGATGAAGAGCACCACCAGGGCCTGGCCGGCCAACCCGACCAGGCCGAGAGTGCCGTCCCACAGGTAGGCCTTGATGCTGAAGCGGGGCGGCTCGACCTGTACGCGGGCTACGCCCTTGTTGGGTGCCGACGGTGCCACGGCCGCCGTGGCCTCGGCAGCCTGCTCCAGCGTCGCGGCCACCCGTTGAACCTTGGCGATCGGGCCTTCGGGTTGGCCGCGCGCGCTGCGCACCGAGCGTTGCAGCTTCTGCGCGGCCTCGGGCAAGGACTCGATCATCGCGGTGGCGTCGTCGCCGAGCGAATAGACCATCGAGCCGACGCTGCCGGCAATCGCCAACAACAGCGTGACGGCGCCCAGGGCACGCGGCATGCGCCAGGCCTGCAGCTGGTTGACCAGCGGCGTCAGCGCGTAGCTGCACATCAGACCGAGCAGCACCGGAACCATCACGGCAGCCGCCCAGCGCAATGCATAGATGGCGGCGAGCACCGCGATGAGCGCGAGCGAGGCACTGTGCAGATCGATCGAGCGTTGCGGATGCCGGCGCACACCGGGTGTGAGCTGGGCGTCGTCCTGCGCGTCGTTCTGCGCGTCGATCGAGACTGGGGCTTGCATGTGCCCGCAAGCATGCGAGCCGTGCGACTGGCTCGACAGCGGATTGAACCGCCGCGCGCCGTAGTCGATGTCCTACGAGCCGCGTTCAGGGCACGCCGTTGCGGCCATGCGCGCGGTAGCCGGGACGCTCGTTCAGCCGGTCGTAGTAGGCGCGCACGGCAGGCAGGTCGGGCCGTGCCATCGGCGTCATGAACCAGCGCTGCGTGGCCAGGCCCAGCACCACGTCGGCCAGCGTGAACCGGCTGCCGGTGACGAAGGCGCTGGTGCCGCGCAGCACCTCGTCGAGCAGCGCCATGTGGCGGTTCCAGGCCTGCACGCTGGCCTCGATCAGCGCCGGGTCGGCAAAGGCCGGACTCTTGCGCACCAGGCCCATGAAGGCGTGGCGCCATGCGGTGTTGAGCTCGGTGGCCTGCCAGTCCATCCACTGTTCGACCCTGGCGCGCGCTGCCGGCTCGGCCGGCAGCAGATCGGTGCGCCCGGCCTTGGCGGCCAGGTAGCGGCAGATGGTGTTGGATTCCCAGAGCACGAAATCACCATCGCGGATCACCGGCACCAGCGCGTTGGGGTTCAGCGCCAGGAAGGCCGGGTCGCGTAGCGACAACTCCCCCGCGCCCCATTCGGTGTGCTGGTAGGGCAGCTCGAGTTCGGCGCAGGTCCACAGCAGCTTGCGCACGTTGATCGAGGTGGAGCGGCCGAGGATTTCGAGCATGGGGCCTCCGGTGTCCTCACCGCGTCTAGGCGTCGGCAGAGGGGCGTGTGTAGCCGAGGGCCTGCAAGGCGGCAGCCACGTCATCGGATGATCGCACCTGCACGGCTTGCAGCCCCGCGTCCTGGGCCGCCTGGACGTTGTCGGCAAGATCGTCGAAGAAGAGCACCGAGCCCGCTGCCTTGCCGATGAGCGTGCAGATGCGATCGAAGGCCGCCCGCTCGGGCTTGCGCAGTCCCAGCTGATGCGAGGCAAAGATGCGATCGAAGGCACCGACAACGCGCGGGAAGCGTTGGCTCCACACACTCATGTGCGATGCGTTCGTGTTGGTGAATGCATAGCAAGGCAGAGCGCCCTTCATGGATTCGACCCATTGCCTCGTCTGCAGGAACTCGCCCACGAAGATGGCGTTCCAGCCCGCTTCGATCTGCTCGGCACTGGCATCGAGCTGCAGGCTCGTCGCCAGGTGATCGAAGTACTGCCGCGCGCTGATCTCGCCGCGCTCGTGACGTTGATACTGAAGGTCGTGCTTGAAGCTCTGGCGCAGGACATGCGCCGGCAGTGCCGAGTAAGGCGCCCAGGCAGCGATGGCGCGAGCGAAGTCGATGTCGATGAGCACGCCGCCCAGGTCGAACAGCAGCGCTTGCGGCGCGCGGCCGTGCAGGGATGTCATCTCCACCGTGCTGCGCGTCGCTCATGCCTTTGGTGCGCGCGGGCCGCATGCGGGGTCGGCGACGGCGGGTCGGTGCTCATGACTGTCCGAGCCTCGCTGTCCTACAGGCTCTCGCTCGCCTCGAAATCCAGCTCCACCTTGGCGCCGTTCGGGTCGTGGCTGAACAGCTGCCAGGTGCCGGCGCCGGCCTGCTGGCGCAGCTCGTACTTCCAGCCGCGTGCGTCGAAGCGTGCCTTCATGGCCTGCAGGCCCTTGGCGCTGAAGGCCATGTGGTCGATGACTCCGGTGCGCGTCGCCGGCATCGGCCGATCCCAGTAGATGTGTAGCACCGCCTGCTCGCCGCCGGCATAGAGCCAGGCGCCGGGAAAGCCCAGGTCGGGACGGTGGCCTTCGCTCAGGCCGAGCAGGCCGCAGTAGTAGTCCAGCGTCTGCGCGCGGTCTTCGGCGGTGATGGTGAAGTGGTTCATGCCGTGGATCATCACGGGGCTCCTCGTTCGTGTCAGGTCACCAGGATCAGCGGCCCGGTGGTGTGCCGGGATTCCAGCCGCACGTGCGCCTCGGCCGCGGCGTCCGGCGCATGGCCTTCGATCACCGGTGCCGGCAGTGTGCCATCGGCGGGCGCGGCCCGCGGGCGCGTGGCACATTCGG
>CAYUPF010000245.1:0-5814 GCA_964446545.1 uncultured Rubrivivax sp.
GCCAGCGCCGTCCAGGCCTGGCGGCGCTCGCGCCGGCGCGGCGACTCGGCACCGAAGCGCTGCACGAAGGCGCTCTCGTCGACCAGCATCAGCGGCGCGCCCAGCGCCTGCAGCAGCCGGCCCTGGCTTTCGGGCTCGGGCGTGGCGCCCAGGTCGAACAGGGCGATGCGCCGCGTGCCTTCGCCGGGCAACTCGGCCGGCGACTCCTCGCTGCCGTAGGCGACGGTGGGCGCCAGCTGCAGCATCGCCGCATCGCCGAAGACCCGGGCACACAGCGCGCGCAGCGCCGCCTGCGCCGCGGCGTCGGGCGTGTGCGCATGCGGCCACACGCGCAGCGGCGTCTGGCCGCCCTGCTGCTGGCGCAGCAGCTGCTGGAAGTAGGGCTCGGCCAGCGGCAGCGGCAACGCCGCCTGCAGCCGGCGCGCACGCCACCCGGCCCACAGCGCCAGCAGCAGCCGCGGCAGCAGCACCAGCAACACCAGCTGCAGCGCATACAGGTGGATCCACGGTGCGGCCGAGGCGCCCGGCTGCGGCCAGCGCAGCGCCTGCAGCGCGGCCGCGTCGGGCAGCGTCTGACCCGACAGCGCCAGCGCGGGCGCCAGCACCACCGACAGCAGCGCATGCACCTGAGGCGCATCGAGGAAGGTGCTCTGCCAGCCGACGCGGTAGTCGAGCACCAGGCCGCGCAGGTACATGCCGCCCAGCAGCCCCAGTGCCAGCGCCGCGGCACCCAGGTGCAGCGTCAGTGCGATGCGCGCGCCCTGCAGCGGCGCGCTGACGGCGGCCCAGTCGGCGGCGAAGGCCTGGGCCACCGCGGCGCGGCTGCCGTCGCCGTGGCGCAGCGCGCGCGAGCGCCAGCGAGACGCCCAGCCGGCCAGCGCACGGCGCAGCACGCCGGGCTGCCGCAGCGGCAGCAACAGCAGCAGGTACACGCCCAGGTTCCAGGCGATCACCGCCCACACCGGCGGCGCCAGCAGGTTGATGCGCTGCGCGCTGCCGATGTGGTCGATCAGCAGGCCCAGCCCCAGGCCGATGGCCGCCACCCCCCAGGCCCAGCCGTCGTGCCAGCGCGGCAGGGCCGGCGCCTGCGGTCCGAGCCGGCCCAGAGCCGCCTGCGCGCGTGCCGCCAGGAAGGCCTCGGCCGGCGCATCGGCGCCCACCGCCTGCAGCGCGCTGCGTGTGGCCCAGGCGCGGTCGGCATCGCTCCAGCGCGCGTGGCCGCCGGTCTCGAAGGCGCGCAACAGCAGCACCTGGCCGGCGGCCTGTTCGTTCATGCGCCCAGTTGCTCCGCCAGGTCGAGGAAGTCGCCGGCGACCAGGTCGAAGCCCTCGGGCCGCGCCGGCCGCGCCGGCGCGTCGGGGCCGAACTCCAGCGCGCGGTGCACGTAGGCGGTGCGCAGCCCGCAGGCCTGGGCGCCGCGCAGGTCGCTGGGGTGCGCGGCCACCAGCATCAGCTCGTGCGGGGCGCAGCCCAGCAGCCGCGCCGCCATCCGGTAGACCTCGGGATCGGGCTTGTACTTGTGGATCAGCTCGCCCGAGAGCACGCAGTCCCAGGGCAGGCCGGCGTTGCGCGCCATGTCCACCAGCAGCGAGACGTTGCCGTTGGACAGCGTGCTGACGGGAAAGCGGCAGCGCAACCGGTTCAGGCCGCCGACGCTGTCGGGCCAGGGCATCAGGCGGTGCCAGACGAGGTTCAGCTGCGCCAACTCGGCCTCGGGCAGCGCGCCCAGGCCGAAGCGCGGCACCAGCTCGTCGAGGATCTGCCGGTGCAGCGTGTCGATGTCGGCCCAGGCCTGGCCGGCGCCGCGCGTGCGGTCCATCGCCGGTGCGTAGCCGGCGCGCCAGGCGTCGGCGAAGGCCGGCCAGTCGACCTGCAGGCCCTGGGCGGCCGACAGCAGCCGGCCCTCGCGGATGATCGACGAGCGCCAGTCGACGACGGTGCCGAAGACATCGAAGGCCAGGGCGCGCAGCCGGCGCGGGTCGAAGGGCGTGCTCATGGGCGGCTCCAGTGGCTTTGCGGCGGATTCTGCCCCGCGGCATAGCATGTGTCCCGTGACCCCCGCCGCCATCCCCCTTGCCGACGCGCTGCGCTTCTGGCTGAAGCTGGGCTTCATCAGCTTCGGCGGTCCGGCCGGGCAGATCGCCATCATGCACACCGAACTGGTCGAGCGCCGCCGCTGGATCAGCGAGCAGCGTTTCCTGCATGCGCTGAACTACTGCATGCTGCTGCCCGGCCCCGAGGCGCAGCAGCTGGCCACCTACATCGGCTGGCTGATGCACCGCACCTGGGGCGGCATCGTCGCCGGCGCGCTGTTCGTGCTGCCTTCGCTGTTCATCCTGATCGCCCTCAGCTGGATCTACCTGCGCTTCGGCGACGTGCCGGCGGTGGCTGGCATCTTCTACGGCATCAAGCCGGCCGTGACGGCGCTGGTGCTGCATGCCGCGCACCGCATCGGCACACGCGCGCTGAAGAACCGCTGGATGTGGGGCATCGCGGCGCTGGCCTTCGTCGCCATCTTCGCTTTCGACACGCCCTTCCCGGCGATCGTCGCGGCCGCCGCGCTGATCGGCTTCTTCGGCGCCCGGCATGCGCCGCAGCTGTTCAGCCTGGGCGGCGGGCCTGGCCGCGCCGTCGCGAGCCAAGGTCCGGCGCTGATCGACGACCACACGCCGACGCCCGCGCATGCGCGCTTCTCACGGCTGCACCTGGCCAAGGTACTGGCCGCCGGACTGGCGCTGTGGCTGGCCGGCATGGCGGCGCTGCTGCTCACGCAGGGCCTGCAGGGCACGCTGACGCAGATGGGCTGGTTCTTCACCAAGGCCGCGCTGCTGACCTTTGGCGGCGCCTATGCGGTGCTGCCCTATCTGTACCAGGGCGCGGTGGAGACCCACCAATGGCTCGGCCCGGCGCAGATGATCGACGGCCTGGCCCTCGGCGAAACCACGCCCGGCCCGCTGATCATGGTGGTGGCCTTCGTCGGCTTCGTCGGCGGCTGGGCCAAGCAGGTGCTGGGGCCGGACGCGCTGTTGCTGGGCGGCGCGCTGGCGGCCACCGTGGTCACCTTCTTCACTTTCCTGCCGTCCTTCGTCTTCATCCTCGCCGGCGGGCCTTTGGTCGAATCGACCCATGGCAAGCTGGGCTTCACCGCGCCGCTGTCGGCGATCACCGCGGCGGTGGTCGGCGTGATCCTGAACCTGGCGCTGTTCTTCGCCTACCACGTGCTGTGGCCGCAGGGCTTCGGCGGACCCTTCGACGGGCCTTCGGCGCTGATCGGCCTGGCCGCGGCGCTGGCGCTGTTGCGCTTCAAGGTGGGCGTGATGCCCTTGCTGGCGGCCTGCGCCGCCGTCGGACTGGTCCTCCGCCTGGTCCTGCACGGAGGATGAAAGCAGTCACATCACAACGGCTGAACTGCAAGGACACGATCGGCACCCGGCGCCCGGCCGCCGAACATGGCCAGGGCTACGAGCGGATGTAGTTCTCGAGCTGCTCGATCGTCGCCTCGTGGTCGGCGATGATGTCGTCGAGGATGTCGCGGATGGAGATCATGCCCACCACGGTGCTGCCGTCCAGCACCGGCAGGTGGCGGATCTTCTTGTCGCTCATCAGCGACATGCATTCGCGCGTGCCGGTGTCGGGCGTCACGTAGAGCACGTCGCGCGTCATGATGTCCTTGACGCGCGTGTCCTTGGAGCTGCGGCCCTGCAGCGCGATCTTGCGCGTGTAGTCGCGTTCGGACAGCACGCCGACCAGCTTGCCCTGGTCCATGACCATCAGCGCGCCGACCTCGTACTCGGCCAACAGCTGCAGCGCCTCGAACACGGTGTCGTCGGGCCGCGCGTGCCAGAGCGTGCCTTCGCGGCCCTTGAGCAGTTGGGATACGGGTTTCATCGCGGCCTCCGTTCGGGTCAGACGCAAAGCCTACACAATTGTGCGGCCGGGCGCCATGCCTTCGGCCGATGCGACAAGGAGACGACACCGATGAACTCTTCGCCCACCCAGGCCTTCCGCGAGGCCCGCGACTTCCTGCTGGCGCAGCGCGGCCGGCACGACGCGGCGGTCGCGGGCTTCCGCTGGCCGCAGCTGCAGCACTTCAACTGGGCGCTGGACTGGTTCGACGTGCTGGCGAGCGACAACCACACGGCCGCGCTGTGGGTCGTCAACGAGGACGGCAGCGAAACGCGTCTCAGCTACGCGCAGATGGCCGAGCGTTCGAACCGCGTCGCCCACTGGCTGCGCTCGCGCGGCGTCAAGCGCGGCGACCGCATGCTGCTGATGCTGGGCAACGTGGTGCCGCTGTGGGAGCTGACGCTGGCCGCCATCAAGCTGGGCGCGGTGGTCAGCCCGGCGACCACGCTGCTGTCGGCCGCCGACCTGGCCGACCGCGTGATGCGCGGGCAGATGCGCCATGTGGTGGCCGATGCCGCCGGCGCGGCGCGCTTCGACGAGGTGCCGGGCGACTACACGCGCACCATCGTCGGCGGCAGCGCCGCGGGCTGGACCGACTATGCGCTGGCCGATGCCGCGCCGGCCGAGTTCGTGCCCGACGGCCCGACGCGCGCCGACGACCCGCTGCTGCTGTACTTCACCAGCGGCACCACCGCCCAGCCGAAGATGGTGCTGCACACCCAGCAAAGCTACCCGGTGGGCCACCTGACGACGATGTACTGGCTGGGCCTGCGCCCCGGCGACGTGCACCTGAACATCAGCTCTCCCGGCTGGGGCAAACATGCGTGGAGCAGCTTCTACGCACCCTGGAATGCCGGCGCGACCATCTTCGTGCTCAACCAGGCGCGCTTCGACGCCAGGTTCACGCTCGACACGCTGGTGCGCTGCGGGGTGACCTCGCTGTGCGCGCCGCCCACGGTGTGGCGCGTGCTGATCCTGGAAGACCTGGCGAAGTGGCCGGTGAAGCTGAACGAGGTGATCGGCGCCGGCGAGCCGCTGAACCCCGAGGTCATCGAGCGCGTGCGCGCCGGCTGGGGCCTGACGCTGCGCGACGGCTACGGCCAGACCGAAAGCACCTGCATGGTCGGCAACCCGCCCGGTCTGCCGGTGCGCGCCGGCTCGATGGGCCAGCCGATGCCGGGCTACGGCATGGTGCTGCTCGATGGCGACGACCGCGAATGCGACGAGGGCGAACTCGCGGTCAGGCTGCAGCCCGCACCTACAGGGCTGATGGCGGGTTATGCCGGCGACGCCGAGAAAACGCAGGCCGCGCTGGGCGGCGTCTACTACCGCACCAGCGACGTCGCCCGGCGCGACGCCGACGGCTACCTGTGGTACGTGGGCCGCGCCGACGACGTGTTCAAGGCCAGCGACTACCGCATCAGCCCCTTCGAGCTGGAAAGCGCGCTGCTCGAACACCCCTTGGTGGCCGAAGCCGCGGTGGTGCCCAGCCCGGATGCGATCAAGCTGGCGGTGCCCAAGGCTTTCGTCGTGCTCAAGCCCGGGCAGGCCGCGACACGCGAGACCGCGCTGGACATCCTGCGCTTCCTGCGCGGGCGACTCAGCGCCTACAAGCGCGTGCGCCGCATCGAGTTCGCCGAACTGCCGAAGACCATCTCCGGCAAGATCCGCCGCGTGCAGCTGCGCCAGGCCGAGGACGAACGCCGCGCGCGCGGCGAGCGCGGACCGCTGGAGTTCTGGGAAGAGGACTTCAGCGAGCTGAAGTAAGCCAGGGAGCGCGCGTGACCGACGGCGAACTCAGCGAAGACGATGTCAGCGTCAAGCTCATCACGCCGGCCATCGTCGCGGCGGGTTGGGACGAGGCCACGCAGATCCGCCGGCAGGTGTTCTTCACCAAGGGCCGCATCA
>CAYUPF010000246.1:0-5786 GCA_964446545.1 uncultured Rubrivivax sp.
GTCGCTGACGCTGCAGCTCGGCTGCCGCAGCGGCGACGAGCAACGCATGCGTGCGCGCCAGGTGCTGGTGTTCACCAGCCTCGACACGCACCGCGCCATCGACATCCCCGGCGACCTGCGCGCCGCCCTCGAACGTTTCACTGCCAAGGCCTGAGCCATGACCCAAGTTCTGCAACCGCCCGGCTGGGCAAGACCCAAGGGCTATGCCAATGGCGTGGCCGTGCGCGGCCGGCAGGTCTACGTCGCCGGCATGATCGGTTGGGACGGCCAGGGCCAGTTCCACACCGACGACCTGGCCGGCCAGGTGCGCCAGGCGCTGCACAACGTGGTGGCGGTGCTGGCCGAGGCCGGCGCCAAGCCCGAGCACATCGTGCGCATGACCTGGTATGTCACCGACAAGCGCGAATACCTGCACGAGGCACGCGAGATCGGCGCGATCTACCGCGCCGTCATCGGCAGCTTCGCCGTGGCGATGACCGCCGTGCAGGTGGCGGCGCTGATCGAGGACCGTGCCAAGGTCGAGATCGAGGTCACTGCGGTCGTGCCCGACTGATTACTTCAGGCTGTCGTACACCGCCTTCTCGAAACCGTAGAAGGTATCCACGGTCGCCCCGTCGGCGAACGGGAACATCTGTGTCATGTACACGCCGCCGATGCCGGTGGCCGGGTCGATCCAGTAGAACGAGTTGGCCAGACCCGCCCACATCAGCCCGCCCGCCGGCCTGCCGGTGGGCGTCGGCTCGTGGTTGATCTGGAAGGCCAGGCTCCAACTCTTCTGCACGCCGGGGAAGAACTCCGCGTCGGCGGTCAGCGGTATCGCCGCCTTCAGCTGGTAGACGCGGCAGTCGCCCATGTGGTTGACGCCCAGCGAGGCCACCGATTCCGGCGTCAGCACGCGTTCGCCGCCGAGCTGGCCGCCATTGAGCACCATGCGCACGAAGCGCAGGTAGTCGCCGACCGTGCCGTACAGGCCGCCGCCGCCCATCTCGAACTCCGGCTCCTGCGGAATCTCGAACGGGAACGGCGCGAGCTTGCCGTCGGCACCGCGCAGATGGGTGCCGGCGAGCCGGCCGCGCATGTCGGGCGTGATGCGGAACGCCGTGCTGTTCATGCCCAGCGGGTCGAACAGGTTGGCCTTCAGGTAGGCGCCGAGCTTCTGCCCGCTGACCGCCTCGACCATCTTGCCGGCCCAGTCAATGTTGATGCCGTATTCCCAGCGCTCGCCCGGGTCGAACAGCAGCGGCAGCGTCAGCGCCTTGTTCTTGCACTCGGTGACGCTGGGAATGCCCAGCGCCGCCTGCACCTTCTGCATGTCGGTGTTCCAGATCTCGTAGCTGAAGCCGGCGCTGTGCGTCAGCAGGTGGCGCAGCGTGATCGGCCGCTTCGGCGGGCGCGTCTGCGGGTTGCCGGCGGCGTCGAAGCCGGTCAGCACTTGTGCCTCCGCAATGGCCGGCACCACGACGGAGGCCGGCGTGTCCAGGACCAGCTTGCCGCGCTCGACGCACTGCACCGCCGCCACCGAGGTGATGGCCTTGGTCATCGAGGCGATCCAGCCGACGGTGTCGGTGGTCATCGCCTGCCCGCCGCCAAGCACGCGCTCGCCGAAGGCGCCTTCGTAGATCGTGCCTTCGCGATTGGTGGCCATGGCCACGACGCCAGGTACATGACCTGCGCCAACCGCGTTGCGCAGCAACTGGTCGGCCGCTTGTCTCAAGCTCATGAAGTGTCTCCTTGCGCTGCCGTCGAATCATGGCCCGCTGCCCCGCGGGCGAATTCAGTTTAATCGCAGCCGTTCGCGCGGGCAACCTTCATTCGGGCCTTCATTCGGGCTTGGCCGGCGCGGCATACCACTGCTCGCGCGGCACGAGCTTCGCGGTCGCCGGGTCGCCCAGGTAGTGTGGCGACATGATCTGTACGCCGTGCTCGTTGAACACGTCCTGCACGTTGGCGTGCAGCAGGCTCATCACTTCGGCGCGCGGCCGCGGCGAGCTGGGCACGGCCTGGCAGACCAGCCGGTACTCGGGATAGAAGTCCGACAGCGCGACCTGGAACACATGCGGCGGCGGATCGGCGAGCACGCCAGGCGTGCGCCGTGCCGCCTCGACCAGCAGCGCGTTCACCTGACGCCACGGCGTGTCGTAGCCGATGGTCACGGTGGTATCGACGATGAAACCCTGGCCCTTGACGGTGCGCGAATAGTTGCGCGTCACCGCGCCCAGCACCTGCGAGTTGGAGATCGTCAGCTCCTCGCCCATGCCGGTGCGGATGCGCGTGGTGAAGGTGCCCAGGCCCACGATCGTGCCCTCGTCCTGACCGATGCGCACGTACTCACCGGCGTGGAAGGTGCGCGTGTAGGTCAGGATCAGCCCGCTGGCCAGCTGGCCGACCAGGTTGGAGGCGCCCAGCGAGATCATCAGGCCCACCAGCACCGACAGGCCCTTGAAGGCTTCGGTGTCCGACCCCGGCAGGTAGGGATAGGCCATGGCCACCGCGAACAGCCAGACCCCGGCCACGCACAGCCGCGAGGTCGTGACCGCGACGTCGGCGTCCAGCCAGTCGAGCTCCACCTGGCCGGCGGCCACCTTGGCGAAGAAGCCGCGCAGCATGCGCGTCAGCAGCCAGGCCAGCCAGAAGATCAGCGCGGCGGCGACCAGGTCCGGCACCGCGTGCACGATGGCCAGCGCGAAACGGCCGAGTAGACCGAAGAGGAAGTCGTTCAGCTGCTCGCTCCAGGGCCGGGTGAAGGGGAACTGCGCCAGCGACAGGCTCAGCCACTCGTAGACCAGCAGCAAGGTCAGCGACCAGAAGACCAGGTTCAGCAGGCCCTTTTCGAAGCGCAACAAACCCTCGCGCCGCACCAGCTCGACACCGCCGACACGCAGCCGGTCGGCATGCGCCAGGGTCTTGCGCGTCAGCCAGGCCTCGATGCGCCGGCGCGTCCTGCGCAGCAGCCACATCAGCCCCAACATCAGCGCGCCGGCGCCCAGCGTCACCAGTGCCGCGGTCAGCAGCGACCTGAGGTCGCGCGACTCGCGCGACTCGTCGATCACCCGCTGCAGCGCCACGGCCGCCGCGCCGGCGCTGGCCTGCGCGCCCGCGAGCGTGCGCTCCTCGCTGTCCTGCGGCGTCACCGCGAACATCAGCGCGCCATCGATGCGCACCAGCACGCCTTCGGCGACGTGGGTCGTCTCCACCTTCAACTCGCCACTGCGGCGCAGTGCGCTGCGAATGCGCTCCTCGCCTTCGTCCGCCCGCGCCGCGGCCGGGATACCGAACAGGCTGCCGCGCAGCGTGACGACCTCGCGGTTCATGACCACGATGCGGGCCGGCGGCTGCACGACCGCGCCGCCCTGCACCGCCAGCGACGTCAGCGTCGGTGCCGACGCGGCCTCGGGCGCCTGCGCCAAGGCCTGGGGCAACGCCGCCAGCCAGGCCAGCCACAGCAGCACGCAGCCCACCCGCCGCGGCCAAGCCGACAACCCCGATACCGAAACCATGAAGTTCCCCGTCCGCCGGCCCTGTGCCGGCACGAGTCTACCCAAGCGGCGGGACACTCAAGGCCGCACCGCCGGTGTCTCCACGGGCATGCCGCGCGCTCGCCAGGCGAGATACAGCTCCAGTTCGACCCACTGCGGCGCCCCCCAGGCGAAGGGTTCGGCGCGCACGCCGCTCAGGCAGGCGCGCAGCCGGCGCTGCAGCGAGCCCAGGCCCTGCCATTCCAGCCGGTAGATCGGGTAGCCGGTCGGGTGCGCCTGCGGGATCGGGCTGCCGCCCAGGCGCCGGCCGGCCATCGCCTCGTGGCAGTCGCTGCAGGCCAGGTCGAGCTGGCCCAGGCGCTGGTGATAGAGCGCCCGGCCGCGCTCGCGCGCCGCTTCGAGCCGCGGATCGACCGGCGGACTGACCGGCAGTCCGCGCGACTGGAAGGCGACGTAGGCCTCCAGGGCCAGCGCCTGCGCGTGGTCGCCGGGCGAGAGCGCGCCGGGCTGCAGTTTCTGCCGGCAGATCGCGATGCGCCGGCGCAGATCGATCGGGCGCTGCGATGCCTCGTCGAAGGCCGGGTAGCGCGCGGCAACACCCCGCATCGACTGGCGCGCGTCGCCGTGGCAGCCGGCGCAGGAGCGCCGCCCGATGCCGGCCGGCTGCGACCACGCGGCCTCGCCGTCCAGCACCCACAACATGCCTGGGTTCAGCGCATCGTCGCGCTGCATCGCCTGCGTCGCCGGGCCCATGAAGTCGAAGCCGGAGCGGCGGCCTTCGGGCGGCGGCTGGGCCGCCACCGACAGGCCGACGAGCGCCGCCAGCATCGCGGCCCTCATGTGACGCTGATCGGCCGCTGCTCGCGGTGCTGGAAGCCGTGGTCGCCCTCCCAGGCGAAGTCGAGCATGCCGCTGTCCACGGCGCGCACGCTGAACTCGAAGAAGGGGTTGGCGGCGATCGCCGGGAACAGCTCGGCCTCGACCACCGGTTCACCGTCGTAGCGGCACACGAAGCGGCGCACGATGTCGCGCGGCAGCACGCGCCCGTCGGCGCCGACACGAAAGCCGCTTTCCATCGGGTGCTGCAGCAGCACGCGCACGCTGAAGACTTCGCCGCGGCGCACGCTGGCCGGTAAGGTGATGAGCGCGCGCGCCATGCCGCCGCTATTCCAGGCAGGCCGACAGCGTGACCACGACCTCGACACGCTGCGACCAGCAGCTGCCGTCGGCCAGGCGTGCCACCGCGACCAGCGCCTGCGAAGTGGCCAGGCGCATGCGCGTGGCCAGCACGCGTGCGCCGGCACGCGGCCCGAAGCTGGCGCGGATCACCTCGGGGTTCGGGTTGCGCTCGTTGAACAGCGCCAGCGCCAGCACTTGCTGCGGCGGCACCTCCGGCACGCTCAGGCTCACCGGCACGGTGTTGCCGTTGTCGACCAGCGGCGCGATATCGAGCTTCACGCGGCCTTCGCGCAACGGCGCGCCGCCGCTGAAGTCGCGGATCGCGGCGGCCATCGCCTCGGGCGTGGCGCGCGCCGGCAGCAGCAGCACGACGCCGGCGGCCATCACCAGGGCGCGGCGCTTCATTGCGCTCTCAATCGCGCAGCGTGCGCAGCCATGCCACCACGTCCTCGATCTGCTGCGCCGACAGGATCGTGCGGCCCTGCCAGGCTTCGCCCACATGCTGCAGGCCGTCGACGCGGTAGTAGGCCGGCATGATCGACGCCGGATTCAGGCGCCGCGCATTCACCAGCCGCAACCGCAGTTGCGCCTCGCTCCAGCGTGAACCGGCACCCGCCAGGTCGGTGGCCAGGTCGCCCTGGAAGCGCTCCTCGGGAATGGGCGCACGGTGGCACAGCAGGCACAGGCCGGCCGTGCGGCTGGCAGCGATCGCGCGGCCGCGCGCCGCATCGCCGGGCGTGGCGCTCAGCAGTTGCGGGATGCCGTCGCCGACCACCTCGTAGGCCTGCGCCGGCAGCACACAGGCGGCGAGCAGCAAGGGCAGCAGGCATCGTCGCATCAGGCCTTCTTCAGGCTGTGCTTCTTCAGCGGCAGCTCGCGCACGCGGATGCCGGTGGCGGCGAAGATGGCATTCAGTACCGCCGGCGCGGCCACCGCGATGGTCGGCTCGCCGACGCCGCCCCAGAAGCCGCCCGAGGGCATCAGGATCGTCTCCACCTTCGGCATCTGCGCGAGCAACATCACCGGATAGCTGTCGAAGTTGCTCTGCTCGATGCGCCCGTCCTTCAACGTGCATTCGCCGAACAGCGCCGCCGACAACCCGTAGACGAAGGAGCCCTCGACCTGCATCGC
>CAYUPF010000247.1:0-5752 GCA_964446545.1 uncultured Rubrivivax sp.
GGTAGCTCACCGTCTCGCCGGTGTTGGCCATGATGAAGGCCGGCCGGTCGGGGTGCTGGGTGGCGTACTTGCCTGGGTACATCGTCTTGTCTCCTTGTTGTGCTCAGTCGGGAATGAAGAGGTTGCGGCCGTCCGCGGCGCGATGCACCTGCCCGGTCCGGCCGAGGCTGTCGCGATTCTGCAGCTCCCATAGCGCTGCCGGGTCGTCCGGCAGGTTGGCGATGAAGCGCTGGCCGGTGGCGTTCAGGCGTGCGAAGACCACCGCGAACTCCGGGCCGGCCTTGCCGTGCATCACGGTGTAGGTCTCGACGGTCGACGCGCCCTGCGGCGTCTCGGTGAACGGCGCCTTCGGCAATGCGTCCAGGCGGGACTGCAGCAGTGACGGTGCCTCGCGCCGCCACGGGCCGGCCGGTGCAGTGGTCGAATACACGCCGAAGGAATGTTTGGTCACGTAGTTGCCATTGGCCGTGACCAGGCCGAAGGCGCCGGGCCGCGCACGCAGCCGGCGCAGCATCTCGCTGATCGAATGTGTCACGTAGTTGTTGCCCGGCCCGCCGAAGAAGGGCAGCCCTCCGGTGATCGTCAGCGCACGCGGGTCGTCCTCGGCCAGGCCGATCTCCTGGCAGCCGATCTGCACTGCCGACGCGAAGCAGCTGTAGAGGTCGAAGACCTCGATCTGATCCAGCGTCTTGCCGGCCATGGCCAGCGCCTGGCGCGACGCGGCGCGGATGGCGGGCGAGGCGTGCAGGTCCGGCCGCTCGCTGACGTACCAGTGGTCGTGCCCGTCGGCGCAGCCGTGCAGGAACACCCACTTGTCGCGTGATATGCCGAGCTCGCGCGCGGTGGCCACGTTGGTCATCACCACGGCGGCCGACTGGTCGATGAAGGCGTTGGCGTTCATCAGACGCGGATAGGGATAGCCGATCCAGCGGTTGCGCTCGTTCACCGTGACCAGCTGTTCGGCGGTGTAGCCCTCGCGCCGCGTGGCCAGCGGGTTGGCGGCGGCCACCGCCGCAAAGCGCGCCATCAGCGTGCCGATGGCCTGTTGGTGCGCTTCGACCGTGCGGCCGCGTGCGCCGCGGATCGCGTTCTCGATCAGCGGGTACATGACGATCGCCGCGCGCATGCGGTGCAGGTCCTCATGCTCGTTCCAGCCGCGGCGCGGGTCGCCGATCAGCTCGGGTGCGCCGCCCGGGTCCTCGTTCCAGACACCCGTGGCAGCGCTGCGCTCCAACCCATGCTGGGTGCGCAGCGCCTCGCCGCCGCACAGCAGCGCGGCGCGCATCTCGCCACGCGCGATCTCTTCCGCAAACTGGTTCAGCAGGAGCTGCGGCATGTTGCCGCCGCTGTGGCTGTAGATGTGGCGCGAGGCCTTCAGCCCCAGGCGCTGCGCCACGCTGCGCGGCGGATTGGCGGACGTGCCGAGCTGGGTCGCGAAGCGCGGCGAGGTGTCGGCAAAGCTGCGGATCATCGCCACCGTGTCGATGGCCTCGGCCATGCCGGCGGCGCCGGCGTCCTGCAGCGCCAACCGCACCGCCTGCGCGATCAGCTCGTAGGGCGAGCGGCCGGCCTCGGCCGGCGTGTCCAGGTCGGTGACATCGCCGCAACCGACGAGCACCGGCATGCGCCCATCGATCTGCTCCATCGGCGCTTTACTTGCCGAGTCCCATTGAGCGCGCGATCACCTCTTTCATGATCTCGTTGGTGCCGCCGTAGATGCGCGATACGCGCGTGTCGGCATAGGCGCGGGCAATCGGGTATTCCCACATGAAGCCATAGCCGCCGTGAAGCTGCAGGCACTCGTCGATGACCTTGCCGGCCATGTCGGTGCAGTTGAGCTTGGCCATCGACGCGGTGGGTGCATCCAGCTCACCGGCCAGCAGCAGGCTCATGCAATGGTCGACGAAAACCCGCGCCATCTGCAGCTGCGACTGCATCTCGGCCAGCTTGAAGCGCGTGTTCTGGAAGCTGGCCACCGCATTGCCGAAGACCTTGCGCTCGCGCACGTAGACCATCGTGTCCTCGATCGCCTGCTGCGCCGAGGCCACGGCGCCGATGGCGATCTGCATGCGCTCCCAGGGCAGCTCCTGCATCAGGTAGACGAAACCCTGCCCTTCGGCGCCGAGCAGATTGGCTTCGGGCACCTTGACGTTGTCGAAGAACAGCTCCGAGGTGTCCTGCGCCTTCAGCCCCAGCTTCTTCAGCCGCTTGCCGCGCTCGAAGCCGGGCATGCCGCGCTCCACCAGCAGCAGGCTCGTGCCCTTGGCGCCGAGGGCAGGGTTGGTCTTGGCCACGACGATCACCAGGTCGGCATTCCAGCCGTTGGTGATGAAGGTCTTGGCGCCATTGACGGTGTAGTAGCCCTCGCCGTCCTTGACCGCGCTGGTCTTCACCGACTGCAGGTCGGAGCCGACGCCGGGTTCGCTCATCGCGATCGCGCCGATGATCTCGCCGCGCGTCATGCGCGGCAGGTAATTGGTCTTCTGCGCCTCGCTGCCGTACTTGAAGATGTAGGGCGCGACGATCTCCGAATGCAGCGAAAAGCCCAGGCCCGTGGTGCGCGCCTTGGCCGTCTCTTCCATCATCACCATGCTGTACAGCCGGTCGGCGCCGGCGCCGCCGTATTGCTCGGGCATGCTGGGGCAAAGGAAGCCGTTGGCCCCGGCCTTCTGCCAGACCTCGCGGTCGACGTAGCCGCGCTCTTCCCAGGCCTCGTGCTGCGGGATGACTTCCTTTTCCAGGAACTTGCGGAACGACGCGCGGAACTCCTCGTGCTCGGGGCCGAACAACCTGCGGGGGATCATCGCGTCGCTCCTTTCCGGCCTACAGGCGCTCGACGATGGTCACGTTCGCCTGGCCGCCGCCTTCGCACATGGTCTGCAGCCCGTAGCGCTTGCCCCTGGCGTGCAGCGCGTGCACCAGCGTCGTCATCAGCTTGGTGCCCGAGGCACCCAGCGGATGACCCAACGCGATGGCGCCGCCGTTGACGTTGAGCCGCGCCGGGTCGGCACCGGTGTGCTGCAGCCAGGCCAGCGGCACCGAGGCGAAGGCTTCGTTGACCTCGAACAGGTCGATATCGTCGATCTTCATGCCCGCCTTTTTCAGCGCGCGCGTGGTCGCGGGCAGCGGCGCTTCGAGCATGATCACCGGGTCGCCGCCGATCACCGTCATGTGGTGGATGCGCGCCAGCGGCTTGACGCCCAGCGCCTTCAGGCCCTTGTCGTTGACCACCATCACGCCGGAGGCGCCGTCGCAGATCTGGCTGGCGTTGGCGGCCGAGATGTAGCCGCCCTCGCGCAGCGTCTTCACGCTGGCGATGCCTTCGAGCGTGGCTTCCATGCGGATGCCTTCGTCGGCGACATGCTGTTCCTGCACCTCGGACCCGTCGGCCATGCGCACCGCGATCGGCAGCACCTCGGCCTTGAACGCGCCCTCCAGCGTGGCCGCCCGCGCACGCTGGTGGCTCAGCAGCGAAAAGCGGTCAAGCTGCTCCTTCGTCAGTTTGTGCTTCTCGGCGATCATCTCCGCGCCCATGAACTGGCTGAAGTCCGGGCCGGGGAAGCGCTGGCGGATCACCAGGCTCATGTAGTGGCCCAAGCCGGCTTCCTTGTAGATCTTGCCCAGGCTGGCCATCGGGATGCGGCTCATGCTTTCCACGCCAGCCGCGATGACGCAGTCCATCGTGCCCGACATCACCGCCTGCGCGGCGAAGTGCAAGGCTTGTTGAGACGACCCACATTGCCGGTCGATGGTCACGCCCGGCACTTCCAGCGGCAGCTTCGAGGCCAGCGCGGCCATGCGGCCGATGCAGCCGCTCTGCTCGCCGGCCTGCAGCACGCAGCCCATGATCACGTCTTCCACCAATGCCGGATCGGCGCCGCTGCGGTCGATGAGCGCGTCGATCACCTGCGCCGCCAGATCCACCGGATGCCAACCCGAGACGCGCCCCCCACGCTTGCCGCCGGCGGTGCGTGCGGCGGCGACGATATAAGCTTCAGCCATGATGCGTTTCCTTTGCGATGAGTCCCGCTCTTTTCGGGCACAGAATGTGAAGGCGCAGCATAGCGCGCCGCGCGCACCCATGAACAGTCGCGCAAGTGACACTCACAGCTAAAGGCGAACCCATGAAACTCTCTTCCGACATCTCGGCCGTCGTCACCGGTGGCGCATCCGGCCTGGGCGCCGCCACCGCGCGCCGCCTGGCCAAGCACGGCGTCAGGGTGGCGCTGTTCGATCTGAATGCCGAGGCTGGCGAAGCGCTGGCCAAGGAAATCGGCGGCGTGTTCTGCAAGGTCGACGTGACCAGTGAAGAACAGGTCGACGCCGCCTTCGTGAAGGCGCGCGCCGCCAACGGCCAGGAACGCATCCTGATCAACTGCGCCGGCACCGGCAACGCCATCAAGACCGCCAGCCGCGACAAGAAGACCGGCGAGATCAAGGCCTTCCCGACGCTGAACTTCGACCGCATCATCCAGATCAACCTGGTCGGCACCTTCCGCTGCATCGCCAAGAGCGCCGCCGGCATGCTGACCTTGCCGCCGCTGGAGCACGGCGAGCGCGGCGCGATCGTCAACACCGCGTCGGTGGCGGCGCAGGACGGGCAGATCGGCCAGGCCTCATACTCGGCCTCGAAGGCCGGCATCGTCGGCATGACCTTGCCGATCGCGCGCGACCTGATGGGCGAAGGCATCCGCGTCAACACCATCCTGCCGGGCATTTTCGAGACCCCGCTGCTGGCCGGCCTGCCCGACAACGTCAAGGACGCGCTGGCCGCGTCGGTGCCCTTCCCCAAGCGCCTGGGCCAACCCGACGAGTACGCGGCGCTGGCCGAGTTCATGGTCAGCACCGGCTACATGAACGGCGAGTCGGTGCGCATCGACGGCGCCATCCGCATGGCCCCGCGATGAAGACGACAGCCGCCGCGCCCGCCAACCCCGACGCCGCACTGGCGGGCGAGCGCGACCGGCTGCCTCGGCCCACGCTGGAGTACCCGTTCGAGCACCCGCCCGAGCCGGGCATGGCGCTGCAGGTGGCACCCGGCGTGGTCTGGATGCGCATGCCGCTGCCGATGATGCTGAACCACATCAACATCTGGGGCATCGAGGACGGCGACGGCTGGGCCATCGTCGATACCGGCATGCGCACCGACGAAACGCTGGCCGCCTGGCGCCAGCTCTTCGCCGGCGCCACCGACGGCAAGAAGCTCAGCCGCATCTTCTGCACCCACATGCACCCCGACCACGTGGGCATGGCCGGCTGGCTGACGAAGAAGTTCAAGTGCCGGCTGTGGATGACGCGGCTGGAATACCTGAACTGCCGCGTGCTCACCGCCGACACCGGCCGCGAGGCGCCGGACGACGGCATCGTCTTCTATCACCGCGCCGGCTGGAGCGACGCGGCCATCGAGAACTACCGCGCGCGCTTCGGCAACTTCGGCAAGCGCATCCATGCGCTGCCCGACAGCTACCGGCGCATCGTCGACGGCGAGCTGCTGCGCATCGGCAAGCACGACTGGCGGGTCATCGTCGGCACCGGCCATTCGCCCGAACACGCCTGCCTGTACTGCCCGGATCTGAAGCTGCTGATCAGCGGCGACCAGGTGCTGCCGCGCATCTCGTCCAACGTCTCGGTACACCCCACCGAGCCCGACGAGAACCCGATGGCCGACTGGCTGGCCTCGCTGGCCAAGATCAAGGCGCAGGTGAGCGACGACGTGCTGGTGCTGCCCGCGCACAACGAAGCCTTCCGCGGC
>CAYUPF010000248.1:0-5749 GCA_964446545.1 uncultured Rubrivivax sp.
GGCCGCCAGCGTGCAGCTGAAGCTGGCCGATGCGGCCGCGCCGGCGGCGCTGGCGCTGCGGCGGGAGTGGCTGGGGGTGTGAACGCGCTGCGCACGCGTCGCCGCGCGGCCGTGCTGGGCCTGGTGGTGGCGGTGAGCCTGGCGCACTGGTGGCTGGGCCAGATGCTGCCGCTGGCGCGCATCGGCGATGGCGCGGCCGACCGCATGCCCAAGCGCATCGAGGTGGCCTTCGTGCGCGAGCTGGCGCCGGCCGCGCCGCCGCCACCGCCCGTGGTGGTGGCGCGCAAGGCACCCAGGGCACGGCCCAAGCCGGTGCCGCCGCCCGCCGAGCCGGCGTCGGCGCCCGCGGCCGAAGACAGCGTCGCAGAAGCGCCGGCGCAGCTGCCGCCACTGCCGGTGGCCGAGCCGCCGCCCGCGCTGATCGAGGAGCCGGTGCCGCCCGAAGCGCCGCAGCCCGAGGCGGTGGCGGCCGCGGCCGCGGCGTCGGCGGCCTCGTCCGCGACGGCCTTCGAATGGCCGCCATCGACACGGCTGAGCTACAAGCTCAGCGGCAACTACCGCGGCGAGGTCGTCGGCAGCGCCCTGGTCGAATGGGTGCGCGTGGGCCACCGCTACCAGGTGCATCTGGACGTGTGGGTGGGCGCGCAGATCGCGCCGCTGGTCGGCCGGCGCATGACCAGCGACGGCGAACTCAGCGAGCGCGGCCTGACGCCCAAGCGCTACGACGAGGAGACACGTTCGCTGTTCCGCGAGCTGCGCCGGCGCACCATCCTGTTCGACGGCGAGCGCGTGCTGCTGCCCAACGGCAAGCAGCTGCCGCGCGAGGACGGCATGCAGGATGCGGCCAGCCAGTTCGTGCAGCTGACCTGGCTGTTCACCACGCAACCGCAGCTGCTGCAGGTCGGCCAGCGCATCGAGGTGCCGCTGGCGCTGCCCACCAACGTCGACCGCTGGGCCTACGACGTCGTCGAGAAGGTGATGCTGGACACGCCCTTCGGGCCGGTGGAGACCTTCCACCTGCGGCCACGCCGCGAGCTGCGGCCGAATCGCGAGCTGGTGGCCGACGCCTGGTTCGCGCCCTCGCTGCAATACCTGCCGGTGCGGCTGCTGATCCGCCAGGACGAAGCCACCTACATCGACCTGATGATCGACCGCTTGCCGCAACAGGAGGCGCTGCCGCAGGAGGCGCCGCTGCCGGACGTGGCGGCCTCGGCCGCGCGTTAATTCAGGAAGCGCGTGCCGTAGTCGGCCGCGGCCTGGCCGCCGCGCGCATTGCCGATGATGCGCTGTGCGGTCTGCACCAGGGGCCGCAGTTCGTCGGGCGAACGGGCGCGCTCCATCTTCAGGGCCAGCGCCTCGGCCATCGGCCCGACCATGTCGGTGAACAACCGCACCGCCTGCGTGCGTGTGGTCGCGAAGTCGCGCGGCGGCGCTGCGGGCGCGCTTGGCGCGGCGGCCGCCGGCGGCGCGGCTTCGGCCGGCCGTGCCGCGGCCTGCGGCGCGCGTGGCGCATCCTGCGTGATGCCGATGATCTCGATGAAGCCCTGCTCGACCAGCAGCTGCAGCGTCTCTTCGGCTTGCTGCGGGATCAGCTTGCGCACCTCGTCGTCGCTGCGTCGGCCGTCGATCAGGATCAGCGCACTGCGCAGCCGGGGCGAGAGCCGATGGGCGCGTGTCTCGATCTCTGAATGGCCTTTGGCCGTCTTTCTATAGATCGTTGCCATGCTCGTTGCAAGTTGCAGATCCCGCCGGCGTCGATGGCGCTTCGCGGGCCGTCCCTGGACCGAGGCACGAGCTTAGCGCGCGGCGTGTGGCCGTGAACGGCCGCAGCGGCCCCGGGGCGTGAGCAATTCGCACCACGGCCCTTATAGTTGCCGCCGTTTCACGAAAGGCTGCCATGAGCTACCAGACCCTCCTGACCGAAGTGCATGGTGACGGCGCACGCCGCACCGCGCTGATCCGCCTGAACCGCCCGCAGCAATTGAACGCGCTGAACGACACGCTGATGGACGAGCTGGGCGCCGCGCTCGCCGGCTTCGACCGCGACGACGGCATCGGCTGCATCGTCATCACCGGCAGCGACAAGGCCTTCGCCGCCGGCGCCGACATCGGCGCGATGGCGACCAAGACCTACATGGACGCCTACAAGGGCGACTTCATCACGCGCAACTGGGAAACCATCCGCCAGGTGCGCAAGCCGGTGATCGCCGCGGTGGCCGGCTTCGCGCTGGGCGGCGGCTGCGAGCTGGCGATGATGTGCGACATCGTCATCGCCGCCGATTCGGCCAGGTTCGGCCAGCCGGAGATCAAGCTCGGCATCATTCCCGGCGCCGGCGGCACGCAGCGCCTGCCGCGTGCGGTGGGCAAGGCCAAGGCGATGGACCTGGTGCTGACGGCACGCATGATGGACGCGGCCGAGGCCGAGCGCGCCGGCCTGGTGTCACGCGTGGTGCCGGCCGACAAGCTGCTGGCCGAGGCGCTGGCCGTGGGCGTGGCGCTCTGCGGCTTGAGTGCGCCCAGCCTGATGATGGCCAAGGAATGCATCAACCGCGCCTTCGAAGGCGCTCTGGCCGACGGCGTCAGCTACGAGCGGCGGCTGTTCCATTCGCTGTTTGCCACCGAAGACCAGAAGGAAGGCATGGACGCCTTCGTCAACAAGCGCAAGCCGGTCTTCAAGCACCAGTGATCAGGGCTGCAGCCACTGCGCCGCGCCCGCGCCGAAATGCGCGCGGCGGTGGCCGTCGGCATGCAGCTCCAGCCAGTCGACGGACAGCACGCGCGCCGTAACCATGGCAAAGTGGTTGCGCGTGGCGCGCTCCGGTTCGTAGCGCTCGGCCACCGGGCTGCCCGGCGGCAGCGGCGACAGGTAGTCCTGCGCCGCCGGCGTCAGCTTCAGCCGCGCCCAGCGCGACGACACCTTCAGGCCCGAGCTCTGCACCTGCAGATCGACGCGCAGCCGCAGCTGCCAGCCGATGCGGCTCGACCAGCACAGCAGCGTGCCGATCGGCTGCCGCTTCATCTGTGCCACCTTGGCCGAACGTGCGTCGGTGAAGAAGATCAGCTCGCGCGCCGCCGCATCCACCTCGCGCAGCAGCACCGAGCGCGCCTGCGCCTCGTCGCCCTCGATGGTGGCCAGCACCATCGTGCGCCACTCGTGCTCGCGCTGCTGCGCCGCGGCCTGCAGTTCCTGCCACAGCTGCGTCTCGATCAGCGCCAGCGAGTCGATGCGTGGGGCTGCCATGCGCGGCTCAGCCTTCGCGGCGCAGCGCCGGAAACAACAGCACGTCGCGGATGCTGGCCGCATCGGTGAGCAGCATCACCAGCCGGTCCAGCCCGATGCCGCAGCCCGCCGTCGGTGGCATGCCGTATTCCAGCGCGCGGATGAAGTCGGCGTCGTAGTACATCGCTTCCTCGTCGCCGGCCTCTTTGTTGGCAGCCTGGCCCAGGAAACGCGCCGCCTGGTCCTCGGCATCGTTCAGTTCCGAGAAGCCGTTGGCCACCTCGCGCCCGGCGATGAACAGCTCGAAGCGCTCGGTGATGGCCGGGTCGGTATCCGAGGCGCGTGCCAGCGGCGACACTTCCACCGGGTAGTCGACGATGAAGGTCGGCTGCCACAGCTGCTGCTCGACCACCGCTTCGAACAGCCCGAACTGCAGCTCGGGCAGCTCCCAGTGTGCGTGCGCGGTCTCGCCGGCGGCCTCGATGCGCGCGCGCAGCAGCGCCGCGTCGGTGGTCTGGGCCTCGCTCAGGCCGGCATAGGCGACCAGCGATTCGCGCACGTTCAAGCGCTTGAAGGGCGTGTCCAGGTCGATGGGCTTGCCGCCGTAGCTCAGCAGCGCCGAGCCGGTGGCCTGGCGCGCCGCATGGTGCAGCACGGCCTCGGTGAAATCCATCATGTCGTGATGGTTCCAGTAGGCCGCATAGAACTCCATCATCGTGAATTCCGGGTTGTGCCGGACGGAGATGCCTTCGTTGCGGAAGCTGCGGTTGATCTCGAACACGCGCTCGAAACCGCCGACGACCAGCCGCTTCAGGTACAGCTCGGGCGCGATGCGCAGGAACATCTGCTGGTCGAGCGCGTTGTGGTGCGTGACGAAGGGCTTGGCATTGGCGCCGCCCGGGATCGGGTGCAGCATCGGCGTTTCCACTTCCAGGAAGCCGTGCTCGACCATGTAGTTGCGGATCGAGCTGATGGCCTTGCTGCGCGCCACGAAGCGCGCGCGCGCCGCCTCGTCGGTGATCAGATCGACGTAGCGCTGGCGGTACTTCTGCTCCTGGTCGGTCATGCCGTGGAACTTGTCCGGCAGCGGGCGCAGGCTCTTCGTCAGCAGCCGCACCGAGGTGGCCTTGATCGACAGCTCGCCGGTCTTGGTGCGGAAGAGCAGGCCTTCGCAGCCGAGGATGTCGCCCAGGTCCCAATGCTTGAAGGCGGCCAGCGCCTCGGGCCCGACCAGGTCCTGCGTGACGTACAGCTGGATGCGGCCATGCGTGTCGCCGAAGGAGCCGTCCTGCAGTGTGGCGAAGCAGGCCTTGCCCATCACCCGCTTGAGCATCATGCGCCCGGCCACCGACACCTGGATGGCCTGCGGCTCAAGCTCCTCGTTCGGCAGATGGCCGTAGCGGTGGTGCAGGTCGGCCGCGTGGTGGCGCGGCTTGAAGTCGTTGGGGAAGGGCACGCCCTGCTTGCGCAGCGCGGCCAGCTTCTCGCGCCGCTCGGCGACCAGCTGGTTCGGGTCCGCGGCGGGCGCGGCGCTGTCGGCGGGGGCTCTGGAAGTCATGGGAAGCGCGGCAAGGTGGAGCCCGGGATTCTAGGCATTCGTTCGCGCCCCTCCAGGGTGCCGCACTGCGCCGGAAAGGGCGTCGGTGATAATTTGAAGCCGGCCGCCGCGCCCCCCATGCACATCCAACGCGCCCCCATCACCGACCGCAAGCTGCGCTTTGCCCTGGTCGGCTGTGGCCGCATCGCACAAAGCCATATCGAGGCGGTGCGCCGCCACGCCGACCAGGCCGAGATGGTGGCGGTGTGCGACACCGACGCGGTGGCCCTGCACAACGCAGCGCAGGCCACGCAGGCACCCGGCTTCGAGTCGCTGACGGCCTTGCTGGCCGGCAGCCGGCCCGACTGCGTGGTGCTGGCCACGCCCAGCGGGCTGCATCCGCAGCAGGTGATCGAGATCGCCGCCGCCGGCATCGACGCGATGACCGAAAAGCCGATGGCCACGCGCTGGAGCGATGGCCTGGCGATGGTGCGTGCCTGCGACGACGCGGGGGTGCGCCTGTTCGTCGTCAAGCAGAACCGCCGCAACCGCACGCTGCAGTTGCTGAAGCAGGCGGTGAGCCAGGGGCGCTTCGGCCGCATCTACATGGTCAGCGTCAATGTCTTCTGGTCGCGGCCGCAGAGCTACTACGACAGCGCCGACTGGCGCGGCACCTGGGAATTCGACGGCGGCGCGTTCATGAACCAGGCCAGCCACTATGTCGACCTGCTCGACTGGCTGATCGGCCCGGTGGAAAGCGTGATGGCCTACACCGGCACGCTGGCGCGCAACATCGAGGTCGAGGACACCGGCGTGGCCGCGCTGAAGTGGCGCAACGGCGCGATGGGCTCGGTCAACGTCACCATGCTCACCTGGCCGAAGAACCTGGAAGGCTCGATCACCATCCTCGGCGAAAAGGGCAGCGTGCGCGTCGGCGGCGTGGCGGTCAACCAGATCGAGCACTGGCAGTTCGCCGAGCCGGACCCGATGGA
>CAYUPF010000249.1:0-5719 GCA_964446545.1 uncultured Rubrivivax sp.
CGCAGCGACAACCACCGCACCGCCTCGGGCAAGGACACGCCCGCCTGCGAGGCCGACGCCGCCGAACTCACCGGCATCGTCGCCGCCTTCGACGGGCTGCAACACGGCGTGGTGCAGGTGGTCAGCGATTTCGACCTGATGCGCGGGCCGCAGCGCTTCGATGCCGAATTCGACCTGGTCGAGCAGCTGGCACGCGCCAGCGGCCGGCCGCTGTCGATGACCTGGCTGCAGCGCGACCCCGGCGGCGAGCAGTGGAAGCAGGTGCAGGCGCGTGTCGAGGCCGGCGTCGCCGCGGGCCTGCCGCTGTACCTGCAGACCGCGGCGCGCGGCATCGGCGTCATCAACGGGCTGGATGCCAGCTTCCACCCCTTCATCGGCTTTGCCGGCTACAAGGAGATTGCCGCACTGCCGCTGGCGCAGCGCGCGGCAGCGATGCGCGAGCCGGCGCGCAAGGCGCTGATCCTGTCGCAGAAGTCGGAGCCTCTGGCCGGCGACGGCACGCCGGTGCCGCCGCTGGTCGACATCCTGCTGGCGCGCATCGAACTCATCAGCGGCCGCATGTTCCCGCTGTGCACGGCACAGCAGCCGGTGCCCGACTACGAGCCCGACGTGCGCAAGAGTTTCCTGGTGCAGGCACGCCAGCGCGGCGTCAGCGCGCTGGAGGTGCTGTACGACTACCTGGCCGAAGGCTCGGGCAGCAACCTGATCTACTTCCCGATCTTCAACTACAACGACGGCAGCCTCGACGTGGTGCGGCGCATGCTGGAGCACCCGCGCGCGCTGTTCGCGCTGAGCGATTCGGGCGCGCACGTCGGCACGGTGTGCGATGCCAGCTTCAGCACCTTCATGCTCACGCACTGGGTGCGCGACCGCGCCAAGGAGCGCCTCGGCCTGGAGCGCGCGGTGGAGATGCTGACAAGCCGCAACGCGCGCTACCTGGGGCTGCAGGACCGCGGCGTGATCGCGCCGGGCCAGCGCGCCGACCTGAACCTGATCGACCCGCAGCGCCTGAGCGTCGGCCACCCGGAACTGGTGCGTGACCTGCCGGCCGGCGGCCGCCGCTTCCTGCAGCGAGGGGAAGGTTATCTCGGCACCTGGGTGGCTGGTCAATGCGTGCAGCGCGACGGCCAGCTCAGCGCGGCGCGCCCGGGGACGCTGGTGCGCGTCGGACGCTGAAGCTCAAGCCGAGCGCCAGGCCGGCCAGCAGCAGCCAGGGCCACAAACCGAAGCGCGCGCTCCACCAGGCAAAGGGCGTCAGCCCTTTGCGCCCCTGCACGCGGCCTTCGAGCACGCCCTGGGTGAAGGGCGGCAGCTGCGCCTGCACCTGGCCACGGTGGTCGACGATCGCCGTGGCGCCGGTGTTGGTGGCGCGCAGCATCGGGCGCTGGAATTCCAGCGAGCGCATGCGCGAGATGTGCAGATGCTGGTCGACCGCGATGGTGTCGCCGAACCAGCCGATGTTGCTGAGGTTGGCAAAGATGGTCGGCGCCAGCGCCGGGTCGATGAAGCGCTGCGCCAGCTCGGCGCCGAACAGATCCTCGTAGCAGATGTTCGGTGCGATGCGCTCGCTGCCGACAACGAAGGACGGCGCATTCAACGGCCCGCGCGCGAAGTCGCCGAGCGGGATGTTCATCAGCTCCGTGAACCAGCGAAAGCCCGTGGGGATGAATTCGCCGAAAGGCACCAGATGCACCTTGTCGTAGCGGTAGGGCTGGGCGCCGCGGCTGGCGGCCGACAGGCCGATCACCGAATTGGTGTAGCCGCTGGCGTAGTCGCCCAGCGGCACGCCGATCAGCGCAGCCTGGCTGCCGCCCTCGAAGCGCGCGCGCAGCGCCGGCCAGTACTCGGGCACCAGCTCGGCCAGTTGCTCCGGCAGCAGCGGCACCGCGGTTTCAGGCGCCACCACCAGCTGGCCGCGCGCCTGGCCCGCGGCATGCGCCAGCCAAGCCAGCGCCTGCGGCACGTGCTCCATCGAGAACTTCTGGTCCTGCGGCACGTTGCCCTGCAGCAGGCTGACGCTCAGCTCGCCGCTGGGCGTGCTGAACTCGCGCGTGCCGACCAGCCCCGACAGCGCCGGTAGCAACAGCGCCAAACCCAGCGCCAGCATTGAGCGCCGATGCCAGGCCAGCGCCAGCAGCGCGGCCAGCAGCGCGGCCAGCGCGCCGACGCCGCTGACGCCCACCCACGGCGCCCAGGCGACCAGCGGTCCATCGATCTGCGCATAGCCGCTGGCCAGCCAGGGAAAGCCGGTGAAGATCACCGTGCGCGCCAGCTCGGCCAGCAGCCACAGCGCGGCGAACAGCGCCACGTCCAGCGCCGACCGGCCGCTTCGCGCGCGGGCGAACAGCGCCATGGCCAGCGCCAGGTACAGCGCCAGCCCCATGCAAAGCAGAGCCACCGCCAGCACCGCCAGCCAGGCCGGCAGGCCGCCATAGCGATGCAGGCTGATGAACAGCCACCACACACCCGCGCCCAGCCAGGTACTGCCGTAGGCCCAGCCCAGCAGTGCAGCGCGCCCGGGCGCCGCCTGCCAGACCCGCGCCGCCAGAGCGGCCATGCACAGCAACGACAGCCACCACAGCGAGGTGTGCACGAAAGCCAGGGTCTGCAGCGCGCCCAGGGCCGCGGCGGCCAGTGCCTGCGGCAGCGCCGCCGCGCGGGCGTTCAATCGGCGTCGCTCGGCGACTCGGACACCCGTGCCACGCGGAACCAGCGCACCGCGCCGCCGCGCGCCAGCATCACCGAAAAGCGCAGGCCGCCGAGTTCGACCGTCTCGCCGCGCCGCGGCACGCGGCCGAGCTCGTGCGCGACCAGCCCGCCGATGGTCTCGAAATCGGTGTCGGGCAGCTGCAGGCCGAAGGCGTCGTTGACCGAGGCGATGGAGGTGTCGCCGGCCACGCGGTGCGTGCCGTCGGCCAGCGTGTAGACGCCACTTTCTTCGTCGTGGTCGTCGAACTCGTCCTCGATCTCGCCGACGATTTCTTCCAGCACATCCTCGATGGTGATCAGCCCGGCGGTCTGGCCGAACTCGTCGATGACGATGGCCAGGTGGTTGCGGTTGGAGCGGAAGTCGCGCAGCAGCTCGTTCAGCCGCTTCGATTCGGGCACGAAAACCGCCGGACGGAGCAAGGTGCGCAGGTTCAGCTCGGGCGCGCGCTGCAGCTTCAGCAGGTCCTTGGCCATCAGGATGCCGATGATGTTGTCGCGCCGCCCGTCGTAGACCGGGAAGCGCGAGTGCGCGGTCTCGATCACCACGGCCAGCAGTTCGTCATAGGGCGCGTCGATGTCCAGCAGATCCATGCGCGGTGCGGCCACCATCACGTCGCCGGCGCTCATGTCGGCCATGCGCAGCACGCCTTCGAGCATCTGCCGCGACTCGGGCTCGATCAGCTCGCGCTGTTCGGCGTCGGCCAGCGTGGCCATCAGTTCCGCCCGCGAATCGGGGCCCGGCGAGATGAATTCGACCAGCCGGTCGAACAGGGAGCGCTTGTCCTCGGTGGGACGCGGGTGCCGCGATGGCTGTGGGTCTGACAACTTGGGGGTGGCGAAGTGGCGCAGCGCGAAGAATACCGCAGCAGCGCTCGGGCTTGAACTTGGACACAATGGCCGCATCTGTGTCCGTTACCCTTCAGGGCGACTCCATCGAGGCAGCACCATGTCCCAAGGCCTGATTCCCGCGACCATCCTCACCGGCTTCCTCGGCGCCGGCAAGACCACCTTGCTCAAGCGCGTGCTCAGCGAATCGCATGGGCAGAAGATCGCCGTCATCGAGAACGAGTTCGGCTCGGAGAACATCGACAACGACATCCTGGTGCAGGACAGCCGCGAGCAGATCATCCAGCTGAACAACGGCTGCGTGTGCTGCTCGATCCGCGAGGACCTGCGCACCACCTTGTCCGATCTGGCCGAGAAGAAGCGCAAGGGCGAGCTCGATTTCGAGCGCGTGGTCATCGAGACCACCGGCCTGGCCGACCCCGGCCCGGTGGCGCAGACCTTCTTCATGGACGACGAGATCGCCGAGGTGTACCTGCTGGATTCGATCCTGACGCTGGTGGATGCCAAGCATGCCGACGGCCAGCTCGACACGCGCCAGGAGGCGCGCCGCCAGGTGGGCTTTGCCGACCAGATCTTCATCAGCAAGACCGATCTGGTGGCTGAAGGCGAGATCGAGGCGCTGGTGCACCGGCTGAAGCACATGAACCCGCGCGCGCCGCAGCGCCAGGTGCACTTCGGCGAGGTGCCGATCGCCGAGGTCTTCGACCTGCGCGGCTTCAACCTCAATGCCAAGCTGGACATCGACCCGGAGTTCCTCAAGGCCGACGGCGGGCACGAGCACCACGATCACGACCATGCGCACGAACATGGCGAGCACTGCGACCACCCGCACCACCATCACCACGACGACGACGTCAAGTCCTTCGTCTTCCATGCCGACCGACCGCTGAACCCGGCCAAGCTGGAGGACTTTTTGGGCGCGATCGTGCAGGTTTACGGCCCGAAGATGCTGCGCTACAAGGGCGTGCTGCACATGCAGGGCAGCGAGCGCAAGGTCATCTTCCAGGGCGTGCACCAGCTGATGGGCAGCGACCTCGGCCCCAAATGGGCGCCGGGCGAGAAGAAAAGCAGCAAGATGGTCTTCATCGGCATCGATCTGCCCAGGGAAATCCTGCTGCAGGGCCTGGAGCAATGCGTCTCTTGAGCAGCATTTCACGACGCGGTGCGCCCGCCCGCCGGGGCCCTGCCGACGCTCGCTGCTGTGGTGGCTGCCCGGTGGCTACAATCCGCGCGCCCCGAGATTCCCGGCAAGGAGCCCCCAAGTGAACAAGACGCTGGCCAAGAGCGCCGCGACCCCCGCAAAGAAGGTCCCTGCCAAGGTCGTGCCCGCGCAATCCGTCGCCGCACCGCCGCCGGCCAAGCCGCGCTCCTCCCGAGCGCAGGCCCATCCCGAGCCGGCTCCGGCGCCGATCACCAACCGCTTCACCGACCGTTTTGCGCCGGCACGAGCGCCGGTGCGCGGCCACGACGAACAACCCGACGTTTACAAGCCCCTGGCCAAACCCGACCCGAAGTTGGCCAACGCCTGGAAGACCAAGGCGGCCAGCGACCTGAGCGAAGCCGAGTTGCTGGCCATGCCGGACAGCGAATACATGAACGAGAAGCAGCGCGAGTTCTTCCGCCTTCGGCTGCAGGCGCAGAAGGACGATCTGCTGTCCAATGCCGGCGAAACCACCGAACACCTGCGCGAGGACACCTCGATCGTTCCCGACCCGGCCGACCGCGCCACCATCGAGGAAGAACACGCGCTGGAACTGCGCACCCGCGACCGCGAGCGCAAGCTGCTGAAGAAGATCGGCCAGTCGTTGGCGCGCGTCGAATCCGGCGACTACGGCTACTGCGACGAGACCGGCGAGCCCATCGGCTTGGCACGCCTGCTGGCGCGGCCGACGGCCACGCTGTCGCTCGAAGCCCAGCAGCGGCGCGAGATGAAGCAGAAGATGTTCGGTGACTGAGCGCCCACCGCATCAGGCGATTTGATGGCGGACAACAAGGACGGCGAAAGCTTCTTCCGCAGGGTCGTGCGCTTCGTGGCCAACCCGGCCACGGACTGGGCCGACCTCGGCACCCGCCAGGATGAGACGCGCGAACTCGACCTCGAGAAGTCGGAACTCAAGGCGATGGTCGAGCGCAAGCGGCGCAACGACTTCGTGCGCAAGCGCGA
>CAYUPF010000250.1:0-5676 GCA_964446545.1 uncultured Rubrivivax sp.
CATGATGTACTCGACCGACTCGAAGGCCTTGGCCGCGTCGGGCTTGTAGTGCATCGTCAGGAAGATGCCGGTGACGATCTGGATCACCAGCACCAGCATCGCCAGCGAGCCGAAGAAGTACCAGACGTTGAAGTTCTTCGGAGCGTAGTACTCCGACATGTGCTTCTTGTATTCGATGAACGCGGTCGGGAACCGGTTCTCCAGCCAGACGGTGGCCTGCGTCATTGCCGACGCACCGGCCGGAGCTTCCTTGAAATCAGCCATGGCTATCCCTGTGGTAACGGCGGGCCGCTCAGCCCTTGCTGTCTTCGCCGATCAGCAGCAGCGTGTCGGACAGATACATGTGTCGTGGCACCTCGAGGTTGTCGGGTGCGGGCTTGTTCTTGAACACGCGCCCGGCCATGTCGAAGGTGGAGCCGTGGCAGGGGCAGAGGAAGCCGCCCGCCCAGTCGTCCGGCAGCGAAGGCTGCGCGCCCGGTGTGAAGCGGTCCACCGGCGAGCAGCCCAGATGCGAGCAGATACCCACGCAGACCAGCACTTCGGGCTTGATCGAACGCGGCACGTTGCGCGCGTACTCGGGCGTCAGTTCCGAGGGGTTGCGCTTGGAGAAGGGGTCGGCCAACTGTCCGTCCAGCTTGGGCAGCGCGGCCAGTTGCTCCTCGGTGCGGCGCACGATCCACACCGGCTTGCCGCGCCATTCGACGGTCATCTTCTCGCCGGGACGCAGAGCACTGATGTCGGCCTGCACCGGTGCGCCGGCGGCCTTGGCGCGCTCGGAGGGCGCGAAGCTCGCGACGAAGGGCACAGCCACCGCAGCGCCGCCGACCGCGCCGGCCCCGCAGGTTATGGCGATCCAGGTACGCCGACCTGAATCGACTTTGGCCTCACTCATGCTTTCCTCTGCTTGAAGACGATGTCCGGGTCAACCTGGGATTCTAGCCGAGCGTTCCGCGCCTTCCGCCCGCAGCCCGAGGCTGCTAGCCTGCGCCGCAGCCGCGGGCCACGGTGGACCCGCGCGCAACAAGGAGGAACGACAGCATGGGTTTTGCGACCGAGTTCAAGGAGTTTGCTCTCAAGGGCAACGTGATGGACCTTGCCGTGGGCGTGATCATCGGTGCGGCCTTCGGCCGCATCGTCGATTCCATCGTCAGCGATCTGATCATGCCGCTGGTGGGCCTGGTGCTCGGTGGCCTGGACTTCAACAACCACTTCATACCGCTGGCCGGGCAGACGGTGACCAACCTGGCCGACGCGCGCAAGGGCGGCGCGGTGTTCGCCTACGGCAGCTTCATCACCGTGGCACTGAATTTCCTGATCCTGGCCTTCATCATCTTCATCATGGTGCGGCAGATCAACAAGCTCAGGGCCGCCGCGCCGCCGCCCCCGCCGCCGGCCACGCCCGAGGACGTGCAACTGCTGCGCGAGATTCGTGACGCATTGAGGAAATAGCACGCTTGGCCCGCGCACGGGCCTTGAGCCGACGGATCGGTGGCCGATGCATGTCGCATACTGATCCGTCCCATGAACCAGACGCCCGCTTTAGGTCTGCCTGCGGCCATCGAAGTTGCCGTCCGGCGCGTCAAGCAGGCCGCACGACAAGCGGCGGAGCGCACCGTGGACAGCCTCGGCGTGTCGGCACTGGCCTCGGCCAACGTGTTCCAGCGCGATGCGCTGCTGGGCGCGCAATTCGAGCTGAACCGCAAGCTCACCGTGTTCTGCAACGGCTTCGACGAAATGCTGGACCGCCGCATCGAACGCGAGGTGCTGCCGCGCAACAGCGCGCAGTCGGCGCTGTCCGAGACCAGCTGGGATGCGCTGAGCCTGGTCGACAACCACGAGATGGAGGTGCAGGTCAGCGCCGAGCGCTTCGGTCTGCAGATCGCTCAAGACTGCGAAGCCGAGCAGCGCGAGCTCGACGGTTTCGTCGGCTCGGTGCTGCAGGGCATCGGCGACGCGCCGCGCAACCCGTTGCGGCCCGAGGTCATCGGCAACGCCATGATCCGCAGTGTCGACCAGGTGACCGACCGCCCCGACCAGCGCAAGGTGCTGATCGCCGAACTCGGCCGCTCGCTGGCGGCGTCCTTGCCAGAAACCTATGCCGCCATCGTCGCCGACATGCGTGCCGCCGGGCTGAAGCCGGCGATGCCCAGCTTCCGCGGCTCCGAACGCGGCAGCGGCTATGGCCGCACCAGCTCGGGCTACGACACCAGCAGCCGGCCCGTCGGTCTGGACGACGGGCCTCAGGGCGCCGGTGATTCGCGTCACAGCGGCTGGCGCGGCGACGCCGGCCGGCCCTCGGAACGCGCTCACTTCGGCGGCGGGCGCGGCCCGGGCGCGCCGACGCAGGGCACGCCGATCGGCCATGTGGACGCCGGCCTGATGTCGCTGATCCGCCGCCTGGCCTTCACCGACCTGGGCCCTGGCGCCGAGGATTCGGGCTTTGCCGCGGATGCCGCCTATGGCCGTTCGAGACCGGCCGCGTTCGAGCCTGGCGGCGTGCCGGTGGCGCCGAACCTGATCCGCGCGCACCGCGAGGCGCTGCGCGACGCCGCCAACGGCTCGCTCGATCACATGGTGATCGACGTCATCGGCAGCCTGTTCGACCAGATCCTGTCCGATCCGAAGGTGCCGCCGCAGATGGCACGCCAGATCGCCCGGCTGCAGCTGCCCGTGTTGCGCGCCGCACTCGGCGACCCGAGCTTCTTCTCGTCGCGCAAGCACCCGGTGCGGCGCTTCGTCAACCGCATCGCTTCGCTGGGCAGTGCTTTCGAGGACTTCGATTCCGAATCGGGCCAGCGCTTCCTGACGCTGGTGCGCGAGCTGGTGCAGGAGATCGTCGAGGGCGACTTCGACCAGATCGAGGTCTACGAGCAGAAGCTGTCGGTGCTCGAGAACTTCATCGTCGAGCAGTCGCAGCGCGAGGTGCAGGACGGCTCCGGTGCCGCCGCGCTGCTGGCCGAGAAGGAAACCGACCTGCGGCTGCAGCAGCGCTACACGCAGCAGCTGCAGGCACTGCTGAAGCCGCTGCCGGTGGCCGACTTCATCCGCGACTTCATCAGCCAGGTGTGGAGCCAGGCGCTGATGCGCGCGGCGCGCCTGGACGGCGACGACAGCGCGCGCGTCAAGCGGCTGCGCCATGCGGCGCGCGAGCTGATCATGAGCGTGCAGCCCAAGGGCCTGCCGGAACAGCGCAAGGCCTTTCTGATGCAGCTGCCCACGCTGATGAAGGAGCTCAACGAGGGCATGGACCTGATCGGCTGGCCCGAGTCGGCGAAGAAGACCTTCTTCGGCCTGCTGCTGCCGGCGCACGCCGAATCGCTGAAAGGCCAGGCGCTGCGCACACTGGACTACAACCTGCTGGCGCGACAGGCCGACAACGTGCTCGGCGAGGCCATGCCCGATGCCTCGGAGCTGCCGCCGCCGCAGGCCAACATCCCGGTGCTGCGCGACGAGGTCATCGAACTGCGCTTCTCGCCCGAGGAGGCGCAGCGCATCGGCCTGGTGGACGAGGCCGCGGTCGACTGGGACGGCAAGATCGACATCGACCTCAGTGCCGAACCCGAGCCGGTGGACAGCGATCTGGAGATCGCCGGGCTGCCCAAGATGGAGGCGGCCTCCGAGCCGGCCAGCGGCAAGTCGCTGGCCGATCACGTGCAGATCGGCTTCGCCTACCAGATGCACCTGGACGACAAGTGGCAGAAGGTGCGGCTGAACCATGTCAGCCCGGGGCGCAGCTTCTTCGTCTTCACACACGGCGGGCGCCACAAGAAGACGATCTCGATGACGCACCGCATGCTGGTGCGGCTGTGCGAGACCGGCCGGCTGCGCGCCTTCGAGAACGGCTACCTGATCGAACGCGCCACCGCGCGTGCGCGCCGCCAGCTGGCGGCGCTGGGCGGCAGCGCCACGGCCTGAACCTACGATCGCGCGCTCAGCCGCCGCGCCATGCGGATCGCTGCCTTCAGGCTGGAGGCGTCGGCGCGGCCCGTGCCGGCAATGTCGAAGGCGGTGCCGTGGTCCGGACTGGTGCGCACGAAGGGCAGGCCCAGCGTGACGTTGACGCCCTGTTCCACGCCCAGGTACTTGACCGGGATCAGCCCGTGGTCGTGCGTCATCGCGATGACCAGATCGAACTCGCCGGGGTGGCCGCCGGCGTGGCGTGCGCGCATGAACACCGTGTCGGGCGCATAGGGGCCGCTGGCGGCTATGCCCAGCTGCCGCGCCGAGCGCACCGCCGGCGCGATGAAGCGCTGTTCCTCGTCGCCGAACAGGCCGCCCTCGCCGGCATGCGGGTTGAGCCCGGCCACGGCGATGCGCGGCCGCGGCTGGCCCCAGGCGGCTGCCGCCTCATGGGCGATGCGAATCGTCTGCAGCACCGAGTCGAAGCTGACCAGCTCGACGGCGCGGCGCAGCGCGACGTGGATGCTGACCAGCACCACGCGCAGCTCGTCGTTGGCCAGCATCATGCGCACTGGCGGCGCCGCGCCTCCGAGTGGCGTGGCCAGCGCCTGCAGCATCTCGGTGTGGCCGGGGTGGTGAATGCCGGCGGCCGCCAGCGCCTCCTTGTGCAGCGGCGCCGTGACCATCGCGGCCGCCTCGCCGGCCAGCAGCAGCTTGGCCGCGGTCTCGATGCAGGCCGCGGCTGCGGCGCCGCAGCGCGCATCCACCCGGCCCCAGGGCAGCTCCGCCAGGCCGGCGGGCAGCCCCGGCGGGCAGAGCACAGCCAGCGCACCGGGCGGCACCGCCGCCAAGTCGGCGGGCGCGTCGATCCGCGCCAGCGGCAATGTCAGCCCGAGCACGGCGGCAGCGCGGCTCAGCACGCACGGGTCGCCGATCACCAGGCACTGCGCGGCGGCGCCCTCGGCCACGGCCTTGAGCAGGATCTCTGGGCCGATGCCGCAGGCATCGCCCATCGTCAGCAACAGCGGCCGGGTGTCCATGCGCCATTGTGAGCCGGCGCCGATAATCCCGGCCATGCTGCGCAAGCTCTGGCTCCTGTTCGCCCAGACGGTGACGATCGCGCTGGCGCTGTGGTTCGTGGTGGCGGCGCTGCGGCCCGACGCGCTCGCCCCGCCGCCCGCGCCGGTGGCGGCCGTACCGGCACCGGAGCCGCCGCCGGCCATCGTGGCCGCGCCGGCACCTGCGCCCAGCCGTCCGACCAGCTACAGCCAGGCCGCCCGGCGTGCCGCACCGGCGGTGGTCAGCATCATCGCCAGCAAGGCGACGCGGCCGCGCGCGCAGAGCGAGGACCCATGGTTCCGCTACTTCTTCGGCAACGGTCGCAATCCGCGGCCGCAACAGTTGGGCCTGGGCTCCGGCGTGATCGTCTCGCCCGACGGCTACCTGCTCACCAACAACCATGTCGTCGAAGGCGCCAGCGACATCGAGGTGCAGCTGGCCGACGGCCGCCAGACGCGCGCGCTGCTGGTGGGCACCGACCCGGAAACCGACCTGGCGCTGCTGCAGATCAAGCTGCAGGATCTGCCGGTCATCACGCTGGGCGACATGCGCGCGCTGCAGGTCGGCGACGTGGTGCTGGCCATCGGCAACCCCTTCAACGTCGGCCAGACCGTGACCTCCGGCATCGTCAGCGCGCTCGGACGCAACCGCCTCGGCCTGTCCACCTTCGAGAACTTCATCCAGACCGACGCGGCCATCAACCCGGGCAACTCCGGC
>CAYUPF010000251.1:0-2592 GCA_964446545.1 uncultured Rubrivivax sp.
CGAGTCCCGTCCACTCCGCCATATTTCATGAGGTTCTCTTCGAAAGCGCCCACTAACTTGTGGGCGTTTCTTACTCCAAAATGGAATATCCCTGTGGGGCCGCACCGCACGACCTTACCACTGTTCACTTTCGCTCACATGCAGCAGAAGCCACGCGCATGCGAGCCGGTGCGTCGCAAACCTGACACTGACTACGCGATCGAGTTGCTCGTCTTGCACAACGTGCCGGCGACACCCGCGTTCCCGGAAGGGCCCAGAACCAATCTCACCAGCCTCGACGAACAGACCAGGCACCACGAGGTCGAGACGTGATGCACAGTTTTCGGCAGCAGCTTGCTCGTGGCTATGGGGATCACCGAGGTGTTCATTCCCCGGAATTGCGGGGGTGGGATTGCTGACCGGCGCTGCATGAAACGAAGGACTACTCTTCAAAAGGGTTGGGGACTGCGCTGCATTGCGGCTTTCCACCAAGTCCGTCTTTCGGCCAGTTCTCGACTTTCGAATCGCGGTCGCTCCGTAGTCGGCAGCGGCGTGGCTGGTCGCCGCACTCAGACCACATTTGCGGCCGCCTCGGCCGGCTCCTGCAGCCCTAACAGTGCCTGCTGGCAGGCCTGGACGCCCTGCTGCCAGACGCGGCGCTTCCAGTCATCCTCCTCGGGATAGAACGCGTCCTTCAGCGCGCGCCGGATCGCAGCGGCCTGTACGGCGTCGGCACTACCGCGGCGATGCAGCCAATGCTCGGCGCGCAGCGCGGGCATCACACGCTCGTTCGGCCAGGTGCCGTATTCGAGACAGATGCCGATGTGCGGGATTTGCGGGCAGGCCTGGGCCAGCGCGGTCTGGATCGGGCCGGTCAGCGGGATGCTGGTCGAGCTGCCGTCGTGCACCGAGGTCAGCTCGCCCCACCAGCGCTGCGCGCGTGGCAGCAAGGCCGGGTCGAAGCTGGCAAAGATGCGCTCGCCGACGCCATAAGGTCCCAGCCCGGTATGGATGTCGATCGACGCCAGCTGGCGCACCCGCGGCGTGTAGTCGCGCAGGATCTGGCGGAAGGCGCGGTGGCTCCAGGTCGGCGCGCGGCCGCCGAAGAACATGCCGTCGGCGAATGCATGCTGGCCCAGGCCGATCGCGCGCTGCAGCCCGCGCGCGCCGTGGCGTTCGCGGTACGCGGCCAGTGCGGCCTCGGCCTCGGGAGCGGGCGGCCACTGCGGCGGCAGCAGCGCGTCGTGGATCTCGGCATAGCCGGGGTTCGCCGGCAGCGCACGCTCGAAGTCGACGAAATTGCGGTTCAGGTCCACGTTCTCCTGCGTCACCCGCCGCAGATGCGAGAAGCCGTAGGGGTTGAGCGCGTGCACGTGCAGCACCGCGGTGTCCGCCAGCGCCACGGCGCCCAGCCCGAGCAGGCCGGTCTGGATGGCCGAGCCGCAGAAGCCCTCGACGCCGTGCACGCCGCTCAGCACGAGCAGCAGCCGCGAGGCGTCGGCGGGGCCGTCGAGCACGACGTCGATGGCCAGCGTCTCGCCCTCGGCGCCCGGCAGGTCGAGCACCCGGCTGTCGACAGCCAGGCCGCGGGCCGCGGCAGAGCGCAGGAACTTGCTGCGCGCCACGGCATAGGTTGGGCTGAACAGGCCCAGGACATCGGTGTCGTTCATCGTTGCTCCGGCGAGGTTGCGGTCCGTCGGTGGTGGTCGTTGGCGCGGCGCCTCACTGCGCCGTCAGCTTGATCGACTTGGCGATGTTGCGATAGCGGGCGGTCTGCGCCTCGTATTCGCGCGCCGCCTCGGCCAGCGACATCGGCGCCGCCGGCACGTTGCCGATCGCCTCGAACTGCTTGAGGACTTCGGGGTCGACCATCGCGGTGGCCAGGGCCTTGCTCAGCGCCTGCGCCACCGGCTCGGGCGTGCTCTTCGGAATGAACAAGCCGGTCCAGAGGTTGTAGCTGAAGTTCTTGACCGACTTGCCGTCGTTGATGCTCGGATAGCGATTTAGGAACGGTGCCTCGACCGTGCCGGCCGGCGCCAGCGTGCCCAGGATCTTGACGCGACCCTGCTCGGCCAGCGCCACCTGCTGCGCACCCACGGTGATGAACGACACGTCGAGCACGCCGCCGGCCAGGTCCTGCCCAAGCGGCGCCCCGCCCCTGTAAGGCACGTGCACCATGCGGGCATCGGTCTGCTGCGCGAAGTGCTCGCCCAGCACGTGGTACAGCGAACCCACGCCGACGCTGCCGTAGGTCAGCGGCTTGCCCTCGGCCGCGGCCTTGCGGGCCAGCGCGACGAACTCGTCGATGTTGTCGGCCGGCAGGTCCTTGCGCGCGACCAGGGCCATCGGTGCCGAACCGACGATCTGCAGCAGGCGGAAGTCCTCCGACTTGTACTTGACCGCCTGCAGCGCCATCGGCGTGAGGATCAGCTCGTTGGGCGAGCCCTGGTAGATCATGCCGCCGTCGGCCGGCGCGGCCAGCATCTTCTGCGCGGCGATCGCACCGCCCACGCCGCCGATGTTCTCGACGATCACCATCTGGCCCAGCGCCTTGCCCAGCGGCCGCTCCAGCGCCCGCGCCACGGCGTCGGACAACCCGCCCGCCGGGTAGGG
>CAYUPF010000251.1:2692-5558 GCA_964446545.1 uncultured Rubrivivax sp.
GCGGCCGCTCCAGCGCCCGCGCCACGGCGTCGGACAACCCGCCCGCCGGGTAGGGGACGACCAGCGTCAGCGGCTTGGAGGAAGCGCTTTGCGCACTGGCCGCGCCGGCGGCCAGCAGCAACGCGGCGAGCAGCGCCGCGCGGCGCGAAATACGGGGGAACGTGTGGGTCATGGTGCGGGTCTCCGGGAGAGTTGAGGTGTGAGGGCTTCAGGCGCCGGTAGCCGCGGCCTGGCCCAGACGCTGGGCCCGACGCAGCTGGCAGGCGGCGCCGAAGGCGGCAAAGATGGCCTGCGCCAGCGGGCAGTCGTGGGTGCGCATCTCGGGGTGCCACTGCAGCGCGAGCGCGAACGCCGGCGCCTGCTCGACCGAGAAGGCCTCGACCAGGCCGTCGGGCGCGGTCGCTTCGACGCGCAGGCCGCGGCCGAGCCGGGCCACGCCCTGCTGGTGTAGCGAATTGACGGCGACGCGCGGCGCGCTCGCCCATTGCGCCAGCAGGCCGCCGGGGGCGATGTCGACCGGATGGCTGTCGTCGTACCAGCGCTGCACCGGGCGGTCGTGGTCGCCCTCGCGGTGGTCGAGCGCGCCGGGACGCTCGTGCACTGCGCTGTCGAGCGTGCCTCCGTACGCGACGTTCAGTTCCTGGAAGCCGCGGCACACGCCCAGGACCGGCACGCCCGCGGCGATCAGCCGAGGCAGCAGGCCCAGCACGGTGGCATCGCGCTCGGGGTCGAGCAGCGTGCCGGCAGGCGGCGCGCCGGCGCCGTAGCGCTGCGGCGCGACGTTCGACGGGCTGCCGGTCAGCAGCAGGCCGTCGATGGTCTCGATCAGGCTGTCGGCGTCCAGTGCATCCGGCGCGGCCGGCAGCGCCAGCGGCAGCGCGCCGGCCACCCGGGCGACGGCATCCACGTAGCCGTGCAGCACCGCGTGGCTGGCGTGGCCGTGGCGCTCGATGCGGTCGGCGGCGATCGCCACCAGCGGGCGGGAAAGACGAGGGGTGGACATCGGCGTGACGGGCGCAGGGGAGTCGATGACCGGCAGTCTAGGAATCGGTATCGGTTGCGTAAAGTGCAACTTCCGTAGGATCATGTTGCGATAACTGCAAGTCACACGCTGAACCGATGAACACCCGCCAGCTGCGCCACTTCCTCGCCGTGCTGGACCTGGGCTCGCTGGCCGCCGCGGCCGAAACGGTGCACCTGAGTCCGCCGGCCTTGTCGCGCAGCCTGCGCGCGCTGGAGGACGAACTGCGCGTGCCGCTGTTCGACCGGCAGGATCGCCGTCTGCGTCCCACCCCCTTCGCGCTGGCCTACGCCGAACGTGCGCGGCGCATCGTGTTCGACGAGCGCGAGGGCGCCCGCATGCTGGGCTTGATGCGCGCCGGCCAGTCCGGCACGCTGGCCTTCGGCATGGGTTCGTCGATCGCGTTGACGCTGCTCGCGCCGATGCTGCGGCAGCTGCTCGCGGCGGCGCCGGGCTTGCGCGTGAAGACGCTGGTGCAGAGCACCGACCTGCTGGCCGACGCGCTGCGCCGCGAGCGGCTGGACTTCTTCGTCGGCGACGTCCGGGTCGCGGCGCAGGACCGCGAGCTCGTTGCCGAGCCGCTGCACCGCTGCAGCTTCGCCTGGTACGCGCGCCTGGACCATGCGCTGGCCGGGCGGCCGGGCCTCGTCTTCGACGACCTGGCGCGCTACCCGCTGATCCTGTCGGGCTATGCCGACGAGGCCATCATGCGCCGGCTGGCGGATCTGTACGGCCTGACGCTGCCGCTGGACGAGCACTTCGCGGCCAGCACCAACGATGTGGCGACGGTGCTGGCGCTGCTGAACACGGGCGACGCGATCGTGCCGTCGACCGACGTCGCCGTGGTGTCGGCGCTGCGCGAGCGCAGCGTGGCCAGGCTCGACGTCAAGCCGGCGCTCGAGCTGGAGCTCACGCTCGGCATCATCGAACGGGCCGGCCGCACGCGCGCGCCGGCGGCCGCTCACGCCTTCGACCTGGTGCGCACCTTCTTCGCCGCCGTGGCCGCGGAAGCGACGGCGCAGTGCGTGCGGTCGAGCGTGGATCGGACGCGCAGGCGACGACGTTGAGGAGCCATCACGTGGACGACATGGTTGTGACAGCAACTTGAACTCGACAGCTTCTGGCGTCCGAAGTTCACTCGTGCGCAGGGCAGCACGCCATGGCTGAAGGTGCTCAAGACCCTGGTCTGTCGGCGCCGATTTAAGTGTAGTTCTTGGCCTGGTTCGTTGACCTCCTTGGTGTCGTGTTGATCGCGCGTGGGAAGACGCGCAGGGCGTAGCCCGTAGCGACTTCCCACGCGCGGCGCCCGATCAGAACTTTGGTGGCGGCGACGGGTCGCTTCGACGTCTCGCCGACAGGCCTGATCCCCAGGGGGGCCGACCGACCATGTCCGCGCAGCCGACGTTCATAGTGCCCTTTCGACCCATTGTGAGCGGTCGCGGCCTCAGGTTCCGATGTCGGCAATACGGCGGTAAGCCGACTCGCAACTTGCATCCGGCGCGGAAAGGACCTGGCCATTGTGTGGAGCTCTCCATACGGCCAATTCCTGCCGCTGACCGCTGGCCACAGAGGCACCCACGCTATTGCCATTCGAGTTCGGCGTCATCGAATTTGGACGGCCGGTGACGGGTGGCACCATGGGTGGCCGGGCCAGGTATCAGGACCCGCAAGCGAGCAAGAGGACTGCAGGGGAGTGGAACAACCGGCGGTGGTAGTTCGGCTCGGTTCCGGCCGGCGAGACACGGCCGAAACGCCGGAGCAAACGGTAGCTCAGTCCACCGTTGCGCCGGCGTTGCGCGGCGTGCCGCACCCGCAGCGGCGCGTCGAGCATCAGGTCGACGAAGC
>CAYUPF010000252.1:0-5558 GCA_964446545.1 uncultured Rubrivivax sp.
CGTCAGACCCCGGTCAGCCCTGGGGAGAGAATGTTCCCCACGGGGGCCCGGCCGCAGCCGAGGCGCAAGAACGGGAGACAAGCGCGATGCTCGAAAGCCTGCGCACGCAACGGTTGCTGGCGCTGTTCTTCGCCGGCCTGGTGCTGCTCAACTTTCCGCTGCTGGCGCTGTGGGACCGCGAGGCGCTGTTCCTCGGCGTGCCGCTGTTCCCGGCGGCGCTGTTCGCGCTGTGGGCCTTGTTGATCGTGCTGCTGGCGGCCATCGTCGAGGGCCGCGGCGCGGAGCCGTAGATGGTCGCCGCGCCGCTGGTGGTCGGCGTGGCCTTCGCCTACCTGTCGCTGCTGTTCGCGGTGGCCAGCTTCGGCGACCGGCGCGCCGCCGCCGGCCGCTCGGTCATCGGCAACCCCTGGGTCTACGCGCTGTCGATGGCGGTGTACTGCAGCGCCTGGACCTACTTCGGCAGCGTCGGACGCGCGGCAGAAGGCGGCGTGTGGTTCCTGCCGATCTACCTGGGGCCGATGCTGGCGATGATCCTGGCGTGGATGCTGCTGCGCAAGATGATCCGCATCGCGCGCGCCTACCGCATCACCTCGATCGCCGACTTCATCGCCAGCCGCTACGGCAAGAGCCCCACGCTCGCCGGGCTGGTGACGCTGATCACCGTGGTCGGCCTGGTGCCCTACATCGCGCTGCAGCTCAAGGGCATCGCGGTGGCCTATGCGCTGATGACCACGCCGGCCGGCAGCACGGTCGTCGCGTCCGCCGCCTGGTGGGCGGACGGCACCTTCTACGTCGCGCTGGCGCTGGCCGGCTTCACCATCGTCTTCGGCGCGCGCCACCTCGACAGCGCCGAACGCCACGAAGGCATGGTCGCGGCCATCGCCTTCGAGTCGCTGGTCAAGCTGCTGGCCTTCCTGGCGGTGGGTGCCTTCGTCGTGTGGGGCCTGTTCGAGGGCCTGGGCGACCTCTTCGCCCGGGCACGGGCGGTGCCGGAACTCGCGCGGCTGCTCACGCTCGGCCAGGGCCAGGCCTTCGCCTACGAGCAGTGGTTCGCGCTGACGATGCTGTCGGCGCTGTCGGTGATCTTCCTGCCAAGGCAGTTCCAGGTGATGGTGGTGGAGAACGTGGCCGAGCACCACCTGAAGCGCGCCGCCTGGGTGTTCCCGCTGTACCTGCTGCTGATCAACCTGTTCGTGCTGCCGATCGCGCTGGCCGGGCGCTTGAGCTTCGGCGCCGGCGCCAATGCCGAGGGCTTCGTGCTGACGCTGCCGCTGGCCGCGGGGCACGAATGGCTGGCGCTGCTGGCCTTCGTCGGCGGGCTGTCGGCGGCCACCGGCATGGTCATCGTCGAGGCCATCGCGGTGTCGACGATGGTCTGCAACGACCTGGTGATGCCGCTGCTGCTGCGCACGCGGCGCTTCCAGGTGGCGGCCGGCAGCGACCTGACCGGCTTCCTGCTCGGCATCCGCCGCGCCGCCATCGTCGCCATCCTGCTGCTCGGCTACCTGTACTACCGGTTGGCCGGCGAGGCCTATGCGCTGGTGGGCATCGGGCTGATCAGCTTTGCCGCGGTGGCGCAGTTCGCGCCGGCGATGCTCGGCGGCATCTACTGGAAGGGCGGCACGCGCGCCGGCGCGCTGGCCGGGCTGCTGGCCGGCTTCGCGCTGTGGCTCTACACGCTGCTGCTGCCCTCCTTCGCCAAGTCGGGCTGGCTGGGCCACGACTGGCTGGCGCACGGTGCCTTCGGCCTCGAGCTGCTGCGACCGGAGGCACTGTTCGGTCTGCAGGGGCTGGACTACCTGACGCACTCGCTGTTCTGGAGCCTGCTCGCCAATGCCGGCCTGTACGTGGCGGTGTCGCTGTGGCGCGCGCCCTCGGCGCGCGAGACCAGCCAGGCGCTGCTCTTCGTCGATGTCTTCCAGCGTACCGCCAGCACCGGCCCGGTGTTCTGGCGCGGCCGGGCGCGCATCGCCGACCTGCGGCCGCTGCTCGGCCGCTTCCTGGGCACGCGCCGCGCCACCGAGCTGTTCGAGGACTACGCGCGGCGCCAGCGCGTGGCGCACATCGATCAGTTGCAGGGCGATGCCGCGCTGGTGCAGTTCGTCGAAACGCAGCTGGCCGGCGCCATTGGCAGCGCCTCGGCGCGCGTCATGGTGGCGTCGGTGGTGCAGGAGGAATCGCTGGCCCTCGACGACGTCATGCGCATCCTCGACGAGGCCTCGCAGCTGCGCGCCTATTCGCACGAGCTGGAGCAGGTGACCACCGAGCTGAAGCACGCCAACGAGCAGCTGAAGAGCCTGGACCGGCTGAAGGACGACTTCATGTCCTCGGTGACGCACGAGCTGCGCACGCCGCTGACCTCGATCCGTGCGCTGGCCGAGGTCATGGTCGACGACGAGCAGATGCCGGCGCAGCAGCGCCAGCAGTTCCTGGGCATCGTCGTCGCCGAGACCGAACGCCTGAGCCGGCTGGTGAACCAGGTGCTCGACATGGCGAAGATCGAGTCCGGCCATGCCGAATGGCACAACAGCGACATCGACCTGCGTGCGCTGCTGACGCAGGCGGTGCAGACCACCGAGCCGATGCTGCGCGAGCGCGGCGCGTGCATCGAGCTGCAGGTGCCGCAGGCGCTGCAGCCGCTGCGCGCCGATGCCGACCGGCTGATGCAGGTGCTGCTGAACCTGCTGTCCAACGCCGCCAAGTTCGTGCCGCAGGGCAGCGGTCGCATCGTGCTGCAGCTGACGGCCGATGCCGCGGGCGTGACCGTGTCGGTGCAGGACAACGGCCCCGGCGTGCCGCCCGAACAGCGCGCGCTGATCTTCGAGAAGTTCCACCAGGGCGGCGACGGTGCGCACCGGCCGCAGGGCACCGGGCTGGGCTTGCCCATCAGCCGCCAGATCGTGGAACATTTCGGCGGGCGCATGTGGGTGCGCGATGACACGACACAAGGTGCGTGCTTCTGCTTCACGCTACCTTGGCATGCCAACGAGGCAGGAGACAAGCAATGACGCACAAGGTGCTGATCGCCGACGACGAGCCCAACATCGTCATCTCGCTCGAATACCTGATGAAGCGCGCCGGCTACGAGGTGCTGATCGCGCGCGACGGCCAGCAGGCGCTGGACACGCTGCGCCGCGAGCGCCCGCGCCTGGTGCTGCTGGACGTGATGATGCCGAAGAAGAGCGGCCACGAGGTCTGCCAGGAGCTGCGTGCCGACGAGCAGATCAAGGACACGCTGGTGCTGATGCTCACCGCCAAGGGCCGCGACACCGATGTCGACAAGGGCCTGGGCGTGGGTGCCGACGCCTACATGACCAAGCCCTTCTCCACCAAGGAGCTGGCGGCCAAGGTGGCGCAGATGCTGGACGCGGCGCCTTGAAAAAGTTCGACAAGCACCTGGCGGCGGCGCTGCTGGCACCGGGGCTGCTGCTCATGCTGTTCGCGCTGGGCGGTGGCGCCGCCTTCCGGGCCACGCTGGACGAGCCGCAGCGCCAGGTGCTGGACGCGGCGCTCGACCACAGCGGCATGGTGCTGATGCTGGTCGGCCTGGGCCTGTGGGCGCTGGGCGCCTGGGGCGCGCACCTGCTGTACCAGCGGCACGCGGCGGCTGCAGCGCGGCTGCTGGAACAAGCGCAGGTGCGGGTGGACGGCGATCTGCCGCACCCGATCGCGCCGGCCGGCAGCGCCGCGCTGCAGGGCCTGGCGCACAGCCTCAACCAGCTGGTGCAGCAGCGCACTGAAGCACGCGACGACATGGCGCAGCAGGTGGCCCAGGCCAGCCGCCACATCGACCAGGAGCGCAGCCGGCTGGCGGCGCTGATGTCCGAGCTGACGCAGAGCGTGGTGGTGTGCAACCTGGACGGGCGCATCCTGCTCTACAACCAGCAGGCGCGCGCGCAGTTCCGCGCGCTGTCGGCCGCGCCCGCGCTGGCCGGCGGGGCCGAGCTGATCGGCCTGGGCCGCTCGATCTACGCCGTGTTCGAGCGCAAGCTGGTGGCGCATGCGCTGGAGAAGATCGAAGCGCGACTGGCGCGCGCCGAGGCGCGGCCGACGGCGCAGTTCGTCACCACCACGTCGGCCGGGCAGCTGCTGCGCGCGGTGATGACGCCGGTGCGCGACACCGCGCCCGGCAACGCCGCGATGCACGGCTTCGTGCTGATGCTGGACAACATCACGCGCCAGTTCGAGGACGACTCGGCGCGCGATCAACTGTTGCACGCCTTCACCGAAGGCAGTCGCGCCTCGCTGGGCAACCTGCAGGCGGCGGTGGAGATGCTGGACGACGCAGACATGGACATGGCGATGCGCGAGCGCTTCCAGGCGGTGATCCGCGACGAGGCGCGCGCGATGAGCGGGCGCATCCAGGACCTGGCGGCGCGCAGCACGCAGGACCTGAGCACGCGCTGGCCGCTGGAGGACATGCTCGGCGCCGACCTGGTGTCGGCCGCGCTGCGCCGTATTGAAATGCTGCCCGGGCAACGCGCTCGCGCCGGCGAGGTCGACGCCGCGCTGTGGCTGCAGGTGGACAGCTTCTCGCTGCTGCTGGCGCTGGCCAGCCTGGCGTCGCGGCTGGCCGACGAGTACGACATCAAGATGGTCGAATTGCGCCTGGCCTCGGCCGGGCAGCGCGCGCACCTCGACCTGGTGTGGACCGGCCCGTCGATGAGCACCGAGACCGTGCTCAACTGGGAGGGCGAGCCGATGAAGGCCGGCACCGAGTCCAGCCCGCTGAGCGTGCGCGACGTGGTGCAGCGCCACGGCGGCGAGTTCTGGTTCGAGCGCGAGCGCGTGCGCCACCAGACCTTCTTCCGCTTCCTGCTGCCGCTGGCCGGCGCGCAGCAGCCGCTCGATCCCGCCGCCTTCGTGCACGGCGACAGCCGGCCCGAGTACTACGACTTCGACCTGTTCCAGGCCTCGGAATCGACCCGCGCGCTGGACGAGCGGCCTCTGGCCGAACTGGCCTACACCGTGTTCGACACCGAGACCACCGGCCTCGACCCGTCGCAAGGCGACGAGATCATCCAGATCGGCGCGACGCGCATCGTCGGCGGCCGGCTGCTGCGGCAGGAATGTTTCGAGCAACTGGTCGACCCGCAGCGCGGCATTCCCGCGGCCGGCATCCCGATCCACGGCATCCGGCCGGAGATGGTGAAGGGCCAGCCGACCATCGACGCCGTGCTGCCGGCCTTCCACAGCTTTGCGCAGGACACGGTGCTGGTGGCGCACAACGCCGCCTTCGACATGCGCTTCCTGCAACTCAAGGAAGCGCAGACGGGCGTGCGCTTCGAGCAGCCGGTGCTGGACACGCTGCTGCTGTCGGCCGCCGTGCATCCGCACCAGGAATCGCATGGCCTGGAAGCCATCGCCGAACGGCTGGGCGTCGACGTGCTCGGTCGCCACACGGCGCTGGGCGATGCGATGGTCACGGCCGAGATCTTCCTGAAGCTGCTGCCGCTGCTGCAGGCGGCGGGCATCCACACGCTGGGGCAGGCGCGCGAGGCGGCGCAGAAGACCTTCTACGCGCGGCTGCAGTACTGAGTGCGGGAGGCTCCGCCGCT
>CAYUPF010000253.1:0-5544 GCA_964446545.1 uncultured Rubrivivax sp.
AGCACGTCCTTGGTCAGGTCGACGCCCTGTTCCTTCTTGAACTCGGTGACGATGTAGTCGATGACGCGCTGGTCGAAGTCCTCGCCGCCCAGGAAGGTGTCGCCGTTGGTCGACAGCACCTCGAACTGCATCTCGCCATCGACATCGGCGATCTCGATGATGCTGATGTCGAAGGTGCCGCCGCCCAGGTCGTAGACCGCGATCTTGCGGTCGCCCTTGCCGTGCTTGTCCAGGCCGAAGGCCAGGGCCGCTGCAGTCGGCTCGTTGATGATGCGCTTGACGTCCAGCCCGGCGATGCGGCCGGCGTCCTTGGTGGCCTGGCGCTGGCTGTCGTTGAAGTAGGCCGGCACGGTGATCACCGCCTCGGTCACTTCCTCGCCCAGGTAGTCCTCGGCGGTCTTCTTCATCTTGCGCAGGATCTCGGCGCTGACCTGCGGCGGCGCGAGCTTCTTGCCGCGGATCTCGACCCAGGCATCGCCGTTGTCGGCGGCCACGATCTTGTAGGGCATCAGGTCGATGTCCTTCTGCACTTCCTTTTCGGTGAACTTGCGGCCGATCAGGCGCTTGACCGCATAGACCGTGTTCTTCGGGTTGGTGACGGCCTGGCGCTTGGCGCTGGCGCCGACCAGCACCTCGCCGTCTTCCTGGTAGGCGACGATCGAGGGCGTGGTGCGCGCGCCTTCACTGTTCTCGATGACCTTGGTGGCATTGCCTTCCATGACCGACACGCACGAGTTCGTGGTGCCGAGGTCGATGCCGATGATCTTTCCCATTTTGTGTGGCTCCTGAGGATGGAATCTGGATGTCTTGGAGTTGTGGATAACTTGCGGGCTTTCAAGCCCGGGGCGCCTTACTTGGGCGCGGCCACCATGACCAGCGCCGGGCGCAGCACGCGGTCGGCGATCAGGTAGCCCTTCTGCAGCACCGAGACCACGGTATTGGCCTCTGCCTCAGCCGGCACCATGCTGATGGCCTGGTGCTGGTGCGGGTCGAACTTGGTGCCCACCGGTGGGTTGATGGGCAGCACCTTGTTGCGCTCCAGCGCGGCCAGCAACTGGCGCAGCGTGGCATGCACGCCTTCGAGCATCTGCTGCGGCGTGGCGTCGGGCACTGCGATGGCCGCTTCCATGCTGTCGCACACCGGCAGCAGGCTCTCGGCAAAGCCCTCGACCGCGAACTTGCGTGCCTTGGACATCTCTTCCTCGGCGCGGCGGCGGGTGTTCTCGGCCTCGGCCTTGGCGCGCAGGTAGGCGTCGGAGACCGAGGCATGTTTGGCTTCGAGCTCGGCCAAGCGCTGCTCGGCACTAGGCTCGGCGGACGTGGGCGGATCGGCTTCGGCCTCCGGGGCCGGGTTCTGGGGTAGGTCGTCGTTCGGGTTCATGGGCGGGACTGAGGAAATTCCCAGACAGATGGGAACGAATCTCCGGTCTTCAAGAGGGTTATTGCGCGCTTTTTGCCACGCTCAGGCGTCGTCGGCCGAGGCGCTCCAGCGCTGCCAGTCGACCAGCTCGCGCCGGTCGCGCTTGGTCGGCCGGCCCTGGGTGATGGCATGCGCCGGCTCGACCTGGTAGGCCCGCGCCTTGGCCGCGGCCTCGCGCGCGGTCAGGCTGGCCGGCGTCTCGGCATAGAGCTGTTGGGCCACCGGTGCCGGGCCGCGCACCTGGCTCAGGCCCAGCACCTGCACTTCGCGCACGATCTCGCCGCGCTCCCCCTGGCGCAGCGTCACGAGGTCGCCGACGCGCAGTTCGCGCGAGCGCTTGGCGTTCTGCCCGTTGACCTGCACGCGCCCCTTGTCGATGAAGTCCACCGCGGTGGCGCGGGTCTTGTAGAAACGCGCCGCCCACAGCCACTTGTCCAGGCGCATGCGCTCGCTGCCCTCACTCATGGCCGCCATTGTCGGCCAGCGGCAGGCCGACGATGGCGTCCAGCCCGCCCTCGGTGCGGTTGTCCAGGCGGATCTCGCCGTCGAGCGTGCCGACGATCTCGTGGCAGATGGCCAGGCCCAGGCCCGAGCCGCTGCGCGGGTCGCCGCTGGCGAAGGGCTGGAACAGGCGCTGGCGCAGCTCGGCCGCAATGCCGGGGCCGCTGTCGCTGATGCGCAGCGTGGCCTGCCGAGCATCGCGCTCCAGGCGCACGCCCAGCCGGCCGGCCGCGGCGCTGTGCTTGATGGCGTTGTGCAGCAGGTTGCGCGTCAGCTCGCGCAGCGCCCATTCGTGTGCGCGCACCGGCGCAGGCTGGGTGAGGATGTCGAAGTCGAGTTGCGCTTCAGCGATCAGCGGTGCCAGGTCCAGCGCCACCGCGCGCACGATCTCGGCCCAGTCGACCACCGGCGCCTCGCCCTGCAGGCGCAGCTGCTCCACCTTGGCCAGCGCCAGCATCTGGTTGGCCAGCTGGGTGGCGCGTTCGACGGTGCCACTCATTTCCTGCAGCGCCTGCGCCGCGGCCACGTCGCCGCGCTGCGCCGACTGCAGCTGCGTGCGCAGCACCGCCAGCGGCGTGCGCAGCTGGTGGGCGGTGTCGCGCACGAAGCGCTTCTGGTCGGCGAGCAGGTGCGCCAGCCGCGACATCACCTGGTTGGTGGCGTCGATCAGCGGCAGCAATTCGCGCGGCGCGCGATCGGCGGCGATCGGCGCCAGGTCGTGCTCGCCGCGCTGCACCAGCTGCGTGCTGAGGGCGCGCACCGGCCGCGTTGCACGCTGCACCACCCACACCACCACCGCGCTGATCACCCCCAGCAGCAGCGCCTGACGCCACAGCGTGTCGATCAGGATCTGCCGCGCCAGTGTCTGGCGCAGCTCCAGCGTCTCGGCCACCTGGATGGTCGCGACGCCGCGCCCATCCTGCCCGGCCACCGGCTGCAGCAGCACCGCCACGCGCACTGGCTGGCCACGGAACCGGTCGTCGTAGAAGTCGACCAGCGCCGCATACGGGCCCTTGGTCGGCAGCGTGCCGCGCCAGGGCGGCATGTCCTCGAAGCCGGAGACCATCTCGCCGGCGAAGCCGCTGACGCGATAGAACATGCGGCTGCGGTTGTCGGCCTCGAAAGGCTCCAGCGCCGCGTAGGGCACGGTGGCCGTGAGCCGTGCGTCGGCCGCGCTGCCCGTGACCTCGAGCTGCTCGCCCAGCGACTTGGCGCTGGCCAGCAGCGTGCGGTCGTAGGCGATGTTGGCGGCGTGCAGTGCCTGCCGGTACAGCCCCACGGTGTTGAGCGCGATGACCGCCAGCACCGGCAGCAGGATGCCCAGCAGCAGTGCGCTGCGCAGCGACCACGAGCGGCGCGCGCCCGGGCTCAAGCGGCGGCCTTCAGCAGATAGCCCAGACCGCGCAGCGTGACCAGCTGTGCATCGGTGCCGGCGATCTTCTTGCGCAGCCGGTAGGCCACCACCTCGATGGCATCGGCCTGCACCTCGGCCTTGCCCGGGAACACCAGCTCGAGCAGCCGCTCGCGTGCCACCGCCTGGCCGGGCCGGGCCAGCAGCGCGCGCAGCAGCGCCAGCTCGCGCGGCGCCAGGTCCATCGGTGCGCCGTGCAGACAGGCGACGCCGCTGTCCGGGTCGATGTGCAGGCCGCAGTAGGGCGGCGGCGCGTCCTGGGATCGCGAGCCCGGCGCGCGCCGCGCCAGCGCACGCACGCGCGCTTCGAGCTCGTCCAGGTCGAAGGGCTTGGGCAGGTAGTCGTCGGCGCCCGTGTTCAGCCCCAGGATGCGGTCGCCGACGGTGCCACGGGCGGTGAGAATCAGCACCGGTGTGCCCAGGCCTTCGGCACGCGCGCGCGCCAGCACCTCCAGGCCATCCAGGCCGGGCAGGCTCAGGTCGAGCAGCACCACGTCGGGCAGGCTGGCGCGCCAGCGCTCGAGCGCGCGGGCACCGTCGCCGCAGCTCAGCACCTGCATGCCGCGGCGCTCGAAGCTGCGCTGCAGCGTGGTCTGCATCGCCGCGTTGTCCTCGACCAGCAGCAGCTTCATGGCGCCGACATTAGCAGCGCCCGCACTGCGCCGGCGCATCAGCGTTTCCCCTAGTGTCGTGGACAGCCGATTGACAGACTTCGGCGCGAACATCGGCGGGTTCGCAATAGCTCCAGGAGACAAGCCATGCGCAGAGACACCTTCCTCAAGTCCATGGCCGCGCTGGCCGTGGCCGGCACGCTGCCGCTGCAGGCGCGCGCCGCAGCCAACGTGAAGATGATGATTCCCGCCAACCCCGGTGGCGGCTGGGACACCACCGGCCGCGCGCTGGGCAAGGCGCTGCAGGACGCCGGCGTGGCCTCGTCGGTGAGCTTCGACAACAAGGGCGGCGCGGCCGGCGCCATCGGGCTGGCGCAGTTCGTCAACGCCAGCAAGGGCGACCCGAACGCGATGATGGTGATGGGCGCGGTCATGCTCGGCGGCATCATCACCGGCAAGCCGCCGGTGTCGCTGTCGCAGGCCACGCCGATCGCGCGCCTGACCAGCGAATACAACGTCTTCGTGCTGCCGGCCAATTCGCCCTTCAAGACCATGAAGGACGTGATCGAACAGATGAAGAAGGACCCGGGCAGCGTCAAGTGGGGCGGCGGCTCGCGCGGCTCCACCGAACACATTGCCGCGGCGATGATCGCGCGCGATGTCGGCGTCGACCCGGCGAAGATCAACTACGTGGCCTTCCGTGGCGGCGGCGAGGCCACCGCCGCCATCCTGGGCGGCAACGTCACCGTCGGCGGCAGCGGCTACAGCGAGTTTGCCGAATACATCAACACCGGCAAGATGCGCGCCATCGCCGTGACCTCCGAGGCGCGGCTCAAGGGCGTGAACGTGCCCACGCTGCAGGAGCAGGGCGTCAATGTCGTGCTCGGCAACTGGCGCGGCGTCTACGGCGCGGCCGGTATCACGCCCGACCAGGCCAAGGCGCTGACCGAGATGGTCATCAAGGCGACGAAGAGCAAGGCCTGGGCCGAGGCGCTGGAGAAGAACGCCTGGACGCCGGCGCTGCTCACCGGACCGGCCTTCGCCACCTTCGTCGACGACGAGTTCGCCAGCCTGCGCGCCGTGATGGTGAAGTCCGGGATGGTCTGATGAAGCTGGAGCAGGCGCTGGTCGGCGTCGGCGTGCTGGTGCTCGGACTGCTGATCGCCGCGGGCGCGACGCAGATCTCGTCCGAGGCCGGCTACGGCGGTGTCGGCCCGAACTTCCTGCCCTGGGTGGTGGGCGGACTGCTGGCGCTGTGCGGCGCCTTCCTCGGCTGGGAGGCGTTCAGCGGCGGCTTCCGTGAGCTGGAGGCAGCGTCGGGTGCCGACCACGGCCACTGGCCCGGCTTCGTCTGGGTCTCGGCCGGGCTGCTGGCCAATGCCGCGCTGATCACGAGCATCGGCTTCATCCTCAGCTGCACGCTGTGCTTCGTGCTGGCGGTGCGCGGCTTCCGCTCGTCGGAAGGGCGGCTCGACCTGAGCCTGCGCGCGCTGATCGTCGACGCGCTGATCGGCATGGCCATCGCCGCACCGGTGTTCTGGATGTTCACCAAGTTCCTGGCGATCAATCTGCCGGGGCTCACCGATACCGGCTGGATCTAG
>CAYUPF010000254.1:0-5522 GCA_964446545.1 uncultured Rubrivivax sp.
TGCTGGGCATGGCGGCGCACATGGAAGGCAAGGGCGTGGTCACACAGGACGCCGGCGGCCTGGCGCAAAAGGGCGGCGCCACCTGGAGCCACGTGCAGATCGCCAACCGCGCTGAAGCCATCCACACCACCAAGGTCGATACCGCGCAGGCCGACCTGGTGATTGCCTGCGACTCGATCGTCGGCGCCACCAAGTACACGCTGGCGGTGATGCAGCATGGCCGCACCTACGTCGCGCTCAACACCCACGGCACGCCGACCGCGGCCTTCGTGAAGAACGCCGACTGGCAGTTCCCCGGCGGCAACTGCGAGGCCGCCGTGCGCGCCAGCGTCGGCGACGGCCTGGTCGGCGCTTTCGATGCCGAACAGGTGGCGGTGCAACTGCTCGGCGACTCGATCTACACCAACCCGCTGATGCTCGGCTACGCGTGGCAGCGCGGCCGCATCCCGTTGAGCCATGCGGCGCTGATGCGCGCGATCGAGCTCAACGGCGTGCAGGTCGACAACAACCAGCGCGCCTTCGAATGGGGCCGGCGCTGCGCGCACGACCTGGCCGAAGTGCAGTCGCAATTCAAGGCCGCGCAGGTGATCGAGTTCGTGAAGAAGCCGTCGCTGGACGAGGTGGTGGCCAGGCGCGTCGAGTTCCTCACCGGCTACCAGGACGCTGGCTACGCGGCCGAGTACAAGGCCTTCGTCGACAAGGTACGCGCGGCCGAAGCGAAGATGGGCCAGAGCAAGGCCTTCAGCGAAGCCGTCGCGCGCTACCTGTTCAAGCTGATGGCCTACAAGGATGAGTACGAGGTCGCGCGGCTGCACACCGACCCGGCCTTCCTGGCGAAGATCGAGTCGATGTTCGAAGGCGACTACAAGCTGGTGCACCACCTGGCGCCGCCGCTGACCGCCAAGCGCAACGACAAGGGCGAGCTGCAGAAGAAGGCCTACGGGCCGTGGATGCGCAAGGCCTTCGGCGTGCTGGCCAAACTGAAGGGCCTGCGCGGCGGCGCGCTCGACATCTTCGCGCGCAGCGCCGAGCGGCGCACCGAAGTCGCGCTGATAGCCGAATACCGCGCCTGCATCGACGAGCTGCTGGCCACGCTGGATGCGGCCAGGCTGCCGCTGGCGGCCGAGATCGCGCGCATCCCCGAGGAGATCCGCGGCTACGGCCACGTGAAGGAGCGTCATCTGCAGGCGGCGCGCGCCAAGTGGGGCGGACTGATGGCGCAATGGCGCGCTGGCGCCGAACGCAAGGCCGCCTGATCGACGTGCCATCGAGCGACTGGCCCGCGCTGAACCGGGCGACCGCGCACGACGCCACGGCGCGCGTGCCGTTCAGCGTCAACGGCACGCCGGTGGGCTCGGTGGCGCGTGCGCACCTGCACGCGCTGCACGCCTGGCCGCAGTGGCTGCAGGCCGACAACACGCAGGTGGCACTGCGCGTCGATGCCGGCGCGCTGAACGAGGTGCTCGCGCGGGTCAACACCGCGCTGCGCCAACAAGGGCTGATCCGCGCCTGGCGCGACGAGGTCTTCGCGCTCTTCGATCCGGCCACCGGCGCGCGGCTGGCGTCGATGGAACGCGCGGCGGCGCGCTTCTGGGGCACGCTGACGCTGGGCGCGCATGCCAACGGCTATGTCGCCGACGCGGCAGGCGGGCCGACCCACCTGTGGGTTGCGCAACGGTCGGCGACCAAGGCCACCGACCCGGGCATGCACGACAACCTGATCGGCGGCGGCGTGCCCGACGGCCAGACGCCGCTGCACACGCTGGTGCGCGAAGGCTGGGAGGAAGCCGGACTGGACTGCGGGTTGATGCAGGGCGCCCAGGCCGGCAGCGTGCTGCGCCTGCAGCGTGACATCCCGGAAGGGCTGCAGCTGGAATGGCTCTACGTCTTCGACCTGCAGCTTCCGGCCGGGCTGCAGCCGCACAACCAGGACGGCGAGGTCGCGAACTTCGCCTGCCTGCCGTTGGCCGAAGCGCTGGAACTGGCCGCAGGCGACACAATGACCGTCGACGCGGCGCTGGTGACGCTGGACTTCGCGCTGCGCCGCGCGCTGCTTCCGGCATCGCGGCGGCGGCAGCTCGAGGCCCGGTGGCGCGCATGCGCGGTCGCCGGCGCCGTTCAACGCGCCTGAAGGCCTGCGACAAGTCCGCTGAACCGCGGAGGCGCCGCCCGACGGCACACTGCGAAGAGTTCCTCATGACCCAGTCCCTTGATCCGAAGCCCACCGCCAGGGGGCGCTACGACACCGTCGCCATCGTCCTGCATTGGCTGCTGGCACTGCTGATCGCCACTTCGTTCTGCGTCGGCCTGTACATGAGCGACCTGCCCTTCTCGGTACAACGCGTGAAACTCTTCAACTGGCACAAGTGGGCGGGCATGACCATCCTGGCGCTGACGCTGCTGCGCCTGCTGTGGCGGTTGAGTCATGTGTCGCCGCCCGAAGCGCCGGGGCCGCGCTGGCAACAGCGCGCCGCCAAGGCCACGCATGCCGCGATGTACCTGCTGGCCCTGGTCATCCCGATGGTCGGCTGGGCCTACAGCTCGGCGGCAGGCCTGCAGGTCGTGGTCTTCGGCGTGCTGCCGATGCCCAACCTGCTGATGGTCGACCCGGATCTGGCCAAGGCCATCAAGCCCTGGCACGGCCGGCTGGCCTATGCGTTGGCCGCGCTGGTGCTGCTGCATGTCGCGGCCGCGCTGAAGCACCACTTCGTCGACCACGACGGGCTGCTGCAGCGCATGCTTCCGGGTCGTCGCTAAAGATACCCCTCGACCTTCCAAGCCCCACGGAGACCCTTATGAAAAACCTGCTTGCCGCGGCCACGCTGGGCCTGGCCCTGACCGTGCCCGCCCACGGCGCCACCTATGCGATCGACCCGACGCACACCTTCGTCATCTACGAAATCGGCCACTACGGCACCTCCACCAACCGCGGCCGCTTCGACCGCAAGGAAGGCACGGTGCAGTTCGACCGCGTGGCGAAGACCGGCAAGGTCGAGATCAGCTTCGACCTGAACGCCATCAGCACCGGCGTCGCGATGCTCGACAAACACCTGCAGAGTGCCGACTTCTTCGACACCGCCAAGTACCCGAACGCCCGCTTCGTCGGCGACAAGTTCACGTTCAACGGCGACAAGCTGACGCAGGTCGCTGGCACGCTGACGCTGCGCGGCAAGACACAGCCGGTGGTGCTGAAGGCCACCAATTTCAACTGCTACACCAACCCGCTGCTGCGGCGCGAGGTCTGCGGCGGCGACTTCGACACCACGATCAAGCGCAGCCAGTGGGGCATGGGGCTGGAAGACGGTTTTCCCGACGAGGTGCGCCTGCTGATCCAGGTCGAGGCCATCAAGCAGTAGGCCTGCGCATGCCGGCATGAAGGCGGCGATGCTGTGCCTGCTGGCGCTGGCCGCGCCGGCAGGGGCCGAACCGGTGATCTATCGACTCGACCCGCTGCACAGCTTCGTGTATTTCGAGGTGCTGCACTTCGGCACCTCCACGCTGCGCGGCCGCTTCGGCCCGATCGATGGCCAGGTGGAGTTGGACCGCGAGGCGCGCAGCGGCTGGGCGTCGCTGAGCATTGCCACCGCCGCTGTCGACACCGGGCTGCCGGCCTTCGACGCACGGCTGCGTCAGGCTGACCTGCTGGCCAGCGAGGCCTATCCGACGGCCAGCTTCGTGGCCTCGCGCTTCAGTTTCGACGGGCCGAAGCTCAGCGCCGTGAGCGGCGAGCTGACGCTGCGCGACGTGCGCCAGACACTGCAACTGCGCGCACTGCGCTTCGGCTGCCACACCCACCCGCAGCTGCAGCGCGAGGTCTGCGGCGGCGACTTCGAGGGAGAACTCCGGCGCGGCGACTTCGGCGCCAGCTTCGGCATGCCCTTCATCGCCAATCGCGTGCGCCTGCGCGTGCAGGTGGAAGGCATCCGGCAGTAGCGCCGCCGTTTACAGTGCACGCATGTCCAGCAATGCCCTGCCCCTCGGCCCCGGTCTGCATGTCTTCGAACGCGGCTGGCTGTCGTCGAACAACATCCTGCTCGACGACGGCGACGGCGCCACGTTGGTCGATTCCGGCCATTTCGTGCATGCGCGGCAGACGGTGGCACTGCTGCGCCAGCACCTGGGCGCACGACCGTTGCGCCGGCTGATCAACACCCACCTGCACTCCGACCATTGCGGCGGCAACGCGGCCTTGCAACACGAATGGCCGCTCGAGCTGCAGGTACCCAGCGGCAGCTGGCGCGCGGTGCAGGACTGGGACGCACAGGCCCTGAGCTACCTGCCCACGGGCCAGCGCTGCGAGCGCTTCAGCGCGCACGGCCGCATCGCCGCAGGCGAAGCGCTGCGCATCGGCGCGCGCGACTGGCAGGTGCTGGGCGCGCCCGGCCACGACCCACAATCGGTGATCCTTTTCGATGCCGAACACGGCGTGCTGATCTCGGCCGACGCGCTGTGGGAAAACGGCTTCGGCGTGGTCTTCCCCGAGCTGGAGGGCGAAGCCGCCTTCGACGACGTGCAGCGCGTGCTCGACCTGATCGAGTCGCTGCCGGTACGCTGTGTCATCCCCGGCCACGGCGCCGCCTTCACCGACGTGGGCGCAGCACTGCAGCGCGCACGCTCGCGGCTTGCCGGCTTTCGCGCCGACCCGGCGCGGCACCTGCGCCATGGCGCCAAGGTGCTGCTCAAGTACCACCTGATGGAAGAGCGCCAGCAGCCCCTGCCGGCGGTGCGCGCCTGGATGCGCGACACGCCACTGCTGCATGCCATCTGGGCCGAACTGGGCCGCCCCGAGGGCAGCCATGCGGCTTGGTCCGACCGGGTGCTGCAGGACCTGCTGGACAGCGGCGCGCTGCAGTTGCGCGACGACAGCGTGCACGACGCCTCGTGAGCAAATGCAACGCGCGCGCGGCGCGGCAATCCATCACGCCCAGGCACCGGCATGCGGCCGCGGCCCCGTGCCAGTGACGCGCTGAAGACCGAAGATGACGCCATCCTGCAGTCAACCCTTGCCCCGCCATGAATGCCCACGCCGCTAACGCCCAAACCCCCGACGACACCCGTCTGTGGTCGCCTTCGCTGATCGAAGCCGTGGCCACGGGCATGCCCAGGCAGGACCCGGTGGCGCAGCTGCTGGCCGAGCAGCAGCGCGACGGTGCGATGCTGCGCCTGCTGCTGTGCGCCGCGGCCGCGGTGTTGATCCTGGCAGCGGGTGCCGGCGCCCTGATCTGATACCGATTCGCGATCAAACCATTGACGACGACAGGCTGTCGCCCCCACGCATGAAGGCCACACCAAGGTGCACGATGCGAGGCGGCACACGGGGCGATGGAGGTCGCAATACGAGTGAGGCCCGACCCCGGCGTCGAACCGGACCTGCACCGGGCTGACTCGAACCCCTGACTGTCGCGCGGCGCGACCCATGCCCTTGGGGCGCGTTGCAGCACGAACGGTAACGTGTGGAAAGTGGGCTGCGGCTCACGGCGCATAGCGGCTGTTCGCTTCTGTGTTTCTGTCCTGCGCGGGCC
>CAYUPF010000255.1:0-3592 GCA_964446545.1 uncultured Rubrivivax sp.
GACCCGAGCGGGCCATCCGACTCAGCGCGCACCCGCGTCGCAGGGACCGGGACAGTGCCAGCCGCGTGTCGCGACGCGCTGGCTGCAGGAACGGGCAGCCAGTGCCCGCCTCACTTCATGAACGCCGAGCCGCACTAGATCGACGCCAAAGCCGACGACGATGCCCACGCTGCCTCCCGTCAGAAGGGCCCATGGACCGACAAGCTGATCATCCAGGTGGGCGAGCGAAGGGGTTTCGGTGTGCATACGGTGCTCCATGACCAGGGCTCACGACTTGTAAGAAGTCCTGTGAGTAGACAGTGCCAACGCTCATAGGCGCTTCGGTAGACATCGTCAACCCAGAGGGTTATCGCAGCTGACGATCGCCACGTCGTTGCGAGGTCCTTCAACCCCAGCTAAGGCACTCCGGGCCGGAAGTGCCCTTCCAGGTGCGCAGCGCCTGGCATCGCTTGGAGGATGAAGTCTTGTCCGGCTGCCAGCCGGTATTCGCGACGGGCAGGTATGGAGCCGTCCAGTGCCAGCCCGACCGCGACCCCCGTTGTGGCGAGTAGCCGCATCACCTCTGGCACCACTCATCATGCGTGGGTCGGGCTGCAGCGGAATCGCAGCCCCACCGGGTTGTAGCTCCGCGTTCCGACAGCCCGGCAGGTCTACCAGTTCTCTTTCCACGGTCGCAGCACCACCTCGAACGCCCAGGTCGACCTGTGCTGCCGATGAAGCTGCCAGTACAGCTCGGCGATCCGATCCGGGTGCGCCAGGTTGTCATCCACGGCCTCGCCGGCAAGGCGATGTGCACGTGAACCATCGGGTTGCTCCCAGCCGATCGCCGCGTCGATAGGCACATGGGCCACATGGATGCCCTGCGGCATCAGTTCCCGCGCCATGCTCTGGGCAAGGCCGGCCTTGCCGTGGGACGCCGCGGCAAACGCAGCACTGCGCGGATAACCCTTCAGGGCCGCGCTGGCGTTGGTGAAGACGATCGTGCCCTTGTGGCCATCCCTGCCCTCCAGTGAAAGCATGGACCTTGCCGCCTGCTGGCCAACGAGGAACGCACTGAAAGTGGAGTTTGTCAGCGTAGTCATCACCGCTGCTGGCTCGACCTCGGTGATCGACTTGCGAAATACATCTCGTGGGCGCCCGTCGATGTTGTGGACCACGAGCCTCGGCGCACCCAGCGTGCGCGACACCTCGTCGAACATCGCGGCAACCGACCCGGGAATCGAGGCGTCACACGCTATGAGAGTGACGCCATGGTCTTGAGCGAGCGCCTTCAGGGCAGGTTTGTGCGTGTCCCTCGCTGCGACTGCCACCTTCACTCCCTGCTGCGAGAACAGCCGGGCACAGCTGGCGCTGATGCCAGGCCCGCCACCCACGATGAGCGCAACTTCAGTTTCGTTCATGCTCGTCTTTCGCAAAATGGTCTTCCAGCCGATCGGCGTGCTGGGTGCATGTGCGCCTATCGCGTCCAGCTGCCGAACTTGATCGCGCCGGCGATGATCAGTCCATAGACGGCCAGACTGATCGCGACGACGATGAAGAAACCGCTCGCTTCAGCCTGCAGCACATGCACGCAGGCCCAGCCGCCCAGCGCCACGATCACCAGCCTGGCAACGCTGCCGGCCAGCGGCCAGAACATGCGCCCGGCGCCTTGCGAGGCAAAGAACAAGGCCAGCCCGAAGCCATACAGCCCATAGAAGGCACCGACGATGCGCAGGTACGACGCGCCGAACTCGCGCACTGCCGCATCCTGCGTGAACAGATTCATCCACAGCGCCGGGGCAATCGCGGTGGTCAGCCCGATGGTGCCGGTGATGGCGGCGACGATGGCCGCGCCCAGCCAGGCGACGCGCAACGCGCGCTTCGGATTGCCCGCGCCCATGTTGGTTGCGACCATCGCCGTCAGCGCCGTGCCGAAGCCAAAGGCAATGGGCACCAGGATGTATTCGAGCCGTGCCGCCACGCCATAGCCGGCCAGTGCGGCGGTACCGAAGCTGCCGACGAAGGCGGTGGCCACCGCGATCGACGCATTGCTGAGCACCGGGCTCATCGATGCGGGCACGCCGACGCGCAGGATGTCGCGCACCAGCGCCGCGTGCAGCCGCCAGGGCGATCGGTTCAGCGCCGTCGCCGCATCGCGGCGCAACAGGTGCGCGGCCAGCACCACCGTGGCGGTACCGTTGGCGATCAGCAGGCTGATAGCGGCACCGGCCACGCCCAGGCCGGGAATCGGGCCCCAGCCGAACACCAGCGTCGGGCACAGCACCAGATGGATCAGGGCCGTCAGCACCAGCATCAGCGCCGGCAGCAACATGTTGCCGGCACCGCGCACCACGGCGCCCAGCACGTTGGTGGCCCAGATGACGATGGCGCCGCCGAACAGCACGTTGGAATAGGCCAGCGCCGCGTCGAGCGCCGCGCCGCGCCCGCCCATGGCCGCGAACACGTTGCGGCCGAAGGCGAGCAATACGACGGTGAACGCGGCCGCCAGCACGCAGGCGATGAACAGCGATTGCTGCGCCAGGCGGCCGGCTTCTTCGCCACGCCCTGCGCCCAACGCGCGTGCGACAGCGGCGGTGACGGCACCGCCGATGCCACCGCCCGACATCTGCATCATCAGCATCGACAGCGGAAAGACCAGCGCAATGCCGGCCAGCGCGTCGGCACCCAGGCGGCCGAGGATGTAGCCGTCGTAGCCGATGACGACCGTCATCGCGAACAGGCCGATCACATTGGGTGTGGCCAGCCGCAAAAGCGTCGGCAACAGCGGCCCGTGCAGCATCTGCTGCGTGCGAGATGTGGCAGGCGTGGCGGTGCTTGCGCCGATCGGTGTGATCAGGGTAGCCATGCGGGCCTTAGCGAGTTGCGGCAGGCGCAACGGGCGCACCGGCGCTTGGGTCCAGCAGATACACGCCCGGCTCGGCCGATAGCCCCTGCTTGATCTGGCGCGCCCGTTCGTCGGCCAGCACCTCTTCGGCGCCCGCTTCCAGGGCATCGAGGGTGCGCCGCCCGATCAGCTCCGGGCTCGACTTCGGCAGGTCGATACCGCGCGTCAGGTCGGTATCGACGAAGCCCACGTGCATGCCCAGCACCTGGGTGCCCTGGACGCGCAGTTCGTGGCGCAGGCCGTTGGTCAGCGCCCATGCCGCCGACTTGCTGGCGCCATACATTGCCAGCAGCGGCGAATTGATCCAGCTTGCGACCGACAGCACGTTCAGGATCGCACCACCGCCGTTGGCGGCCAGCACCGGTGCAAAGGCCTGGCTCAAGCGCAGCGGACCGAAGAAGTTGGTCTCCAGCTGAGTGCGTGCAGACTCGATGCTGTCGGCCGACAGGAAACCCCCGACGGCAGCGATGCCGGCGTTGTTGATCAGCAGCGTCACATCGGTGCAGCGGCTGGCCGCCGCGGCCACGTCCTCGGGGCGGGTGACGTCGAGCCGGAGGGCCTCGACCCCGGGCAGCATCAGCTTCGATGGGTCGCGCACGCCGGCGTAGACCTTGCGCGCGCCGCGGGCGAGCGCTTCACGGGCGAAAGCCAGGCCGAGGCCGCGATTGGCGCCGGTGATGAGGACGGTGGCGTTGTGAATCTTCATGG
>CAYUPF010000255.1:3692-5517 GCA_964446545.1 uncultured Rubrivivax sp.
GCATCCGGTCGGCTTCGTCAGCCTTCTCCCATGCCCCCCGCCGTCTTGGTGGCGTTACCTACCGGCGCGCACCTTCTGCTCGATGCGCTTGCCGACGTCGGCATCCACGCTCTTCCAGTAATCGAAGGCACGTTCCAGCACCGGGCTGCGCACACCACCCAGCAAACTGCCGGCGACTTGATCCACCAGCGCTTGGCGCTGCGCATCGTTGAAGACCTCGCGGACCAGGATGCCTGGCTGCGTGAAGTCATCGTCCTGCGCGCGCAAGGTATAGGCGCTGCGCACCATCTCGCCGTCGCCCTCCCAGCCATCGTCGACCTTGCCGGTCTGGTCGGCCCAGGGCCGGTTGCCGCTGTTGGGCGCGTACACCGGTGCGGCACCGCTGTGGTGGTAGGTCATCTGGCCGTCGAACATGTAGGTGTTCACCGGCACCTTGGGCTGGTTGACCGGCAACTGATGGAAGTTGGTGCCGATGCGGTTGCGCTGCGCATCGGCATAGGCGAACGCACGGCCCAGCAGCATCTTGTCGGGCGACAGGCCGATGCCCGGCACCGTGTTGCCCGGGGAGAATGCGGCCTGCTCGATCTGGGCGAAGAAGTTCTCCGGGTTGCGGTTCAGGGTCATGGTGCCGACCGGGATCAGCGGGTAGTCCTTGTGCGACCAGGTCTTGGTAAGGTCGAAGGGGTTGATGCGGTACTTCTTCGCATCGGCATAGGGCATCACCTGGACCGACATCATCCAGCGCGGATGTTTGCCGGCGGCGACGGCCTCGAACAGGTCGCGGCGGTGGAAGTCGGCATCGCTGCCGGCCATGGCGGCGGCTTCGGCGTTGCTGAAGAACGCCATGCCCTGCTGGGTATGGAAGTGGTACTTGACCCAGAATTTCTCGCCCTTGGCATTGACCCACAGGTAGGTGTGGGAGCCATAGCCGTTCATCTGGCGCCAGCTGCGCGGCAGGCCGCGCTCGCCCATCAGGTAGGTCACCTGGTGCGCGGTCTCCGGGTTGCTGGTCCAGAAGTCCCACTGCATGTGGTTGTCGCGCAGGCCGGAGTCGGGCAGGCGCTTCTGGCTGCGGATGAAGTGCGGGAACTTCATCGGGTCGCGCACGAAGAACACCGGGGTGTTGTTGCCGACCAGGTCGTAGTTGCCTTCGGTGGTGTAGAACTTCAGCGAGAAGCCACGCACGTCGCGCCAGGTATCGGGGCTGCCTGCCTCGCCGGCAACGGTGGAAAACCGCGCCAGCATCTCGGTGCGCGCGCCCTTCTGGAACAGCGCCGCCTTGGTGTAACGGGAAACGTCCTCGGCGGTCTCGAACACGCCGAACGCGCCAGCGCCTTTCGCATGGGGTTGGCGCTCGGGCACCTTCTCGCGGTTGAAGTGCGCCATCTGCTCGAGGAAATGCACGTCATGCAAGACGATCGGGCCATCGGCTCCAATGGTCAGCGAATTTCGGTCGCTGATCGCGGGGGCGCCGGCGCCGGTGGTGGACGCAGCGGGAGTTTTGTCGGCTGGATGGGTCATCTGGCGAATTCCTCTGCTTGGTTGGAGTGGGGATACGCATGTTCGCAGGAACGCGGGGTCGGTGGGAGCTTGGGGCTTTCATTCACGCACCTCGCCGCCGATGCGGCGACGCTGCAGCACCAGCAGCCATGCGGCCCAGCCCAGGGCCAGCAGCACGAGCAGCGCGCCGAGCTTGTGCGTGGCCGCGCCGATGAACTGCGCGCGCGGCCGCAGGCCCATCGACTCGAACAGGTAGATCCAGTCGTGGCCGCCCTCTTCGCCCACGCTGCCGTTCAGCAGCGTCAGCTGCGGCTGCAGCGCGTCG
>CAYUPF010000256.1:0-5510 GCA_964446545.1 uncultured Rubrivivax sp.
CTGGACACCGAAGGATTGAAACCAGCCGCATCGATCTCATGCATGGCCGATGCAGCTTATTCGTTGGACGCCACCGGTGCGCGCCCCGACGATCGGGCCTCATTGCAGGAGCAGGAGACATCGATTATGAAAGCCGAAGCCTTTGTCGTCTCACCCGAAACCCGCGCGCCGGCCCTGCATGTGCTGGGCGTGGAGATCACGGTGCTGGCCTCCAACGTGCGCACGCAAGGCTACGAGATGACCCTGCAGACCGGTAACGAAGGCACCGGTCCACCGCCGCACCGGCATGACTGGGACGAATCCTTCTACGTGCTGCGCGGCCAGGTCGAGATCACTGTCGAGGGCCATACGAGCAGGTGTACGCCGGGCATGCTGGTACACCTGCCCGCGGGCACCGTGCACGGCTACCGCTTCGGCCCCGGCGGCGGAGAGATGTTCGAGATCGCCGGCGCGGGCGGCAACGCGACCCGCATGTTCGCCAACATCAGCCGCGGGCTGCCGCCCGGCCCGCCCGACGTGCCGAAGCTGGTGGCGTTGCTCGCGGACCACGGGGTGACACTCGTGCCGCCCGTGGCCGGCAAGGAGGCGGCGCGGTGAAGGCGCCGAAGCTGTGCGCGGCAATCGTCGCGCTGTGCCTGGCGAGCGCCTGCTCGGACTCCGACCCGGACGCTGCCTTCTACGAAGCGAGGTCGTGCCCCAAGCCCAATATCGCCGGCTTTCCCGAGCTCGACTTTCCGGCCAACGCCGAGTGCGGCTACCTCAGCGTGCTCGAGGATCGGAGCAAACCCGAGGGGCGCCGCATCCGCATCCTGGTGACGCGTGCGCCCGCGGTCTCGGCCACGCCCAGGCCGGACCCGATCGTCTACCTGTCGGGCGGGCCCGGCGGGGCCGGGTCCTTCGAAGTGGCCTTCATGGTCCGGCATGGCCTGAACGCCGAGCGCGATGTCATCTTCGTCGACCAGCGCGGCACGCACCACGCCGACCCCCTGCTGGCATGCCCGGAGTTCGAGCAGTACCTGTACGACGCGGTCAGTGTTCCCTTCGCCGCGGCTTCGACCGCCGCCGTCTCCGCGGCAGCGGTCAAGGCCTGCCGTGATCGCCTGGCGGCCACGGGGGTCGATCTCGCGGGCTACAACAGCATGGAGAATGCCGCCGACATCGCCGAATTGCGGCGGGCGCTGGGCATCGACCGCTGGAATGTCTACGGTGTGTCCTACGGGTCGAAGCTTGCCCTGACCGTGCTGCGCGATCACCCGCAGGGCATCCGCAGCGTGGTGCTCGATTCGGTCTCACCGCCCAAGAACAACATCGCGGAGACCTGGTGGTCGGCACCGGCCAGCATGTTCAAGGCGGTGTTCGCGACCTGCGCGGCCCAGCCCGGCTGCGCCGCGGCCTACCCGACGCTGCAGGCCGATTTCACGACCACGGTGAACCGCCTCGACGCCACGCCTGCCGTCACACAGCTCAGCGATCTGTCCGGCGCGCCGCTGACGGTCACCGTCGATGGCTTCGCCTTCGTCTACACGCTGATCACGGCCAGCGAGCACGGCGACGTCGCGAACATTCCCAGGATGATGGACGAGATGGCGCGAGGCGAGATCGCGTCGGTCGCCGCTGCCTACCTGGCGTCGCGGGGACCGCCGCAGCTCATCGGCCTGGGTGGCCTCGCCCTGGCCTTCACCGTGTTCTGCGCAGAGCACGCCAACCTGACGACCGAGGCCGCCATGTTGGCAAAGGCCAAGGCGGTGCTGCCCGGATTCCCGGAGCGGGTGCTGCGCGTTCAGCCCAAGCAGGGGCGGCTCTTCACCGAGTGCCCGATCTGGAACGTCGGCAAGGCGGACCCGGCGGTGAGCGCTCCGACCGTCAGCGACGTGCCCGTGCTGATTCTGGAAGGCAGCTTCGACGCCGCCACCGCGCCCGAGTGGGTCGATCTGGTTACGCCGGACCTGAAGCGCTTGCAGCAGGTGAGCTTCCCGTTCACCGGTCACGGGGTGCTCGGCAAATCACGCTGCGCGCCTTCGATCATGGCCGCCTTCCTCGACGACCCGATGAGGCCGGTCGACGCCAGCTGCGCCGCGCAGACGATGGTGACCTTCAGTGACTGACGCCCGGCCCCGGGGGCCAACGGCGTCAGGAGCAGGTCGAGCGCAGCTGGCGCAGCGCCTCGTTCGCGGCCGGCAGGCTGGACCGGTCCTCGTCCGGGAAGTAGCGTTCGCCGGGCGGCAGATCGGTGCTGCCCTTGGGCGGCCAGCCGCGCACCGGCACCACCTGCGGCACCAGCTGCGCCGCATTCAGCCGGCCGTTGTCCAGGTCGCGCTGGCACACCAGCAGCACGCCGTTGCCGGCAATGACGCTTTCGCGCAAGCGCGCCTGTGCCGGCGTCGCATCGAGGCGCAGCGAGGCCGCCGCCGGCGCCAAGGTGAGCAGGAAGAAACGGCGCCCGCCCGGGTTCTGCGCCAGGCCGCGCTGGGCCGCGGTCTTGAAGCTGAAGCCGGCGCCGGCGATGTACAGCCCGCCTTCGGTGCCTTGCGCCACCGCCGCGCCGGCCGTGGCCGCGAGCACGGCGGCGATCAGCAACGAGGCCTTGGCGGACAGTGACATGCGCGAACTCCCGGACACCGGCGTGGCGCCGGCCGGACGATGCTACGTGATGCCTGCCGCAGCGCGGCCCGCAAGCTGCGGCATATGCCGCAGCCCGCGCGGCTACAGCATCAGCACCCGGTCGGCGCGGAAGGCGGCGTTCTCCGGCTGCGGCATGGCAGCCGTCTGGTAGCCGCGCGGGTTGCAGACGATGCGGCAGTTGCCCACCCGGTAGTCGTGGCTGCTGTGGGTATGGCCATGCAGCCACAGCGCCGGCACCTGGAAGAAGGCCTGCGGCAGCTCGCTCAGATAGGCGGTGGACACCCAGTCGGCGGCAAAGCGCGGTGCCAGCGAGCCGCGGTGCGGGCCATGGTGCGTGATCACGACGGTCGGCCCGTCGAAGGGCTGCTCCAGCTGCTGCTGCAGCCAGGCGCGCTGCTGCCGGTGCAGACGCAGCGTGTCGTGCGGCGACAGCCGGCGCGGCGTGCCGCCGTCGTGCCAACCGATGGCACGGTAGTCGACCATCGCCCGCTGCGCGATGCCGATACCGCGCGCGCGGTCCGACAGCGGGCCCTCGGCCGTGTCGATGCGCAGCCCAAAGTCGGTCCACAGCGTGCAGCCCAGAAAGCGCACGCCGTCGATCACCACCTGCGCGCAGTCCAGCCAATGCAGTGGCGGCGTCTTCTGCGCAGCGGCGGCGGCCCGCATCGCAGCTGCCTCGTGCTGCAGCACGGTGTCGAAGTACTCGTGGTTGCCGCTGACCGCGACCACCGCCCGCGCGCGCCGCAGCAGCGGCGAGGACGCCACCCAGCCGGGCAACCGGCGACCCGGGTTGACGATGTCGCCGGCGAGCAGCGCGACATCGAAGTCCGGCAGTGGCGCCGGCGGCAGATCGGACAGTTCGAGGTGCAGGTCCGACAGCAGCAGCAGCCTCACGGCAGGCGATCGAGAAAGCCGAAGCTGCCCTGCTGCCGCACCTCCCCCGCTGCCTGGCGCAGGCCGTCCATCGCCGCGCGGTACAACGAGGTCGCCAGGCTGATGCGCCGCACGCCGGCCGCACGCAGCTGCGGCACGCTGAAGCTGTAGCCCTTGCGCGCCACCATGAAGTTGACGGGCTTGCTCAAGCAGGCGCAGACCGTGTGTACCGCGTCCAGGTCGGGCAGCAGCGGTGCGAACAGCACGTCGGCGCCGGCCTTCTCGTAGGCCTGCAGGCGGCGCAGGGTGTCGTCCAGGTCCGGGTTGCCACGCAGGAAGTTGTCGCAGCGCGCCGTCAGCGTGAACGGGAACGGCAGACCGCGCGCGGCCTCGGCCGCGGCGGCGACGCGTTCCACCGCGTGCGCGAAGTCGTAGATGCGCCGGTCGTGCACGCCGCCGGCATCCTCGATCGAGCCGCCCACCAGCCCGGCCTGCGCGGCCAGGCGGATGGTCAGGGCGGCGTCGGCGGGTGCGTCGCCGAAGCCGTTTTCCAGGTCGGCCGCCACCGGCAGATCGGTGGCCTGCACGATGGCGCGCGCATGCGCCAGTGCCTGGTCGCGCGTCAACTCGCCGTCGCGCCGGCCGAGCACGCCGGCGGCGGCGCCGCTGGAGGTGGCCAGCGCGGCGAAGCCCATCTCGGCCAGCGCCCGCGCACTGCCGGCGTCCCAGGGGTTGGGGATGACGAAGCAACCTTCGCGGTGCAGGTCGCGGAAGGTTTCGGCCTTGGTGTGCTGGTGGGTGTTCATGCCATCTCCTTGCGCTGCAAGCATAGCGGCAGGGCTTCACGGTAGAGTGCGCGCACCTTGAGAGCCCTGAGAACCGTCGAAGCCACCCGCTACCTGACGCCGCTGCGCGAGGGCGGCTCGCTGCCGGCCATCGTCGAAGCCGACGACGACGGCCTGTACGTGCTGAAGTTCCGCGGCGCCGGCCAGGGACCGAAGGCGCTGATCGCCGAGTTGGTGGCCGGCGAGATCGGCCGCGCGCTCGGCCTGCCGGTGCCGGAGATCGTGTTCATGCAGCTCGACCCGGAGTTGGCGCGTACCGAGCCCGACCCGGAGATCCAGGACTTGATCCGCGCCAGCGGCGGACTCAACCTGGGGCTGGACTACCTGCCCGGCGCATTGGCCTTCGACCCGCTGACGATGCCGGTGGATCCGGCGCTGGCCTCGGCCATCGTCTGGTTCGACGCGCTGGTGGGCAACGTCGACCGCACGGTGCGCAACGTCAACATGCTGTGGTGGCACCGGCGGCTGTGGCTCATCGACCATGGAGCGGCGCTGGTGTTCCAGCACCAGTGGGACGGCTTCCTGGAGCGCGCCACGCGGCCCTTTGCGCCGATCAAGGACCATGTGCTGCTGCCCTGGGCCAGCGCGCTGGCCGAGGTCGACGCGACGCTGCCGCAGCGCCTGGGGATGCAATGCATCGAGGCCATCGTGCAGCGCATTCCCGAGGCCTGGCTCACCGAGGATCCGTTCTTCACGGACCGTGCCGCGCAGCGCGACGCCTACCGCCGGTACTTCGAGGCGCGGCTGCGAGCGCCGCGCGCCTTTGCCGAAGCCGCCCGAGCCGACCATGCACAGCTATGACTACGCCATCGTGCGCGTGCTGCCGCGCGTGGAGCGCGGCGAGCAGCTCAACGTCGGCGTGATCCTGTCCTGCGCGGCCGCCGGCTACCTGCGCGCGCGCTTCGAACTGGACGAGGCGCTGCTGCGCTGCATGGCGCCGGGCCTGGACCTGGAGCCGATCCGCGCCGCGCTGGCGGGCATCGACGCGGCGTGCGCCGGCGGCCCCGCCGCCGGATCGCTGGGCAAGCTGTCGACGCGCGAGCGCTTCCACTGGCTGGTGGCACCGCGCAGCACCAGCGTGCAGGTGTCGGCGGTGCACACCGGGCGCTGCGCCGACCTGGATGCGGCGCTGGAAGACCTGATGCGAAAGCTGGTGCGGCGATCCACCGC
>CAYUPF010000257.1:0-5479 GCA_964446545.1 uncultured Rubrivivax sp.
CGGAGCCTGAAGCGGCCGTTGCACCCGCGCCGGTCGGGGCGCCGATCGGATTGGGGCAGGAGCACGCCGGTGCTGCGTGGTCCGGCACGGTGCTCGCGGCCGTGCTGGTGGTGTTGCTGCCGCAGCTGGGGATCTGGGGGCTGCAGCGCGTCGAGGCGGACGCCGCGGCGCCGCAACTCGTACTGCCGGATCGGTTGGGTGACTGGCGTGCGGATGGCGCCGAGATCGCGGCGTGGCAGCCGAAGCTGATGAATCCGCCGGTCGAAGTGCAGAAGGCTTATACCTACGACGGACGGACCGTCGGCGTGCACATCGCCTACTTCCGCGGCCAGGGCCCGGACCGCAAGCTGGTGAGTTCGCAGAACGTGCTCGTGGACTCGCAAGACCGGCATTGGAACCAGGTGGCTGCCGGCACGCACGCGTTGCGCAGGGCGGGCTCGACGCTCAATCTGAGGACAGCCGAATTGCTGGGTGCATCGAAGCCGGGCGCCGCACATCGGCCCGCGATCATCGTCTGGCGCAGCTACTGGGTGGACGGTGCCTTCGTCGCCGGCGATGCCGCTGCCAAGCTGCGTGGCGCCATGGCAAGGCTGCGCGGCCGGGGCGATGACGGCGCATGGATCGTGCTCTTTGCAGATCAAGGTTCCAGCAAAGAGTCGAACGCCGCGCTGACCGCCTTCGTGGAGGCCAACCTTGGCTTGCTGGAAGGCTTGCTCCGACAGTCACGCGATGCGCGTTGACGCCGCCATCCGCGATGTGCGTGATCAAGAGCATGGCGGGCCGAAGGAATACGAAGCAGCCCCGTTGGTCGTGCATCTGGTGTACCGCTTCGATACGGGCGGCCTGGAGAACGGCGTCGTCAACCTGATCGATCACATGCCGTCCTCGGCGTATCGCCATGCCGTGGTGGCGTTGACCGAAGTCGTCCCGGCCTTCAGTGCTCGCATCCGGCGCGACGACGTGCACTTCGTGTCTCTGGACAAAGCGGCGGGCCATGGTTTCAAGCTCTACCCGCGCCTGCTGAAGCTGTTTCGCGACTGGCGCCCGGCCATCGTGCACACGCGCAACCTGGCGGCCTTGGAATGCCAGGTGCCGGCGGCGCTGGCCGGCGTGCCGGTGCGCATCCACGGCGAGCACGGTCGCGATGCCGACGACCCGGATGGATCACGCCGGCGCTACCAGTGGCTGCGCCGCGCCTACCGCCCGTTCGTGCACCAGCACGTGGCACTGTCGCGCGACCTGGAGCGCTACCTCGAAGACAAGGTGGGTGTGCCGCCGGCGCGCATCTCTCGGATTCACAACGGTGTGGATGGGCGGCGCTTCGAGCGTGCCGGCGACACACGGATTGCGCCGCCGGGCTGTCCGTTCACCGACCCGTCGCTGTTCGTCGTCGGCACGGTCGGCCGCATGCAGACGGTGAAGGCGCAACCGCTGTTGGCCCAGGCCTTCGTGCGCGCTGTGCAGGCGCAGCCGCAACTGCGCGAGCGCCTGCGCTTGGTGATGGTCGGCGAGGGCCCGCTGCGCGCCGAAGCGCAGGCCGTGCTCGATGCAGCCGGCATCGGCCACCTGGCCTGGCTGCCCGGCGAGCGTGCCGATGTGCCGGATATCATGCGCGGGCTCGATTGTTTTGCCCTGCCTTCGCTGGCCGAGGGCATCTCGAATACCATCCTCGAAGCCATGGCCAGCGGCTTGCCAGTGCTGGCCACCAACGTGGGCGGCAACCCCGAACTGGTGCTCGCCGGCCACACCGGTCGACTGGTGCCGGCAGGCGATGTCGAGGCGCTGGCCGCAGGGCTGGTGGGCATGGCCGGCGACCCGGCGGGCGCTGCGGCCATGGGCAGGGCAGGGCGCGAACGGGTGGAACAGCACTTCAGCTTGCCAGCGATGGTATCGGCCTACCAGGGTCTGTACGATCGCCTGCTGGCTGAACGAACGAAGACAACGACGCAGGGCTGAAGGTATGTGCGGCATCACGGGCATCTTCGATACGCGCGGCACGCGGCCGGTGGGCGGCGCGGTGCTGCAGCGCATGAACGATTCGCAGATTCACCGTGGCCCCGACGAAGGCAGCCTGCACATCGAGCCAGGCCTGGGATTCGGCCACCGGCGGCTGTCGATCATCGACATCGCCACCGGCCAGCAGCCGCTGTTCAACGAAGACGGCTCGGTGGTGGTGGTCTTCAACGGCGAGATCTACAACTACCAGGACCTGATCCCCGAACTGCAGGCCGCCGGGCACCGCTTTCACACCAAGAGCGACACCGAGGTCATCGTGCATGCCTGGGAGCAGTGGGGCGAGGACTGCGTCAAGCGCTTTCGCGGCATGTTCGCCTTCGTGCTGTGGGACCGCAACCGCCAGACGCTGTTCATGGCGCGCGACCGGCTGGGGGTCAAGCCGCTGTACTACGCGCTGCTCGACGACGGCACGCTGCTGTTCGGTTCCGAACTGAAATCATTGCTGGCCTATCAGGGTGCAGGCGGCGGCCTGCGGCGCGACATCGATCCGCTGGCGGTGGAGGAGTACTTCGCCCTCGGCTACGTGGCCGAGCCGCGCTGCATCTTCCGCCAGGCAAGGAAGCTGCCGCCCGCGCACCTGCTGTCCATCCGCCGCGGCCAGCCGGTGGCCGAGCCCAAGGAATACTGGGACGTGCATTTCACGCTGGGCAATCCCAGCAGCGCCGAGGATGCCTGTGCCGAGCTGGTCGAGCGGCTGCGCGCATCGGTCAAGCTGCGGCTCATCTCCGAGGTGCCGCTGGGCGCCTTCTTGTCCGGCGGCGTCGACTCCAGCGCCGTGGTGGCGGCCATGGCGGGCCTGTCCGACGGGCCCGTGAACACCTGCTCGATCGCCTTCGACGACCCGCAGTTCAACGAGAGCGAATTTGCGCAGATGGTGGCCGCGCGCTACCGCACCAACCACCGCGTCGAAACCGTGCGCAGCGACGACTTCGACCTGATCGACACGCTGGCGCGGCTGTACGACGAACCCTATGCCGACAGCTCGGCCATTCCCACCTACCGGGTGTGCCAGCTGGCGCGCAAGCATGTCACCGTGGCGCTGTCCGGGGACGGCGGCGACGAGAGCTTCGGCGGCTATCGCCGCTACCGCATGCACCTGATGGAAGAGCGCATGCGCTCGGCGCTGCCGGCCGCCATCCGCCAGCCGCTGTTCGGATTGCTCGGGCGTGTCTATCCCAAGGCCGACTGGGCGCCGCGCGTGCTGCGCGCCAAGACCACCTTCGAAGGCATGGGCCGCACGGCGGTGCAGGCCTACTTCCATTCGGTGTCGATCCTGCGCGGGCCCATGCGCGAGCAGCTGTTCAGCGACAAGCTCAAGCTCGACCTGGCCGGCTACAACGCCCAGGAAGTGTTCGACCACCACGCCGGCCGCGCCGGCACCGACGATGCGCTGGCATTGATCCAGTACCTGGACCTGAAGACCTATCTGGTGGGCGACATCAACACCAAGGTCGACCGCGCCAGCATGGCGCATTCGCTCGAAGTGCGCGAGCCGCTGATGGACCACAAGCTGGTCGAGTGGCTGGCCACCTTGCCGTCGAACCTGAAGGTGCGCGGGCAGGAGGGCAAGTTCCTGCTGAAGAAGGCGCTGGAACCGCAGCTTCCCGACGAGGTGTTGTACCGGCCGAAGATGGGCTTTGCGGTGCCCTTGGCGCGCTGGTTCCGCGGCCCGTTGAAGCAGCGCGTGCGCGATGCCGTGCTGGGTGAACGGTTGGCCGGCACCGGCTGGTTCAATCGCGGCTATCTCCAGCATCTGGTCGACGCCCACCAGTCGGGTGCGCGCGACTACAGCGCGCCGTTGTGGACGCTGCTGATGTTCGAGGCCTTCCTGCGCAATGTGGTGGATGAAGCGCCCGCCATGGTGCGCCGGGCCGAAGCCGAAGCCACGACATGACGTTGCGCATCCTGCATGTCCTGGACCACTCGATCCCGCTGCACAGCGGATATGCCTTTCGCACGCTGGCCATCCTGCGCGAGCAGCGCAAACTGGGCTGGCAGACCTTTCAACTCACCAGCCCGAAGCAAGGTGCCGCGACGGTTCTGAAGGAAGACGTGGGCGGCTGGAGCTTCCACCGCACGCCCAGTGCCGGGGGTGCCGGCCTGGCCAGGCAAATGCAGCTCACGGCACGGCGCGTCGCCGAGGTGGTCCGTGAGACCGGGCCGGACTTGATCCACGCGCATTCGCCCGTGCTCAATGCCTTGCCCAGCCTGTGGGTCGGCCGCCGGCACGGCCTGCCGGTGGTTTACGAGATGCGTGCGTCGTGGGAGGACGCCGCGGTGGACCACGGCAGCACCACCGAAGGCAGCTTGCGCTACCGGCTGTCGCGTGCGCTGGAGAGCTTTGCCCTCAAGCGCGCCGACGCCATCACCACCATCTGCGAGGGCTTGCGCGGCGACATCGCCGTGCGCGGCATCGACCCGGCGCGCATCACCGTCATCCCGAACGCGGTGGACGCGTCCACCTTCGCCTTCGGCGTGCCGCCCGACGCCGCGCTGCGGCGCTCGCTCGGGCTGGAAGGCGCCGTGGTGCTGGGCTTCGCCGGCTCGTTTTATGGCTATGAAGGGCTGGACCTGCTGATCGAGGCCGCGCGCCAACTGCTGCCGAGGCAGCCGAAGCTGCGTGTGCTGCTGGTCGGCGGCGGGCCCCAGGAAGCCAAGCTGCGCGCCTTGGCCGCGTCCAGCGGACTGGGCGATCGCGTGATCTTCGCCGGCCGCGTGCCACACAGCCAGGTGCAGCGCTACTACGAGCAGATCGACGTGCTGGCCTACCCGCGCCTGCCGATCCGCTTGACCGAGATGGTGACGCCGCTGAAGCCGCTGGAGGCCATGGCACAGGGGCTGATGTTCGTCGCCTCCGACGTCGGCGGCCATCGCGAACTGGTGCGTGACGGCGAGACCGGCACGCTGTTCAAGGCCGGCGACGCCGCCGCGCTGGCCGCTGCCATCGACGGCCTGCTGAAGCAGCGTGAACGTTGGCCCGAACGTCGCGCCGCAGCGCGCCGCTTCATCGAGCTCGAACGCACCTGGGCCAGCAGCGTGGCACGGTATCGCGAGGTCTACCGCCGCGCCCTGCAGCGCCGCGGGCGCGTCGAGGCGCTGACCGCCTGACGGCCATGTGCGGCATCCACGGCCTCATCCGTTTCGACGGCCAGCCGGTGACGCCGCCGCTGTTGTCGGCGATGGGCGACATCACGCGCCACCGCGGCCCCGATGACGAGGGCATGCACATCGACGGCGACTGCGGTATCGCCATGCGGCGCCTGTCGATCATCGACCTGGCCGGCGGCCACCAGCCGCTGAGCAACGTCGACGGCACGCTGTGGCTGGTGTGCAACGGCGAGATCTACAACTACCGCGAGCTGCGCACCGAGCTGCAGGCGCTGGGTCACCACTTCAAGACGGCTTCGGACAGCGAGGTGCTGCTGCACGGCTATGCCGCCTGGGGCGACGACGTGGTGCTGCG
>CAYUPF010000258.1:0-5382 GCA_964446545.1 uncultured Rubrivivax sp.
GCCATGCGCTTCATCTCGTCGCGCTCCTTGCCGACCGCGCGCACCTTGATCAGCATCAGTTCGCGCTCGGTGAAATGGCCTTCGGTCAGGTCGACCACCTTGACCACCTCGATCAGCCGGTTCAGGTGCTTGGTGATCTGCTCGATGACCTCGTCGGAGCCAGTGGTGACGATGGTCATGCGCGACAGCGAAGCGTCTTCGGTGGGCGCGACGGTCAGGCTTTCGATGTTGTAGCCGCGCGCCGAGAACAGCGCCACCACCCGGGACAGTGCGCCGGGCTCGTTTTCCAGCAGCACCGCAATGATGTGTTTCATGTCAGTCGTCCTGCGCGCTCTTCGATGCCGGCGGCGGTAACCACCGGCTCTTGGCCACGCGTTGCGAGAAAAAAACCTTGTCCGAAGTTGCGTCGTGGTGGACCGCCGACCCGTCGGCGCCGGCGCGGTAACGCCGGCGTTCGGGGCCGTGGCTCAGCCGCGCTACAGGTCTTCGGACCCCAGCAGCATCTCGGAGATGCCCTTGCCCGCCTGCACCATCGGCCAGACGTTTTCGGTCGGGTCGGTGCGGATATCGAGGAACACCGTGCGGTCCTTCAGCCGGATGGCCTCGCGCAGCGCCGGTTCCACGTCGGCCGGCCTCTCCACCAGCAGACCGACGTGGCCGTAGGCCTCGGCCAGCTTGACGAAGTCGGGCAGCGCGTCCATATAGCTGTGCGAATAGCGGCCACCGTAGTCCAGCTGCTGCCACTGCCGCACCATGCCCAGGTAGCGGTTGTTCAGCGACACCACCTTCACCGCGGTGTCGTACTGCTTGCAGGTCGACAGCTCCTGCAGGCACATCTGGATCGAGCCTTCGCCGGTGATGCAGAACACGTCGGAGTCGGGCTTGGCCAGCTTGATGCCCATCGCATAGGGCAGGCCCACGCCCATCGTGCCCAGGCCACCGGAGTTGATCCAGCGCCGCGGCTGCTCGAAGCCGTAGTACTGGGCCGCCCACATCTGGTGCTGGCCGACGTCGGAGGTGATGTAGGTGTCGCGGTCCTTGGTCAGTTCCCAGAGCTTCTGCACCACGAACTGCGGCTTGATGACCTCATGGCTGTTCTTGAACACCAGGCACTCGCGCTTGCGCCACTCGCCGATCTGATTCCACCAGGCCGACAGCGCGCCAGCATCGGGCCGGCTCTGTGCTTCCTTGATCTGACTGATCAGTTCCTGCAGCACGTCCTTGACGTCGCCGACGATCGGGATATCGACGCGCACGCGCTTGGAGATCGACGACGGGTCGATGTCGACGTGGATGATCTTGCGCTCCACCGATGCGAAGTGCTTCGGGTTGCCGATGACGCGGTCGTCGAAGCGCGCGCCCACGGCCAGCAGCACGTCGCAGTGCTGCATCGTCATGTTGGCTTCGTAGGTGCCGTGCATGCCCAGCATGCCCAGGAAGCGCGGGTCGCTGGCCGGCATCGCACCCAGGCCCATCAGCGTGTTGGTGCAGGGAAAGCCGAGCAGGTCGACGAGCTGGCGCAGTTCGTTCGAGGCATTGCCCAGGATGACGCCGCCGCCGGTGTAGATGTAGGGCCGCTTGGCGCCCAGCAGCAGCTGCACCGCCTTGCGGATCTGGCCGCCGTGGCCCTTCTTCACCGGGTTGTACGAGCGCATCGCCACGCTCTCGGGGTAGTGGAAGGCGCAGGTCTTCAGCGACACGTCCTTCGGGATGTCCACCACCACCGGGCCGGGCCGTCCGGTGCGGGCGATGTGGAAGGCCTTCTTCAGCGTCGCCGCCAGCTCGCGCACGTCCTTCACCAGGAAGTTGTGCTTGACGATCGGCCGCGTGATGCCGACGGTGTCGCATTCCTGGAAGGCGTCCAGGCCGATCGCGGGGGTCGGCACCTGCCCGGTGATGATGACCATCGGGATCGAATCCATGTACGCGGTGGCGATGCCGGTGACGGCATTGGTCACGCCCGGGCCGCTGGTCACCAGCGCGACACCCACCTCACCGGTGGCGCGGGCATAGCCGTCGGCGGCATGCACCGCGGCCTGCTCGTGGCGTACCAGGATGTGCTGGATCGTTTCCTGCTTGTACAGCGCGTCGTAGATGTACAGCACCGCACCGCCGGGGTAGCCCCAGAGGTACTTGACCTGTTCAGCCTGCAGGCAGCGGACGAGGATGTCCGAGCCGTTCAGCTCTTGCGGTGTGTGGGAGGGAGCTTGCGCCGACGCGGCGCGTTTGACTTCCGCGGGGGAAATGTCCATGTCTGACCCTTTGCGATTTTCTCTGACGAAAAACCATTGGTGCCCCTCCTCGCGCCCTTGTGAGGCGGAATCGGACAGCTTTGATGCCGGATCTCCGATGCCCGGGTCGGGCCATCGGGCTCCCGGCGTTGGAGCTCATCGTGCGAAGCGCGCATTATGCCATCGCCACGTTGCGCGCCGTCCGGCACAGCTCGCGATGTGATAATTCCGCGGGGTTGCCACGGGGGCGCCCTCGGCACCCGTTGAACCTTGGCCACCGACAAAGAACTGTCCGACTTCCTCAGGAGCGCCGAGAAACGGGCCTTCAAGCGCACGACCTATGCGGTGCGCGACGATGACGCGGCCCTGGACATCGTGCAAGACGCCATGATCAGGCTCGCCGAGAACTACGCCGACCGCCCGATGGCGGAACTGCCGCTGATCTTCGGACGCATCCTGTCGAACGCGACCATGGACTGGTTCCGCCGGCAGAAGGTGCGGCGTGCGGCGGTGCTGAACTTCTCCGATCTCGAAGCGGCCGGCGAAGACGGCGACTTCGACCTGCTCGCGACCCTGGAGGCCATCGACGGCAGCTGGGCCTCGCAAGGGCCGGCGGACCGGCTGTCGCGAGAACAGACTCTGGCCCTGATCGACGCCGAAGTCGCTGAGCTGCCGACCCGTCAACGCGAGGCCTTCCTGCTGCGTTACTGGGAGGAACTGGATACCGCCGAAACCGCGCAGGTCATGGGCTGCTCTGAAGGCAGTGTGAAAACACACTGCTCCAGGGCGGTGCATGCATTGGCGAAAGCACTTGCCGCCAAGGGACTGAAGCCATGAACCCAATGACTCGAGCCCGCCGGCCTGACCTCGACGCTTTGCAGGCGCGCTTTGCGCGGCGTGTCGCCACGGGCCTGAGCGAACGATCCGGCGCGCTGCCCCACGACATCGGCGAACGGCTGCGCGTCGCGCGCGAACAGGCGGTGGCCCGCGCCCGGCAGACGCGGCTGGCGCAGCCGGCCGCGGCACGGCAGCTGTCGGTGCAGTCGCAGGGTCACCTGGCGCTCGGCGAGTCGCCTTCGGTCTGGCAGCGGTTCGCATCGGTGTTGCCATTGATGCTGCTGGTGCTGGGCCTGGTGATGATCCAGCATCTGCACGAACAGGCCGAGATCCATGCCGCAGCCGAGGTCGATGCGGCCCTGCTGGCCGACGACCTGCCACCCGAAGCCTATGGCGACCCGGGCTTCGTGGCCTTCCTGAAACAACCCGAGCCGTGAGCGAAGGGGCTGGATCCAAGCTCGCCCGAGCGCTCGCCTCGACCCTGCTGGTCGGCTGCCTGGCGCTGGGGGCTGCCGTGCAAGCGCAGACCGCGGCGAACGCAGCGCAGGCGGCCGCGGCCAGCGGCCCCGCCTGGTCGGAGCTGACGCCGGCACAGCAGTCGGCGCTGGCGCCGCTGAGGAAGGACTGGCCGGACATCGACGCCACGCGCAAGCAGAAGTGGCTGGAAATCGCGGGGCGCTTTCCGTCGATGCCTGCCGAGGAACGCCAGCGCATCCAGCAGCGCATGAACGAATGGGCGCGCATGACGCCCGATCAGCGCGGTCGCGCGCGCTTGCAGTTTCAGGAGGCGCGTCAGATCAGCCCGCAGCAACGTCAGGCACGGTGGGACGCCTACATGGCCCTGCCGGCCGAAGAACGCCGTGCGCTGGCCGCAAGCGCGCGCACGGTGCCCAAGGCCGGCACCGCAGGCGGCGACCCGCCGCAGCGCAATACCCCCGGCAGCGGCGCAAAGCCGCCGCAGGCCACGACAACGATCGTCGCACCCACCGTGGTGCAGGCCAAGCCGGGCGCCAGCACCACGCTGATCTCGCAGCCAGCGGCACGGCCACCGCAGGTCCAGGCCGGGCAGTCCAAGACCGCTGGCGGCAAGGACAAGGTCGACCGCAGCACCTTGCTGCCGCAGGCCGGGCCCGCAGGCGCTGCCGCAGCCGCGTCGGCGTCGCGATGACGGGCGCGCTGGACGCGACGGCGAGCCCGACGCCGAGCCTGCGGCGCCGCCTGGCCGCCTTCGTCTACGAAGGCGTGCTGCTCTTCGGCGTGCTGATGATCGCCGCGCTGGCTTATGGGCTGCTCACGCAGCAGCGCCACGCGCTGGCCGGCATGCACGGGCTGCAGGTCTTCCTGTTCCTGGTGCTGGGCCTGTACTTCGGCTGGTTCTGGTCGCACGGCGGCCAGACGGTGGCCATGAAGACCTGGCACCTGCGGCTGCAGACGAAGGACGGCCGCCCCGTGCCCGCCGCGCGCGCCGCGCTGCGCTACGTCTGGAGCTGGCTGTGGTTCATGCCGGCGCTGCTGTGGAGCCACCTGTCGGGCGTGCGCAGCGGCGGCGCGGTGGCGCTGGCGCTGGCGCTGGGCGTGCTGGCCTATGCCGCGTCCGCGCGGCTGAACCCGCAACGCCAGTACTGGCACGACCTGCTCAGCGGTACGCGGCTGGTACAGGTCCCTCCTCCGGTCAGGCGCCGCGGCTGAACGGCAGAATGCACGGATCCGAACGACAGGGCAACGGACCTTGAAGCCGATTTCGATATGCGTCTACTGCGGCTCGCGGCCGGGCCGTCGGCCGGCGCATGCCGCCGCGGCGCGCGATGCCGGCGCATGCATCGGCCGCCTGGGCTGGCAGCTGGTGTACGGCGGCGGCCGCGCCGGGTTGATGGGCGAACTGGCCGATGCGGCGCTGGCCGCCGGCGCGCGCGTGGTCGGCGTCATCCCGCAATCGCTGATGGAACGCGAGCTGGGCCACGGCGGCCTGAGCGAGCTGCATGTGGTGCAGACCATGCACGAGCGCAAGCGGCTGATGGCCGAGCGCAGCGACGCCTTCCTGGCGCTGCCCGGCGGCATCGGCACGATGGAGGAACTGTTCGAGGTGTGGACCTGGCGCCAGCTCGGCTACCACGACAAGCCGGTCGGCCTGCTCGACACCGAGGGCTACTACGGCAAGCTGCTGGACTTCGTCGCCGACATGGCCGACGCCGGCTTCGTGCAACCCGCGCAGCGCGAGCTGCTGCAGGTCGATGCGCAGGTGCAGCCGCTGCTGCAGCGCCTGGGGCAACTGGCCGCCGGCGCGACCGCGCCGGACGACTATTCGAAGACCTAG
>CAYUPF010000259.1:0-5347 GCA_964446545.1 uncultured Rubrivivax sp.
TCGCGCTGCGGCCGCGGCACCTCGATGCCGGCTTCGGCCAGGCCGTTGCGGATCTTCATCGCCAGTTCGGTGCGCGCGGCCACCCAGTCGCCGAAATCCTTGGTCCAGGCGCGTATGTTGAACTGCAACTCGCCGGGCGCCAGGCCGGTCATGATGCAGCCCGGCGCTGGCGTGGCGGCCACATGCGTGCAGGAGCGCGCGATCTCCACCAGCAAGTCCATCGTGCGCTGCGGGTCGGCCGAATAGTGCGTGCTGATGTTCAGGTCGAAGCGGCGGCGCGTGCCGTTGAGCGTCCAGTTGACCATCTTGTCGGCCAGCAGCATGCCGTTGGGCACCACCACGTCGGCGCCCTCGAAGGTGGTGACGGTGGTCGCACGCAGGCCGATCTCGCGCACCTGGCCGAGCATGCCCGCCACCTCGACCGTGTCGCCGCGGTTCAGCGGCCGCTCGAACATCAGGATCAGCCCGGCGACGAAGTTGCGCACCACGTCCTGCAACCCGAAGCCGATGCCGACGCCCAGGGCACCGAAGACCAGCGTCAGCTGCCCGACCTGGAAACCGGCCGCGGCCAGCGCCGCCAGCAGCCCGAGGAAGAGGATGACGTAGTAGCTCAGCGAGGACACGCTGTTGCCCACGCCGCGCGGCAGCGACAGACCCGGCAGGATGTCCTCGGCCAGCACCTGGCGGATGGTCTTGGCCACCCAGAACGCGGCCCAGGTGGCCAGCGCAAAGGACACCAGGCTGCCCAGGCTCAGCGACAACTCGCCAAGACGGAACTCGTGGGTCAGCACGGCGATGACGAAAGCCGACACCGGCCGGTAGATGCGGAAGGACTGCAGCGTGAACAGCAGCCAGCCCACCACCAGCAGCGTGCGCCCGATGTTGACCACCGCCGGCACCAGCGATGCTGCGTAACGCGCCGACAGCCGCGCCACCGTGGGCCCGGCCAGCGACACCTGCAGCAGCGCCAGCACTACCTTGCTGGCGGCATACATGGCCAGCGCCACGTAGCTGCTGGCGAGCGTGGCCGACACCAGCATCGACGACAGCGAGATGTTGCCGAACAGGTTGGACAACGCCGCCACCGCCAGCACGATGCAGGCAGCCCAGGCCACCGCGTTCCAGGTGCCGGCCTGGAAGCGCGCCTCGCCTTCTTCGTTGCCGCCGCGGCGCGCGCGCAGGCTGTGCCAGCCCAGCGTCGACAGCATCAGCAGATTGAGGGCCAGCAGCAGCAGCCGGTACAGCAGCGGGTTGCCGACGAGCAGCGACACCACCACGTTGAGGAAGTAGAAGATCGCGCTCAGGTAGGCCCAGGGCCCGACGACGTTGAGCAAGCGCCGCTGCAGCAGCCCCAGCACCGGCACCCAGGCCAGCAGCATCACCCCCTGCTGGCGCAACCCCGGGCCCTGGAAGCCGTACAGCGCCGCACCGCCCGCCACCAGCAGCAGCCAGGCTGCCCAGGGTCGTGTCAGCGCCTGCAGCGCCGACTCACCCAACTGGCCGGCAGCGACCAGCGCCTTGGCGCGGCGGCGCAGCCAGAAGATGGCCGGCAGCAGCAGCAGCGCGAACACGCCCAGCACCGGCAGCAGCCGCGCGTGGGCGGTGTCGAAGTCGCGCGCAAAGGCGGTTTCGATCTCCAGGTTGCGGCGCAGCCCGGAACCCACCGGCTCGAGCATGTCGGCCTCGCGGATGGCCTGCCACAGCGGCGGCGAGTCCATCGTCACCAGGCGCCGGTCCTGGTCGGCAACCTCGCGCACGACATCGGACACGCCCTTTTGCAGCTGGTTCGACAGCGCATTGCCCTTGCGTCCCAGGTCCAGCAGCTTGGCCAGCGGGTCGGCCAACATCGCCTGCGCGGCATCGATCTGCGCGATCAGCTCGTCGGCGCGCTGCACCAGCGCCGGCGACAGGTTGGGCTGCGCCGTGGTCGCCTGCCAGGCCGTGCGCAGCACCGCCAGTTCGGCCGCGTCCTCGGAGGCGGTGTTGGTGGCGCGCGCGATGTCGGCGCGTGTCTGGCTCAGTGCGCGGTCCTTCAGCTGCCAGTGGCGCTCCAGGCTTTCCAGGCGCTGCACCGACAGCTGGGACAGGTCGTTGCTCTCGGTGACCTGGCTCAGCTGGTCCAGCGCCGCGGCCTGGCGCGACAGCGTCTGTTGCAGGCGCCGCACCTTGTCGCCGATCTGCGCACGCCGCTGCACCGCCTGGATGAGCTTCTCGTCGGCGTCGGCGCGCGATGGGATGTCGGCCGGCGCGATCGCCTGCGTGCCGGCGTCGGCCGCGCTCTCGCTGCTGCTGGGGGTGGACGATTGCGCCCAGACGGGCGCGGCCACCAGTGCGGCCAGCAGCCACAAGGCCGCGGCCATGCGGCGGTGCAAGGAAGAGAGCAGCAGGTTCAGAACAGAAAGTATCGTTGCGCCATCGGCAACACGGCCGCCGGCTCGCAGGTCAACAGCACGCCGTCGGCGCGCACCTCGTAGGTCTGGGCATCGATCTGCATCACCGGCATGTAGCCGTTGTGCAGCATGTCGGCCTTGCGCACGCTGCGGCATTGGCTCACCGCAGACGTCGTCTTGTGCAGCCCGAGTTGGTTGCCCAGGTCGGCGGCCACTGCGGCCTGGCTCATGAAGCTCAGCGAGCCGCGTGCGATGGCGCCGCCATAGCTGCCGAACATCGGCCGGTAGTGCACCGGCTGCGGCGTCGGGATGCTGGCGTTCGGGTCGCCCATCGCCGACACGGCGATGAAGCCGCCCTTCAGGACGAGTGAAGGCTTGACGCCGAAGAACTTGGGCTTCCAGAACACCAGGTCGGCCCATTTGCCGACGGCGATGCTGCCGACCTCGTGCGCGACGCCGTTGGCGATGGCGGGGTTGATGGTGTACTTGGCGATGTAGCGCTTGGCGCGGAAGTTGTCGTTGCGCGCGCTGTGGTCCAGCGAGTCCGCCGCCGCGCCCGCGGCGGGTGGCAGCCAGCCACGCTGCAGCTTCATCTTGTGCGCGGTCTGCCAGGTGCGCAACACCATCTCGCCGATGCGGCCCATGGCCTGGCTGTCGCTGGAAAACATGCTGATCGCGCCCAGGTCGTGCAGCACGTCCTCGGCGGCGATGGTCTCGCGGCGGATGCGGCTTTCGGCGAAGGCCAGGTCCTCGGCGATGCCGGCGTCGAGGTGGTGGCACACCATCAGCATGTCCAGGTGCTCGTCGACCGTGTTGACGGTGTAGGGCATCGTCGGGTTGGTGGACGAGGGCAGGAAGTTGGCCTCGCCGACCACGCGCAGGATGTCCGGCGCATGGCCGCCGCCGGCGCCTTCGGTGTGGAAGGCGCACAGTGTGCGGCCCTTGGTCGCGGCCATCGTGTCCTCGACGAAGCCGGATTCGTTCAACGTGTCGCTGTGGATCGACACCTGCGTGTCGGTCTCTTCCGCCACGGCCAGGCAGCAGTCGATGGCACTGGGCGTGGTGCCCCAGTCCTCGTGCAGCTTCAACCCGATGGCGCCGGCCTCGATCTGCTGGCGCAGGCCCTCGGGGCGGCTGGCGTTGCCCTTGCCGAGCAAGCCGATGTTCATCGCCAGGCCGTCGGTGGCCTGCAGCATGCGCGCGATGTTCTCCGGCCCCGGCGTGCAGGTGGTGGCCAGCGTGCCGGTGGCCGGCCCGGTGCCACCGCCGATCAGCGTGGTCACGCCGCTGGCCAGCGCGTCGTCGAACTGCTGCGGGCAGATGAAGTGGATGTGGCTGTCGATGGCGCCGGCGGTGACGATCATGCCTTCGGCGGCGATGACCTCGGTGCCCGGGCCGACGACGATGTCCACGCCCGGCTGCACGTCGGGGTTGCCGGCCTTGCCGATGGCGCAGATGCGCGGGCCGCGCAGGCCGATGTCGGCCTTGACGATGCCCCAGTGGTCGAGGATCAGCGCGTTGGTGATGACGCAGTCCACCGCCTCGGCCGGTCCGGGGCCGTTGACCCGCTGGCTCTGGCCCATGCCGTCGCGGATGGTCTTGCCGCCGCCGAACTTGATTTCTTCGCCATAGCCGCCGGCGCGCAGCGTGTAGTCCTGTTCGACCTCGATGATCAGTTCGGTGTCGGCCAGGCGCACGCGGTCGCCGACGGTCGGGCCGTAGACCTCGGCGTAGGCACGCCGTCCGATCGTTGCCATCACAGCGCTCCTTGCACCAGGCCGCGGAAACCGTAGACCACGCGGTCGCCGCCGAACTCGACCAGTTCCACCGTGCGTTGCTGGCCGGGCTCGAAGCGCACCGCCAGGCTCGACGGGATGTTCAGCCGCATGCCATGCGCGGCCGCACGGTCGAAGCGCAGCGCGGCGTTGGTCTCGGCGAAGTGGTAGTGCGAGCCGACCTGGATCGGCCGGTCGCCGGCGTTCTCGACAACCAGCGTCAGCGTGCGCCGGCCAGGATTGAGCGTGTGGTCACCGGCATCGGTGAGCAGTTCGCCGGGCACCATGATCAGGCCGCTCCGAACAGCAGCACCGCACCGACCAGCGACGCCGCGATGCCGGCGGCGCGCGGCCACCACAGGCTGTGCCGGCGCAGCGCACGGCCGGCGAACAGACCCGTGCCGTGCAGCAGCGCGGTGGCCAGCACCATGCCCGCCAGCGCTTCCATGCCCTGCAGTTCGGTGCCGTGCGCGGCGCCGTGGAACAGCGCGAACAGCGCGGCCACCGCCGCCATCGCCGCGGCCGGCCAGGCGGTGCGCGCCGCCAGCAGCGCGCCCAGCAGCACCAGCGACAGCGCGATCACCGGCTCGACCGCGGGCAGCCTCAGGCCGGCCGACGCGAGCAGCGCGCCGGCCAGCAGCATCGCCACGAAGGCCAGCGGCGCGACCCACCAGCGCCGCGTCAGCGTCGCGCTCCACAGGCCGATCAGCAGCATCGCCAGCAGGTGGTCGATGCCGGTGAAGGGGTGCGTGAAGCCGGCGGCAAAGCCGTGGTGTGCGGCGCCGTCGCCGCCGACGTGGGCCAGCGCCAACGCCGGCAGGCCGAAAACGGCCAGGCCGAGGGTGAAACGAAACACGGGGTTCTTCATGGCGGTGGGGCTTTCGAAGGCGAAGGAGGTGTTCAGGCGATGGGCTGGTGCACGGTGACGAGCTTGGTGCCGTCGGGGAAGGTGGCCTCGACCTGGATGTCGGGGATCATCTCGACCACGCCGTCCATCACGTCGTCGCGCGTCAGTACCGTCTTGCCCTCGCTCATCAGCGCGGCCACCGACTTGCCGTCGCGTGCGCCTTCCAGGATGGCAGCGCTGATCAGCGCGACCGCCTCCGGATAGTTGAGCTTCAGGCCGCGCGCCTTGCGCCGCTCGGCCAGCAGCGCGGCGGTGAAGAGCAGCAGCTTGTCCTT
>CAYUPF010000260.1:0-1858 GCA_964446545.1 uncultured Rubrivivax sp.
CTAGTTTTTTGCCTTGGCGCGCTGCGGCACGGCCACGGGCTGTGAGGCGGCCAGCGAGTCGATCGCTGCGCTTGCCGCGGCGAAGGCTGCCGTGTGCGTGGCTTCGTCCTGCGCGGCGCGGTCCAGGTGTGCCGCCAGCAGCAGTGCCAGCGGCGACAGCGTGGCATGGCCGTGCGGGCGCAGCAACTCCCAGGGTTCGACGCCGAAGGCGCGGCCCAGCTTTTCCAGTTCGTCGACGCGCGTGGACACCACCGCACGGCGGATGCGGTCGAGCGTGCCGTTGCTCACGCCGCTGCGCGCGGTGATCTTGGGTAGCGTGCCCAGGTCGGGACGTGCCGCCATCAGTGCACGCAGGTTGTTGGCCAGGATGTCTCGTGGGCGCATGGTTGTTGCCTCCTGCGGGCATCCTACCGTAAGCGGGATTGCCGCGATCGTGACAAGGGTGACGGCTCCTGTCATCGGCCGCTGCGACCCCCTGGCGGCCGAGGCCGAGGCCGTGGCTTGGCTGGGCGGCCGCAGCGTGCACCTCAACGAGCCCGGTCCGCTGCTGGTGGTGGGTGTGCTGCTGTCGCATCTGCAGGGCGATGCGGCCGGCGTGACGCTGGGCACGCTGGCGCTGGTGTGGGTTTGGCTGCACTGAGCGGGCCGCTATCATCCGCGGCCCGATGGCCGAGCCCCCTGTTTCCCTGAACGACGCGCAGATGCAGGCGGTGCACCACCTGTCCGGGCCGAGCCTGGTGCTGGCCGGCGCCGGCTCGGGCAAGACGCGGGTCATCGTGCACAAGATCGCGCGGCTGCTGCAAAGCGGCATCGAGCCCAGGCACATCGCCGCCATCACCTTCACCAACAAGGCCGCGGCCGAGATGCGCGAGCGTGCCAAGGCGCTGGTCGGCGCACGCGCCGCGAAAGATCTGGCGATCAGCACCTTCCATTCGCTGGGCGTGCGCATGCTGCGCAGCGATGGTGAAAGGGTGGGCTTGAAGCCGCAGTTCTCCATCCTCGACAGCGACGACGTGCTGGGCGTCTTGCGCGATGCCGGCGGCTGCAGCGACAACGCGCTGGCACGGCGCTGGCAGTGGACCATCAGCCTGTGGAAGAACCAGGGGCTGGATGCGGCCGGCGCCGCCGGCGCGGCCGCCAGCGACGATCAGCGCATCGCCGCGCGCGTGATGCAGGTCTACGAGCAGCGCCTCGCGGCCTTCCAGGCGGTGGACTTCGACGACCTGATCGGCCTGCCGCTGCAGCTGCTGCAGCGCGATGCCGAGGCGCGCAGCAAGTGGCAGGCGCAATTCCACCACGTGCTGGTCGACGAAGTCCAGGACACCAACGCGGTGCAGTACGAGCTGCTGAAGGCGCTGGTCGAACACCCGGACGAGCGCCGCCACGGCCTGTTCACCGCGGTGGGCGACGACGACCAGAGCATCTACGGCTGGCGCGGCGCCACCATCGACAACCTGCGGCGGCTGCCGCAGGATTTCCCCAGGCTCAAGCTGATCGCGCTGGAGCAGAACTACCGCTCCACCGGCCATATCCTGCGCGCCGCCAACCACGTGATCGCCAGCAACCCGAAGCTGTTCGAGAAGAAGCTGTGGAGCGCATTGGGCGACGGCGAGCCGGTGCGCGTGATCGAATGCGATGGCGAGGAGCACGAGGCGGAGCGCGCGGTGGCGCGCATCCAGTCGCTGCGCTCTCAAGGTGGCGAGGTGAAGTTCAGCGACTTCGCGGTGCTGTACCGCGCCAACCACCAGGCGCGCGTCTTCGAGCAGAAGCTGCGCGCCGCGCAGATCCCCTACAAGGTGTCGGGCGGGCAGAGCTTCTTCGACCGCGCCGAGATCAAGGACCTGTGCGCCTGGCTGCG
>CAYUPF010000260.1:1958-5319 GCA_964446545.1 uncultured Rubrivivax sp.
TGGGCTGGCTCAAGGACATCGGCTACGAGCAGCACCTGCACGACGGCGGGGACAGCGAGAAGCTGGCCAGCGCACGCTGGAGCAACGTGCTCGACTTCGTCGACTGGGTGGCGCGGCGCTGCGGCGGCGAGATCACGCAGGACGGCGGCCCCTTCGAAAGCGAACGCCAGAGCGTGCTGCAGGTGGCGCAGACCATCAGCGTCATCATCAGCCTGGCCGAACGCGGCGACGACAGCGACTCGGTGACGCTGTCCACGCTGCATGCGGCCAAGGGCCTGGAATGGGCGCATGTGCAGCTGGCGAGCTGCAACGAAGGCCTGCTGCCCTTCAAGGTGGAGGACGACGCGATCGAGGCCGCGGCCCTGGCGCAGCGGCTGGAAGAAGAACGCCGGCTGATGTACGTGGGCATCACGCGCGCGCGCCACACGCTGGTGGTCAGCACGCTGCGCCGGCGCAAGCGCGGCCGCGACACCGTGGCCGGCGTGCCCAGCCGCTTCATCGCCGAGATGAAGCTGAACGAAGGCGTGGCCAAGGAAGACGCCCGCGAGCGGCTGAAGCGCGTGCGTGCCGAGCTGGCCGCCAAATCGGATGCGGCCCTCGCCGCACAGGCGGGCGCCGCTACCGATTGAAGCGCAGCACCTTCCAGCCCTTGCGCAGCGCGGTCGCTTCGAGCCGCGGGTCCGGGTCCACCACCACCGGCTGGCGCACCACGCTGAGCAGCGGCAGGTCGTTGATCGAGTCGGTGTAGAAGCTGGCCTGCCTGAGCACGCTGTCGGATTCGCCCTGCGCCTGCAACCAGGCGCGCAGCCGCTCCACCTTGCCGGTGCGCATGTTGAGGGTGCCCTGCGTGCGGCCGGTGAAGCAGCCGTCCCTCATCTCCAGTTCAGTGGCCAGGTAGTGGTCCACGCCCAGGTCGGCGGCGGTGAGCGCGCTGACCACGCGGTTCGTCGCCGTGGTCAGCAGCAGCGTGTGGCCGGCCTCGCGGTGGCGCTGCAGCAGCGCGCGGGCGTCGTCGGGGATGCGCGCGCGCACCACCTCGTCCAGGAAGCGCCGGCGCAGCGGCAGCCAGTCGTCTTCGCTGCGCCCCGCCAGCAGGCCTGCATAGAAGTTGCAGTAGTCCGCCGGCGTCACGCTGCCCGCGGTGTAGGCCTCGGACATCAGCCGGTTGCGCCGGGCGAAGCTGGCGTCCAGCAGGCCCTGCGCCAGCAGGAACTCGCACCACAGCATGTCGCTGTCGCCACTGAGCAGCGTGTGGTCGAGGTCGAACAGCGCGAGTCGCATGAGGGGGTCGCCGCAGCAGGGCGGCGCGCATTATCAGGCGACGAGTTCGAGTTCGGCCTCGATCTCCACCGGGATGTCGAAGGGCAGTTCGGCCAGGCCGACGGCGCTGCGTGCGTGCGCGCCGGCCTCGGCGCCGAAGAGTTCGAGGATCAGGTCGGAAAAGCCGTTGATCACGCCCGGCTGCCGGTTGAAGCCGCTGGCCGAGTTGACCATGCCGAAGACGCGTGTCCATGCCGCGATGCGGTCCAGGTCGCCCAGCTCGCGCTGCAGGCTGCCCAGCATCGACAGCGCGGTCAGCCGTGCCGCGGCATAGCCCTGTTCGAGCGTCAGTTCGCGCCCCAGCTTGCCCAGCGGCTGCGCCAGCGAACCATCGGCGTTCTGCGGCCCGTGGCCGGCGACCCAGGCGTGCCGTTCGCGCACGCGCACGAAGCGAAAGGGCAGCACCAGGCCGGGGGGAGGCTGCAGCGCGGGCGGCAGCACCAGGCCGAGAGCTTGCAGACGGGCTTCGATGCGGGCCATGGCGGTGACTCCCTTCAGGGCTTGCGCGAGAAATCGGCATCCGCCGCGCCGCGCAAGTCGGTGGGCGCGCTCTGGCCCTTGGCCAGCGCCTTGTCGCGGGCGATGCGATGGTTCATGTCGGCGGGAAAGAAGCTCAGCAGCTTGCCGGCCTGGCGTGCGCCGCGCAGCTCGTCGCGCGCGATCTCGCCGCCGCCGATGGCGACGATCTCGTGGCTGTTGGCCACGATCGCGGCCGAGGTCGGCGACAGCTGCGTCGAACCCGGCAGCAGCCCGCCCCAGCTGTCGTCGCGCACGAAGAACACCCAGTCCACGCAGGGCGACAGCGTCTCGCCGCCATCGCGCGCCAGCGTGGAGACGATGCCCATCGTGCCGAAGCCGCGGCGCTTGGCCAGCTCGTAGACCGCGCCGATGCCCGCTGCGGTGCCACCGATGTTGACCAGTGTCGTGGCGGGGTCGTGCAAGGACAGCACGTGTTCGGCCGTGGCCCGCATCGCCGCCGGGTCCTGGTAGCCGGCACCCGAATAACCGACGAAGCTCAGCACGCGCATTCCCTTGCCACGCACGAAGTCGTGAATCTGCTGTGAGCTGGCCTCGCGCAGCACCGGCGCGTTGGCGCAGGCCTGGGCCGAGGCCGGCGCCACGGCCAGCATGGCGCAGCCGCACAACAGCGCCTGCCACCCGCGGCGAAAGGAAGAGGAATCGGCAGTGGTGAAGAGCATGGGCAGCAGCGTCGAGCCGGCCGAAGAGCCGGCCGCGGCATCGTAGCCCAGCGCGACCGAGCGATGATGCGACCATGGCTGCCTTGCCCGTCCCCTTGCTGGCCCTGGCCGCCGCCGTGAGCGGCACGCTGGCCATCCTGTCCGCGCCCTGGGCCTGGGGCCAGCCGTGGCTGAACTGGCTGTTCAAGCCGCTGACCACGCTGCTGGTCATCGCCTACGCCTGGCCGCGCGGGCGTGCGCGACCGGCGCTGCGCCGCTGGGTACTGGCCGGGCTGCTGCTGTCGCTGTGCGGCGACGTGGCGCTGATGTGGCCCGAGCGCGGCTTCCTGATCGGCCTGCTGAGCTTCCTGCTCGCGCACCTCGCCTATCTGCGCGCTTTCACGCGCGATGGCGTGCGCTTCGCGGCGCGGCCACTGCCCTTCGTGCTCTACGCTGCGCTGGCCGCATTGATCCTGTGGCAGTTGTGGCCGGGCGTGCCGCCGGGGCTGCGGCTGCCGGTGCTGGCCTACGTGGCCTGCCTGGCGTCGATGGCCGCGCAGGCGGCGGTGCTGGGTTGGCAGTCGCGCGGCACGCCGCAGCAGTCGGCCGGCATCGTGCTGGCGTTGGGCGGGGCGCTGTTCCTGTGTTCGGACGCGATGTTGGCCACCAACCGCTTCGCCACGTCGCTGCCAATGGCCAGCCTGTGGATCCTGGCCAGCTACTGGCTGGCGCAGTGGTGCATCGCTTCCTGGCTGGACGCGAACTAGCGGCTCATACGGACGCGGTCGAACGTCGAGAACCGAAGAGACGGCTCACGGCGCATAGCGGTAGTTCACTGTTGTTCTGCGCGGGCCGAGGACGAC
>CAYUPF010000261.1:0-3330 GCA_964446545.1 uncultured Rubrivivax sp.
CGGGCTCGGCAACCTGTGCCGCGCCTTCACGATGGGCGCGTCGTACTACATCGACGACGGCCGGCCGCTGCCGGGGCAGTTCGCGCGCACCGTGCAGAACCTGCGCGAGGTGGCCCCGACCATGTATGCCAACGTGCCCGCGGCCTGGGCGATGCTGGCCGCCGAGCTGCCGCGTGACGAGGCGCTGGCGCGCCGCTTCTTCTCGCGCCTGAAGTACGTCGGCTATGGCGGTGCCAGCCTGCCGCGCGACGTGTGGCAGCGCTTCCAGGACGCCGCGCTGCGCGCCGGCGGCGAGCGCATCGTCTTCACCTCGGGCTTCGGCTCCACCGAAACCACGGGTCTGGGCATGAACTTCAACCGCCCCTGCGACGACGTCGGCAACATCGGCATTCCCTGTCCAGGCATACAGGTGAAGCTGATCCCGCTGCAAGGCGGCGACGGCCGCTACGAGATCCGCATGCGCGGCTCGCACATCTTCCCTGGCTACCTGAAGCGGCCCGACCTGACGGCCGCGGCCATCGACGACGAAGGCTTCTACAGCCTGGGCGACGCGGTGCGGCTGGCCGACCCGGCCGACCCTTCCGCCGGGCTGCGCTACGCCGGCCGCTGCATCGAGGACTTCAAGCTCAGCAACGGCACCTGGGTGCGCACCGGCAGCGTGCGGCTGGGCCTGGTCGAACAATGCGCGCCGCTGCTGGCCGATGCGGTGATCTGCGGCCACGACCGCGACCATGTCGCCGCGCTGGCCTGGCCGAACGTCGCCGCGTGCCAGCGCCTGGCGCCGGAGCTGGCGGGCTTGGCTGCCGCCGAGTTGGTGGCGCATCCGCTCGTGGTCGCCGCGCTGCAGCGCAAGCTGCGCGAAGGCGGCTCGACGATCGCCAGCCAGCAGGCGCAGCGCGTGCTGCTGATGGCCGAACCGCCGTCGCCCGACGCCAACGAGATCGCGGACAAGGGCTACATCAACCAGGCCACCGCGCGCGAGCGCCGTGCGGCGCTGATCCCGCAGCTGTACGCCGAGCCGCCGGGCGCGGCCGTCGCCACCCGCTGAAACACAGACAAACGACAGGAAACCCCATGCAAGTGCAACGCAACGTCTACCGCGAAGACCACGAACAGTTCCGCACCACGGTGCGCCGCTTCCTCGAACGCGAGTGCGTGCCGCACTACGACGAATGGCTTCAGGCCGGCATCGTCAGCCGCGAGGTCTGGCAAAAGGCCGGCCGCGAAGGCCTGCTGTGCGTGACCTTGCCCACCGATCACGGCGGCGGCGGTGGCGACTTCGGCCATTCGGCCGTCATCGCCGAGGAGATGGCGCGCTGCGGCGTGTCGATCTCCTTCGGCCTGCATTCGGACATCGTCGCGCCGTACATCCAGCGCCTGGGCACCGACGAGCAGAAGCAGCGCTGGCTGCCGGGCATCTGCAGCGGCGAGCAGATCCTGGCGGTGGCCATCACCGAGCCCGGCGGCGGCTCCGACGTCAAGGCGCTGCGCACGACCGCCGTGCGCGACGGCGACCACTACGTCATCAACGGCAGCAAGACCTTCATCAGCAACGGCTTCATCAGCGACCTGGTGGTGGTGGTGTGCAAGACCGACCCGGCCGCCGGCGCCAAGGGCGTCAGCCTGCTGGTGGTGGAGACCAACCGCGAGGGCTTCCGCCGCGGCCGCAAGCTCGACAAGGTGGGCATGCATTCGCAGGACACGGCCGAGCTGTTCTTCGACAACGTGCGCGTGCCGGCGAGCAACCTGCTGGGCGAGGAAGGCAAGGGCTTCGTCTACCTGATGCAGGAGCTGCCGCAGGAGCGCTTCATCATCGCCGTCGGCGCCGCCGCCAAGCTGGAGCGGCTGCTCGAACAGACCTTGGACTACGTCAAGGACCGCCGCGCCTTCAACCAGACGGTGTGGGACTTCCAGAACACCAAGTTCAAGCTGGCCGACATCAAGGCGCAGGCGGTGGCGCTGCGCACGATGGTCGACTACTACCTGGGCGAGCACATGCGCCGCCGCTTGACGGTGGAGGAAGCCGCGATCGCCAAGCTGTATTCGACCGAGACCTTGTGGAAGTGCATCGACGACATGGTGCAGCTGCACGGCGGCTACGGCTACATGCTGGAGTACCCGATCGCGCGCGCCTTCGTCGACATGCGCGTGGCGCGCGTCTACGGCGGCACCAACGAAGTCATGCGCGACCTGATCGCGCGCAAGCTGTAGCCACCCTCAACCGACTTTTACCAAGGAGCGATTCAATGGTCGACCGCAACATCATCGGCATGGTCTTCCCGCCCTTCAGCGCCGTCGCTGAAGCCGGGCAGCTGCGCTTCTTCGCCCAGGCCATCGGCGAAACCGATCCCGTCTACTTCGACGAGTCGGCCGCGCGCGATGCCGGGCACCCGGCGCTGCCGCTGCCGCCGACCTTCTTGTTCTCGCTGGAGCTGGGCCGCCCGGCCAGCCACGGCGAGTGGCGCGAGAAGGCCGGCATCCAGCTGCCGCGCGTGCTGCACGGCGAACAGTCCTTCAGCTACCACCGCATGGCGCACGCCGGCGACACGCTGCACTTCGACACGCGCATCACCGATGTCTACGACAAGAAGAACGGCGCGCTCACCTTCGTGGTGATGGTGTCCAAGGTGACGAACCAGCGCGGTGAGCACGTCGCCGACGTGCGCAAGTCGCTGGTGCACCGCAACGGCTGAACGCACAGGAGAACACATCATGAGCCAAACCGATTTCAAGACCCTGCAGGTGGGCGACGTGCTGCCGCCGCTGAGCCTGCCGCCGATCAACCGCACCACGCTGGCGCTGTTTGCCGGCGCCTCGGGCGACCACAACCCGATGCACATCGACATCGACTTCGCGCGCAAGGGCGGCATGCCCGACGTGTTCGCGCACGGCATGCTGTCGATGGCCTACCTGGGCCGGCTGCTGACGCAGTGGGTCGACCAGCGGCAGCTGCGCGAATACAGCGTGCGCTTCGCCGGCATCACCCACTTGGGCCACCAGATCACCTGCAGCGGCAAGGTGGTGGACAAGTTCGAGGCCGACGGCGAGCAGCGCGTCAAGCTGCAGATCCAGACCGCCAACCAGTACGGCGAAGCGAAGATCGTCGGCGATGCGGTGGTGGCCTTGTAGTCGACGCCCCAGCCTGCTCGACAGACGCTCGGGCTCGGGCTGCCGGATGATGTAGCCTGCATGAAGGTGGCCAAGCGAGCCGACCAGTCACTTTGCAAGGAGGAGTGTGCAATGCGTGAATTTGTTTCGAGAATGCAAGCCCTATCGCGCGTCCTGCTGGCCGCCTGCGCGGCGTTGCTGCTGGCGCCGCTGGCGCAAGCC
>CAYUPF010000261.1:3430-5308 GCA_964446545.1 uncultured Rubrivivax sp.
GCCAAGCCCAACATCCTGGTGATCTTCGGCGACGACATCGGCATCGCCAACATCAGCGCCTACAGCGACGGCCTGATGGGCTACACCACGCCCAACATCGACCGCATCGGCCGCGAGGGCGTGCGCTTTCTGCACTACTACGGCGAGCAGAGCTGCACCGCAGGGCGCGCCGCCTTCCTGACCGGCCAGCACGGCATCCGCACCGGCTTGACCAAGGTCGGCTTTCCCGGCGCGCCGATGGGCATGAACCAGCTCGACCCGTCGATCGGCGGCGTGATGAAGAACCTGGGCTACGCCACCGGCCAGTTCGGCAAGAACCACGTCGGCGACCGCAACCCGTCGCTGCCCACCGTCAACGGCTTCGACGAGTTCTTCGGCAACCTGTACCACCTGAACGCCGAGGAAGAGCCCGAACTTCCCGACTACCCGAAGGACCCGGCCTACCGCGCCAAGTTCGGCCCGCGCGGCGTGCTCAAGACGATGGCCACCAACGTCGACGACGCCACCGTCGACCCGCGCTTCGGCAAGGTCGGCAAGCAGACCATCCAGGACACCGGGCCGTTGACGAAGAAGCGCATGGAGACCATCGACGACGAGACCTCCGCCGCCGCGATCGACTTCATGAAGCGGCAGGTCGCCGCCGGCAAGCCCTTCTTCACCTGGTTCAACTCCACGCGCATGCACCTGCGCACCCACGTGCGCGAGTCGCACCGCGGCCGCTACAAGCACGGCGACAGCGAATACATCGACGGCATGCTCGAACACGACGACACCATCGGCACGATCCTGAAGGCGCTGGACGACATGGGTATCGCCAACGACACCATCGTCGTCTACACCAGCGACAACGGGCCGCACATGAACACCTGGCCCGACGGCGCGATGACGCCGTTCCGCTCGGAGAAGAACACCAACTGGGAAGGCGCGTTCCGCGTGCCGGCGCTGGTGCGCTGGCCGGCCGCCATCAAGCCCGGCACGGTGACCAACCAGCTGATGAGCCACAACGACTGGATGCCCACGCTGGCCTCGATCGCCGGCGAGCCGGAGCTGGTCGACAAGATGAAGAAGGGCTACACCGCCAACGGCATCGACTACAAGGTGCACCTGGACGGCTACGACCAGTCGGCCTTCCTGCGCAGCGTCAGTGGCACCGTCGGCACGGCCAACGATGCGAAGAGCGCGCGCGACACCTTCTTCTACTCCGACGACGACGGGCTGCTGGTGGGGATGCGCGTCAAGGAATACAAGTACGTCTTTTCCGAGCAGCGCAAGGAGGGCACGATGGGCGTGTGGGCCGAGCCCTTCACGACGCTGCGGCTGCAGAAGATCTTCAACCTGATGCAGGACCCGTACGAGCGCGCCGACATCACCTCCAACACCTTCTGGGACTGGCAGCTGAATCACGTCGCCAGCATGTACGGGGTGATGGACCAGGTGTTCGCTTTCGCGGAAACGTTCAGGGAGTTCCCACCGCGCTCCTTCCCGCCGAGCTTCAATCCGGCCAACATCATGGAGCAGACGCTGATGGAGATCAAGGCCGGGCGCAGGCTGCGCGAAGCCTTCCCGATGCTGCCGCCAAGGGCGCAGCCGCAGAAGTAACGTCGACTCTGCGCCGTAGCGCCAGCCAGGGCTGGTTCGTAGCACTGTGCCAGCAAGTGCACGCACCGCTGCGGTTGCAACGGCAGGGTGTCGAGATCGACGGTGAGCGGATCGGTTCGGGACATGGCGACCTCCGGGTGCCGGGTGGATGGAACTGGACTGCCTGGTGAGAGGCCGACAGGAGCGGGCAGGGCATCCCATCCGTTGCGCGTCCCCACGCGCGGTAGCCACGGTTCGGACGGCAGCGCCGTCCAGGCCTTCGTAAAAGTGATCGCCTTG
>CAYUPF010000262.1:0-5279 GCA_964446545.1 uncultured Rubrivivax sp.
GCCGGCGCGCTGCCCGCCTGGCTGGCGCCGCTGCAGGTGGTGGTGGCGCCGATCACCGAAAATCAGTCCGACTACGCGGCCAGCGTCGCGAAAACGCTTCAAAAACAAGGAGTTAGGGTGCAGAGCGATTTGCGCAACGAGAAGATTTCGCGTAAAATCCGCGAGCATTCGATGCAGAAGGTTCCGTACATCCTGGTCGTGGGCGACAAGGAGAAGGCAGACGGGGCCGTTTCGGTGCGTGCCCGGGGCAATGTGGATCTCGGGGTCATGCCGCTCGACGACTTCGCCGTGAAGCTCGCCGACGACATCACCCGCAAGGTCTGAGCCGCCGGCGCGCAATGGTCATTTTTGCGGCTCCGCTTGCCTAGGCGTCGCGTCAAGGGGTTTGAACTATCGCTACCTTCATGGACCGCCGCACTCCGAACGCGGAGCGCAAGCACAGGTTGAACCGGGAAATCATGGCGCCGCAGGTGCGCTTGAATGGCGTGGACAACGAGCCGCTGGGCATCGTCAGCATCATGGATGCGCTGCAGATGGCTGGTGAGAAGGACGTCGATCTGGTCGAGATCGCAGCCACGGCGGACCCCCCGGTGTGCCGGTTGATGGACTACGGCAAGTTCAAGTACCAGGAGCAGAAGAAGGCGGCCGAGGCCAAGGCGAAACAGAAGGTCATCGAGATCAAGGAAGTCAAGTTCCGGCCCGGCACCGACGAAGGCGACTACGCGATCAAGATGCGCAACTTGCGCCGCTTCATTTCGGAAGATGGCGACAAGGGCAAGGTCACGCTGCGCTACCGCGGCCGCGAGATCACCCACCAGGACATCGGCATGCGGCTGCTCGAGCGCATCCGCGACGAACTGGCCGACGTGTCGGTGGTGGAGCACATGCCCAAGCTGGAAGGCCGGCAGATGATCATGGTGCTGGCGCCGAAGAGAAAGTGATTTGAGGAATTCGCACTCGAGGTCTGGTCACCTCGGGCGCGGCAAGAAGCTGCTGCAGGCCCCCAAGCACCGCGTGACACATGCGGACGCCTGCAGACGGCACTACGAAGAAGGAGCAGCAATGCCCAAGATGAAGACCAAGAAGAGCGCGGCCAAGCGGTTCCGCGTGCGTCCGGGGGGCACCGTCAAGCGCGGTGCGGCGTTCAAGCGCCACATCCTCACCAAGAAGTCCACCACCCGCAAGCGCCACCTGCGTGGCGTCAAGGAGGTGCATGACACCAACATGGGCAGCATCGCCAAGATGATGCCTTTCGCTGGCCTTTGAGGGAGTAGGACATGCCTCGCGTCAAACGTGGAGTTACCGCACACGCCCGCCACAAGAAGATCCTGGCGCTGGCCAAGGGCTATCGCGGCCGTCGCAAGAACGTCTTCCGCATCGCCAAGCAGGCGGTGATGAAGGCCGGGCAATATGCCTATCGCGACCGCCGTACGCGCAAACGTGTGTTCCGCCAGCTCTGGATCGCCCGCATCAACGCGGCATCGCGTGAACTCGGCGTCACCTACAGCAAGTTCATGGCCGGCCTGAAGAAGGCGCAGATCGACATCGACCGCAAGGTCCTCGCCGACCTGGCCGTGAACGACCCGGCTGCCTTCGGCAGCATCGTCGAGAAGGTGAAGGCTCAGCTCGGCTGATGTCCGCAGCGGCTCGCTAGCATTCGATGGCCGTCGCGCAAGGGGCGGCCATTTTTGTTTCCGACCCGCCGCTTCGCGGCTTCACATCGCTTCGCGATATGAGTCTGCAACACAAGCGCAAGCGCTTGTCTATTCCCGAGAGGCTATGAACGATCTGGACACACTGCTACAGGCTGCGCAATCCGCTTTCGACGCCGCGCCAACGCCCGCCGAACTGGAGAACGCCAAGGCGCGCTTCCTCGGCAAGGCCGGGCAGCTGACCGAGTTGATGAAGGGCCTGGCCGCACTCAGCGTCGAACAGAAGAAGACGCGCGGCGCCGCCATCAATCAAGCCAAGCAGCGCGTTGAATCCCTGCTGCAGGCGCGACGCGACGCGCTGGCCAAAGGCGAGCTGCAGGCGCAGTTGCGCTCCGAAGCGCTGGACGTCACCTTGCCCGGCCGCCAGCGCGGCACAGGCGGGCTGCATCCGGTGTCGCGCACGATGATGCGCATCGAAGCCATTTTCGCGTCGATGGGTTTCGACGTCGCCGACGGCCCGGAGATCGAGACCGACTGGTACAGCTTCACCGCATTGAACAACCCCGAGAACCACCCGGCGCGTTCGATGCAGGACACCTTCTACGTCGACCTGAAGGACGCCGAAGGCCGCTGGCTGAACCTGCGCCCGCACACCAGCCCGATGCAGGTGCGTTATGCGCGCTCGCATGCGCAGCGCCACGCCGGGGCCGCGACGATGCCTGAGGTGCGCGTGATCGCGCCGGGCCGCACCTACCGCGTCGACAGCGACGCCACGCATTCACCGATGTTCCATCAGTGCGAAGGCCTGTGGATCGGCGAGAACGTGAGCTTCAAGGACCTGAAGTTCGTCTTCAGCGACTTCCTGCGCCAGTTCTTCGAGACCGACGAGCTCGAGGTGCGCTTTCGCCCGAGTTTCTTTCCCTTCACCGAACCTTCGGCCGAGATCGACATCGCCTTCGCCAGCGGCCCGCTGAAGGGCCGCTGGCTCGAGGTGGCCGGTTCCGGCCAGGTGCACCCGACCGTGGTGCGCAATTTCGGCCTGGACCCCGAGACGAACATCGGCTTCGCTTTCGGCATGGGCCCGGACCGGCTGACGATGCTGCGCTACGGCGTGAACGACCTGCGTCTGTTCTTCGACGGCGACCTGCGCTTCCTGTCGCAGTTCAAGTGATTCGCGAGACCCGAGCATGCAATTCCCTGAATCCTGGTTGCGCGAGTTCTGCAACCCGCCCATCACCACCGCCGAACTGGCCGAGTTGCTGACGATGGCCGGACTGGAGGTGGAGGACACGCGCCCCGTGGCGCCGCCGTGCAAGGGCGTGGTCGTGGCCGAGATCGTCGAGGCGGTGCAGCACCCCAATGCCGACCGGCTGCGCGTGTGCAAGGTGCTGGCCGGCGCGCATTCGCCCGATGGCCCGCTGCAGATCGTCTGCGGTGCTCCCAACGCGCGTGTCGGCATCCGCGTGCCGCTGGCGCTGGTCGGCGCCGAGCTGCCGCCGGCGGAGGAGGGCGCTTCGCCCTTCGCCATCCGGGCGAGCAAGCTGCGCGGCGTCGACAGCTTCGGCATGCTGTGTTCGGCGCGCGAGCTGAAGCTGTCCGACGATCATGGCGGCCTGCTCGAACTGCCGGCCGATGCGCCGCTGGGCGCGGACGTGCACGAGCTGCTGAGCCTGGACGACAGCGTGTTCACGCTCAAGCTCACACCGAACCTGGCGCATGCGCTCAGCGTTTACGGCGTGGCGCGCGAGGTGTCGGCGCTGACCGGTGCGCCGCTGCTGACGCCGCTGATCGAAGCCATCCCGCCGCGGCACGACCAGAAGCTGCCGGTGCAGGTGGAAGCGCCCGACCTGTGCGGGCGCTTTTCCGGCCGCGTCGTGCGCAACGTCGACACGAAGGCGAAGACGCCGGCGTGGATGGTGGAGCGCCTGGCGCGCTGTGGCCAGCGCTCGGTGACGGCGCTGGTCGACATCTCCAACTACGTGATGTTCGAGTACGGCCGGCCGACGCACATCTTCGACCTGGACAAGATCCACGACAAGCTGGTGGTGCGCTGGGGCCGCGCGGGCGAAAGCCTGAAGCTGCTCAACGGCAACACCATCGACATCGACGCCTCGGTGGGCGTGATCGCGGATTCGCAGGCGGTGGAGTCGCTGGCCGGCATCATGGGCGGCGATGCCACCGCGGTGTCGGACGACACGCGCCATGTGTACGTGGAAGCCGCGTTCTGGTGGCCGCAGGCGGTGGCCGGGCGCTCGCGGCGCTTCAACTTTTCCACCGACGCCGGGCACCGCTTCGAGCGTGGCGTCGACCCTGCCCTGACGGCCGAGCACATCGAGCGCGTCACACAGCTGATCCTGGAGATCTGCGGCGGCGAACCCGGCCCGCTGGACGACCAGACGCTCAGCCTGCCGCCACTGCAGCCGGTGACGCTGCGCGTGGCGCGTGCCGCCAAGGTCATCGGCATGCCGCTGAGCCAGCAACGCTGCGCCGAGGTCTTCCACCGCCTGGGCTTTGCCTTCAGCGAAGGCCAGGGCACGATCACCGTGACGCCGCCGAGCTGGCGCTTCGATCTGCAGATCGAGGAAGACCTGATCGAGGAGGTGGCGCGCATCGTCGGCTACCAGAATCTGCCGCAGACGCCACCGGTGGCGCCGATTCGTGCGCGTGCGCCGAGCGAATCGCAGCGCAGTGCGCACGCGGTGCGCCGCGCCATGGCCGCGCTGGACTACCAGGAAACCATCAACTACAGCTTCGTCGAGGAGCGCTGGGAGCAGCAGCTGGCCGGCAACAGCGACCCGATCCGTGTGCTCAATCCGATTGCCGCGCCGCTGGCGGTGATGCGCTCCAGCCTGATCGGCAGCCTGCTCGGCGTGCTGCACTACAACCTGGCGCGCCGCGCCAGCCGCGTGCGCGTGTTCGAAGTTGGCCGCGTTTTCAGGCGCGATGCCCGCGTGGCCGACGGCGGTGGCACGGTGGCGGGCGTGGACCAGCCGCTGCGCCTGGGCGCGCTGGCCTATGGCTCGGCGGCTGAAGCACAATGGGGCCTGAAGGAGCGCAGCGTCGACTTCTTCGACCTCAAGGGCGACATCGAATCGCTGCTGGCGCCGCGCAAGCCGACTTTCGTGGCCGATACGCACCCGGCGCTGCACCCCGGCCGCTGCGCGCGCGTCGAACTCGACGGCCGCAGCATCGGCCATGTGGGCGAACTGCACCCGCAATGGCGCCAGGCCTACGAGCTGCCGCAGGCACCGCTGCTGTTCGAACTGGAGCTCGACGCGGTGCTGGCACGCGAGTTGCCGGTGGCGCAGCCGGTGCCGCGGCACCAGTCGTCGTGGCGCGACATCGCGCTGGTGGTGCGTGACGACGTGGCGCACGACCGGTTGGTCGGTGCGCTGGCACTAGACCCTTCCGCCCTGGTGCGCTCGGTGCTGCTGTTCGACGTCTACCGGCCGGCTCGGCCGGGCGGCGACATCGGCGCCGGCGAGCACAGCATGGCGCTGCGCCTGGAATTGCTGGACGACACGGCCAACCTCACCGACGAGCGCATTGACGCAACCGTGGCGGCGGCGGTGCAGCGTGCCCAGACGGCCTTCGGCGCGCGGCTGCGCGGTTGATTCCCCCTAAAAC
>CAYUPF010000263.1:0-5256 GCA_964446545.1 uncultured Rubrivivax sp.
CTGGTGCGGCCGGAACTGCGACTTGTAGGCCATCTTCGGGCTGCGCTCGATCCAGTAGCCCAGGTAGACGTGGCGCAGCTTCAGCGCCTTGGTCTGCTCGATCTGCCACAGCACGCTGTAGGTGCCGTAGCTGGCCGCGGCATCCGGTTCGTAGAAGGTGTAGACGGCGGAGATGCCATCGTTCAGCACGTCCAGGATCGACACCATCTTCAGCGCGCCAGGGCTGCCGTCGGCCGCCGGCGCGCGGAACTCCACCAGCCGCGAGTTGACGCGGCTTTGCAGCAGGAACTGGGTGTACTGGTCGACGCTGTCGTGGTCCATGCCGCCGCCGCTGTGGCGCCCGGCCTGATAGCGCAGGTACAGCTGATAGTGCTCGGGCACGAAACACAGGCGCAGCACACGCGCCTTCAGGTCGGCATGCGCCTTCCAGGCGCGGCGCTGGCTGCGCGTCGGCTTGAAGCCGGCCACCGGCACGCGCAGCGGCACGCAGGCGCGGCAGCCGTCGCAGTAGGGCCGGTAGGTGAACATGCCGCTGCGCCTGAAGCCGTTGGCCACCAGGCCGGAATAGACATCGGCGTTGATCAGGTGGCTGGGCGTGGCCACCTGCGAGCGCGCCTGCCGTTGCGGCAAATAGCTGCAGGGATAGGGCGCCGTTGCATAGAACTGCAGCGAGGAAAGCGGGAGTTCCTTGGGGTGCGTCACACGCCGTCTCCGGGGGGAGGCCGCCGCAGCGCCTCGAGCTGCAGCCACATGCGGGGATCATAGGTCCAATCGGCGATATCCGGCGCCCCCGACACGCGGGACAGGTGCTGCTCGAAGCTGCTGCGCGGCAGCTCGTGCGCCCCCAGCGAGGCCAGGTGCGCGGTGTTCTGCTGGCAGTCGATGAGCGTTACGCCGTGCGTACGGCAGAAGGCCACCAGCGCGGCCAGTGCGATCTTCGACGCGTCGCTGGCCCAGGCGAACATCGATTCACCGAAGAACATGCGGCCGAAGGACACCCCGTACAAGCCGCCGACCAGGCGGCCGTCAACCCAGGTCTCGAAACTGTGCACGCGCCCCGCCCGGTGCCAGGCGGTGTACACCGCCACCATGCGCGGCACGATCCAGGTGCCCGCCTGGCCGTCGCGCGGCGTGCGCGCGCAGGCGTCGATGACACGCACGAAGGCGCTGTCGATGCGCACTTCGCAGGCCGGGTCGCGCACGAAGCGGCGCAGCGTCTTGGCCAGGCTCTTCGACAGCTTGAACTGCGCCACCGGCAGCACCATGCGCGGGTCGGGGCTCCACCACAGCACCGGCTGCCCCGGGCCGAACCAGGGGAAGACGCCCTGGCGGTAGGCCTGTTCCAGCCGCTGCGGCGTCAGGCTGCCGCCCACCGCCAGCAGGCCCGGCGCGTCGCTGTCCGCGCCCAGCGCCTGACCCGTGGGTGGCAGCGGCTCGTCGTCGTCGATCCAGGTCGGCATCTGCATGCCCGCACTATGGCAGCCTCCAAAGACCCGTGCATGGTTCGCGCAAAATGCTTGACATCTAAAGCATTGACCTCCAAACTGCGGCCATGTTCAATGCTGCCGAGGGCCGGGACGCATGAAGATCGTCTGCATCGGGGGCGGCCCCGCGGGGCTGTACTTCGGGCTGCTGATGAAGCAGCTCGACCCGCGCCACGACATCACCGTCGTCGAGCGCAACAAGCCCTACGACACCTTCGGCTGGGGCGTGGTCTTCTCCGACCAGACGATGGACAACATGCGCCAGTGGGACCCGGCCACCGCCGCCACCATCCAGCAGGCCTTCAACCACTGGGACGACATCGAGCTGAAGTTCAAGGGCCGCAGCGTGCGCAGCGGCGGTCACGGCTTCGTCGGCATCGGGCGCAAGAAGCTGCTCAACATCCTGCAGGCGCGCTGCGAGGAACTGGGCGTGAAGCTGCAGTTCGAGACCGAGGTCGATTCCGACGCCGACTTCCCCGACGCCGACCTGATCATCGCCAGCGACGGCATCAACTCGAAGATCCGCAACAAGTACGCATCGGTCTTCAAGCCGGACATCGTCACCCGGCCCAACCGCTTCATCTGGCTTGGGACGCATCGCCTCTACGACGCCTTCACCTTCACCTTCGAGAAGACCGAACACGGCTGGTTCCAGGCGCACATCTACAAGTTCGACGCGGACACCACCACCTACATCGTCGAGACGCCCGAACAGGTGTGGAAGGCGCATGGCCTGGACTCCGCAGGTATGGACGAATCGATCGCCTTCTGCGAAAAGCTCTTCGCCGACGACCTGCAGGGCCACAAGCTGATGACCAATGCGCGCCACCTGCGCGGCTCGGCCTGGCTGAACTTCCAGCGCATCACCTGCGAGCAGTGGTCGCACTTCAACGGCCGCGCGCACGTCGTGCTGATGGGCGACGCGGTGCACACCGCGCACTTCGCCATCGGCTCGGGCACCAAGCTGGCGATCGAGGACGCGATCGAGCTGACGCGGCAGTTCAAGGAGCTGGGCGACACACCGGAACGCATCCCCGAGGTGCTGCAGCGCTATCAGGCGCTGCGCCGCGTCGACGTACTGCGGCTGCAGAACGCCGCCTGGAACGCGATGGAATGGTTCGAGGCGGTGGGCGAGCGTTATGCCGACCAGCTGCCGCCCGAGCAGTTCATGTATTCGATGCTGACGCGCAGCCAGCGCATCAGCCACGAGAACCTGCGCCTGCGCGACAAGGCCTGGCTCGAAGGCTTCGAGCGCTGGTTCGCTGAAACCGCCGGGCTGCAGCTGCCGGCCCATGTGCCGGCGCCGCCGCCGATGTTCACGCCCTACACGGTGCGTGGCATCACGCTGAAGAACCGCGTCGTGGTCTCGCCGATGGCGCAGTACTCCTGCATCGACGGCCTGCCCGGCGACTACCACCTGGTGCACCTGGGCGCGCGCGCCATGGGCGGCGCCGGCATGGTGGTGGCCGAGATGACCTGCCCGACGCCCGATGCGCGCATCACCCCCGGTTGCCCGGGGCTGTGGAACGAGGCGCAGCGCGATGCCTGGAAGCGCATCGTCGACCATGTGCATGCCCACAGCGACGCCAGGATCGCGCTGCAGCTGGGCCATGCCGGGCCCAAGGGATCGACCAACGCGCCCTGGGACGCGACGGGCGCCGACCACCCGCTGCCCGAGGGCAACTGGCCGCTGCTCGCTGCGTCCGCCCTGCCCTACCTGGAAGACGGCGCGATCCCGCGTGCGATGACCCGCGAGGACATGGACCGGGTGCGCGACGACTTCGTACGCAGCACGCGCCATGCCGCCGAGGCCGGCTTCGACTGGCTGGAGCTGCACTGCGCCCACGGCTACCTGCTCAGCAGCTTCATCTCGCCGCTGACCAACCAGCGCAGCGACGACTACGGCGGCAGCCTGGCCAACCGGTTGCGCTATCCGCTGGAGGTCTTCGCCGCGCTGCGCGAGGCCTGGCCGCAGCATCTGCCGCTGTCGGTGCGCATCTCGGCACACGACTGGGTCGACGGCGGCATCACGCCCGACGACGCGGTGCAGATCGCGCGCGCCTTCAGGTCAGCGGGCGCCGACATGATCGACTGCTCCTCCGGCCAGGTCAGCGCGCTGCAGAAGCCCACCTACGGCCGCATGTACCAGACGCCCTTTGCCGACCGCATCCGCAACGAGGCCGGCATCGCCACCATCGCGGTGGGCGCGATCAGCGAGGCCGACCATGTCAACAGCATCATCGCCGCCGGCCGCGCCGACCTGTGCGCGGTGGCGCGGCCGCACCTGGCCAACCCGGCCTGGACGCTGACCGAAGCGGCGAAGATCGGCTACACGCCGATGCCCTGGCCGAAGCAATATCTGGCCGGCAAGACGCAGATGGAGACGCTGTTCGCGCGCGAGAAGGCTCAAGCGCTGCAGCCGGCCTACAAGGAGCCTGCATGAAGCGCGCCGCCAGGCACGAGATCACGCCGCTGCTCGGCGACCAGGACATCGGCCTGGAAGCGCGCATGTCCAGCGACGACCACCACTCGCTGCGCCTGTGGCTGCGGCTGCTGGCCTGCAGCACCGACATCGAGACGGAGATCCGCAAGCGCCTGCGTGCCCAGTTCGGCATGACGCTGGCGCGCTTCGACTATCTGGCGCAGCTGCACCGCCACCCCGACGGCCTGCGCATGAGCGCGCTGTCGCGCTTCCTGATGGTCACCGGCGGCAACGTCACCGGCCTGACCGACGAGCTGGTGAAGGATGGCATGGTGCAGCGCGAGCCCGAGCCGGACGACCGCCGCTCCTACCGCGTCGGCCTCACGCCCAAGGGCCGCAAGGCCTTCGAGAAGATCGCCAGCGAACACGAGCGCTGGGTGATCGAACTCTTCGGCAGCATCGGCGATGCCGACCGCCACCAGTTGTACGACCTGCTGGGCCGCCTGCGCGTGCAGCTGTCCACCCGCCACGACACCCCGGAGACCCCATGAGCACCGACCCCGCCCTGCTGGCCGGCAACCGCCGCCCCCAAGTCGGCTACCGCGCCGAACATTTCCTGTGGAGCGTGGAGGGCGGCATCGGCCACATCACGCTGAACCGGCCCGAGCGCAAGAACCCGCTCACCTTCGACTCCTACGCCGAGCTGCGCGACCTGTTCCAGCGCCTGCGCCATGCCGATGACGTCAAGGTGGTGCTGGTGCACGGCGCCGGCGGCAACTTCTGCTCCGGCGGCGACGTGCACGAGATCATCGGCCCGCTGATCCAGCTGAAGGCGCCGGAGCTGCTGATGTTCACGCGCATGACCGGCGACCTGGTCAAGGCCATGCGCCACTGCCCGCAGCCGGTCGTGGCCGCGATCGACGGCGTGTGCGCCGGCGCCGGCGCCATCATCGCGATGGCCTCGGACCTGCGCTACGGCACGGCGCGCAGCAAAACCGCCTTCCTGTTCAATCGCGTCGGCCTGGCCGGCTGCGACATGGGCGCGTGCAACATGCTGCCGCGCATCGTCGGCCAGGGCCGCGCGGCCGAGCTGCTGTACACCGGCCGCGCGCTGGGCGGCGAGGAGGCGGCGCAATGGGGTTTCTTCAACCGCCTGTGCACGCCCGAGACGGTGCTGGACGAGGCACGCGCGCTGGCGCAGGAGCTGGCGGCCGGGCCCACCTTCGCCAACGGCATCACCAAGAGCATGCTGCACCACGAATGGGCGATGGACATCGACCAGGCCATCGAGGCCGAAGCACAGGCGCAGGCGCTGTGCATGCTGACCGAGGACTTCGGCCGCGCCTACCG
>CAYUPF010000264.1:0-5190 GCA_964446545.1 uncultured Rubrivivax sp.
CATGCGCGGCTGGCCGCGGCCAGCGCGGTGCCGATCGCGGTCGGCGAATCGCTGTATTCCACCGGCCAGTTCGCGGCCTATGTGCAGCAGGGCGCGGCGTCGATCCTGCAGGTGGACGTGGCGCGCATCGGCGGCATCACGCCGTGGCTGAAGGTGGCGCACCTGGCCGAGGCCTTCAACCTGGCGGTGTGCCCGCATTTCCTGATGGAGCTGCACGTGTCGCTGTGCGCGGCGGTGCCGAGCGCGGCCTGGGTCGAATACATCCCGCAGCTCGACGCCGTCGCGCACAGCCGGCTGGTCATCGAAGACGGACACGCGCTGGCGCCCGCCACGCCGGGGCTGGGCATCGAATGGCGTTGGGATCAGATCGTCGCGCGTGCCCGGACCACGCATCGCGTGGCCTGAGCGTCAGTCGCCGGAGATCCTGCGTTCGCGGATGATGGCGCCGAAGCGCTTGGAGTCTTCGACCGCCTTGGCGCCGAACTCGGCGGGCGACATCGGCGCGGGCACGCCACCCAGCGCGGTGATGCGTTCCTTCAGCGCCGGGGTGGCCAGGATGCGGTTGATCTCGCCGTTCAGCTTGGTGATCACCGCCTCGGGCGTGCCGGCCGGCGCGTAGAAGCCGAAGATGGTGTCGGCGTCGAAACCCTTCAGCCCCAGTTCGTCGAGCGTGGGCACGTCGGGGAACAGCGGCGAGCGCTGCAGGCTGCCCACCGCGATCATGCGCAGCTTGCCGGTGCGCACGTGCGGGATGGCGATGCCCGGGTCGAAGAGGAAGTCGAGCTGGCCGCCGAGCAAATCGGTCAGCGCCGGCGCGGCGCCGCGATAGGGCACGTGCACGGCGAAGGTGCCGGTCTGCGCCTTCATCATCTCCGTCGCCAGGTGCGGCGAGCTGCCGTTGCCCGGCGAGCCGAAGCTGCGCTGCCCTGGATGCGCTTTCAGGTCGGCGAGAAAGGCCTTGAAGTCCTTGGACGGGCTTTCGGTGCGCAGCACCAGGAACACCAGCACACGCGCCGCCGCGGCCACCGGCACCAGGTCCTTGGCCGGGTCGAAGCTCATCTTGGAATAGATGTGCGGGTTGACAGAGACCATGCCGCCGGAACTCATCAACAGCGTGTAGCCGTCGGGCGGCGACTTGGCGACCGCGTCGCCGCCGATGTTGCCGCCGGAGCCGGCGCGGTTCTCGACCACCACCGTCTGGCCCAGGCTGGTCTGCAGCGGTGCCGCCACGGCCCGCGCAATCTGGTCGGCCGCGCCGCCGGGCGGGAAGTTGACGACGATCTTCAGCGGCTTGCTCGGCCAGGTCTGGGCTTGCGTGGGCATGCCGACGACACAGGCGAGGGCGAGGGTGGCTAGTCCGATGAGCTTGTGCATGGGTGTGTCTCCAGGGTCAGTCGATTTGAATGTCGAGCAGCATCGTGCCGTCGGCGCGCAAGGCGGCCGGCAGTGCCTGCTGCAGTTCTTCGGCGCTGCGGATGCGCCGCGCCGGCACGCCGTGGCCGGCGGCCAGCGCCACGAAGTCCAGGCCCGGCAGGTCGCTGCCTTCGGGCTTGGCGCCCGGCGCGAAGCCGAACCGCGGCGCGAAGTCCTGCAGCGCGGCATAGCGGCCATTGTTCAGGATCATGAAGGTGAGCGGCAGCTTCGCCTGCGCCGCATTCCACAGCGCCTGGATCGTGTACATCGCCGAGCCGTCGCCGACCAGGCCGATGGTGCGCACCTCGGGCCGCGCCAGCGCCACGCCGACGGCGGCGGCCATGCCGAAGCCGAGGCCGCCGCTGTCCATCTCGTAGAAGCTACCGGGGCGCAGGATCGGCAGCCGCTCGTGCATCACCGGCCGCGCGCTGGGCGCCTCTTCGACGACGATGCTGGCCGGGTCGCGCACATCGGCCAGCGTCTGCAGCACGTAGGCCACCGACAGGCGTTCGCCGGGCGGCGGTGGCTCGACGCGCGCCGGACGTTCCCAGGGTGCCGGCCGCGGCCGCGCGGGCGGTGTCGGCCGCGCCAGCAGGTCCTGCAGGCCCAGCTGCAGGCTGCATAGCGCCGCGCTGCCCTGCGGCGCCCAGGCGGCGGTGTCGGGGTCGTCGATCAGCTGGTAGAGCTGCGTGCCTTGCGGGACGTGCGGCCCGCTGCCGGCCACGTGGTAGGTGAAGGCCGGCGCGCCGAGTGCCAGCACCACGTCGTGCTCGGCCAGTGCGGCGACGATGCGCTCGCGCATGGGGCTCAGATGGCCGGCGAACAGCGCATGGTCGCTGGGGAAGCCGCAGGTGCCGGCCATCGGCGCGATGAAGACGCGGGCGCTGTGGCGCTCGGCCAGCTGCACGGCTTCGTGCCAGGCGCCGTCGCGGTCGACCGCCGCGCCGACGACGATGGCCGGCGCGCGCGCACCGTCGAGCGCGGCGCCGATCTCGTCCAGCAGCACCGGGTCGGGGCGCAGCGCTGCAGCCACGCGCCGCGGCGCGAGCGCTTCGGTCGGCACCGCCCAGTCGTCGGCCGGCACCGACACCAGCACCGGGCCGCGCGGCGGCATCATTGCCAGGTAGTAGGCGCGGGCGATGGCCAGCGGCACGTCCTCGGCGCGTGCCGGCTCGACCGCCCATTTGACGTAAGGCCGCGGCAGCTCGGTGGCGCGCGCCGAGGCCAGGAAGGGGTCGAAGGGCAGGATCGAGCGCGACTGCTGTCCGGCCGTGATGACCATCGGCGTGCGGTTCTTGTAGGCGGTGAAGATCGCGCCCATCGCATGGCCCACGCCGACGGCGGAATGCAGGTTGACGAAGGCGGCATTGCGCGTGGCCTGCGCGTAGCCGTCGGCCATGCCGACGACCACCGCTTCCTGCAGGCCGAGCACGTAGCGGAAGTCCGCGGGGAAGTCGACGAACATCGGCAGCTCGGTCGAGCCCGGATTGCCGAAGACGGTGCGCAGGCTGAAAGCCCGCAGCAGCGCGAACACGGCTTCGCGCACGGTGGGCGGGGCCTGAGGGTGGGGCGAGGTGGGCACGGCGAGCTCCTTCATGCGGCAGCTGCCGACCATAGACGTTTTGCGCCTGCGGCCGCGTCGGCAATCACCCCAGGGCCACTCATGAACGACGTGCCCAGGGCAGGCCCGCCGCGTCGGCCCGACACGGTGCTATTTCTTCGCCATCGCGTTCTTGATGAAGCCGACGATGATCATGACGATGATGCCGCCGATGCCACCACCGGCAATGTTGCCGAGCATGTCGCCACCGGCACCTGCCGCCCCCGCAGCGCCCGCGCCGCCGAGCACGGCGCTCAGGATCTGCCCGCCGACGCCGCCGCCGACGATGCCGGCGATGCTGTTGCCCAGCGGGCCCAGGCTAAGGTTCTTGAACAGCGCGCCGCCCACGTTGCCGCCGATGGCGCCGAGCACCAGTTGAATGATCAGGTCCATGAAGTCTCCTCGTTGGCGTTGTGGCGCCGTGTGGCGCGGGCGCATGCTAGGCCGCAACGGGCTGGAGGGGAAGCCCTGGGCCCAGCCGGCCAGTGAGTGCTTGCGGCGACAATACCGGGCTGTTCCGCCGGCGGCCGCCGGCTCACAACTGGATAGCAAGCTGCGATGGCCCAATACGTCTACACCATGAACCGCGTCGGCAAGATCGTGCCGCCGAAGCGGCAGATCCTGAAGGACATCTCGCTGTCCTTCTTCCCCGGCGCCAAGATCGGCGTGCTCGGCCTCAACGGATCGGGCAAGAGCACGCTGCTGAAGATCATGGCCGGCCTGGACAAGGACATCGAGGGCGAAGCCGTGCCGATGCCGGGGCTGAACATCGGCTACCTGCCGCAGGAGCCGCAGCTGGAGCCGACGCAGACGGTGCGCGAGGCGGTGGAGCAGGGCATCGGCGGCGTGCTCGCCGCCAAGGCCCGGCTCGACGAGGTCTATGCCGCCTATGCCGAGCCCGATGCCGACTTCGACAAGCTGGCCGCGGAGCAGGCCGAGTTGGAGTCGATCATCGCCGCTGCCGGCAGCGAGAACACCGACCTGCAGCTGGAGATCGCCGCCGACGCGCTGCGCCTGCCGCCGTGGGACGCGACCATCGCCACCTTGTCCGGCGGCGAGAAACGCCGTGTCGCGCTGTGCCGGCTGTTGCTGAGCAAGCCCGACATGCTGCTGCTCGACGAACCCACCAACCATCTGGACGCGGAAAGCGTGGAGTGGCTGGAGATCTTCCTGAAGCGCTACCCCGGCACGGTGGTGGGCATCACCCACGACCGCTACTTCCTGGACAACGCGGCCGAATGGATCCTGGAGCTCGACCGCGGCCGCGGCATTCCCTACAAGGGCAACTACTCCGACTGGCTGGAGCAGAAGGAACAACGCCTGGAGCAGGAACAGAAGACCGAGGACGCGCGCACCAAGGCGATGAAGGAGGAGCTGAAGTGGGTGCGCTCCAACGCCAAGGGCCGGCAGTCGAAGAGCAAGGCGCGGCTGGCGCGCTTCGAGGAGCTGAGCGACGTCGATTACCAGAAGCGCAACGAGACCAACGAGATCTTCATCCCGGTGGGCGAGCGCCTGGGCAACCAGGTGATCGACTTCGACGGCGTCAGCAAGAGCTTCGGCGACCGGCTGCTGATGGACAACCTGAGCTTCAAGGTGCCTGCGGGTGCGATCGTCGGCATCATCGGCCCCAACGGTGCCGGCAAGTCGACGCTGTTCCGCATGATCCAGGGCGTGGAAAAACCCGACAGCGGCGAGGTGGTGATCGGCGCAACCGCGCGGCTGGCCTTCGTCGACCAGAGCCGCGACAGCCTGGCCGGGGACAAGACCGTGTGGGAAGACGTCTCCGGCGGGCTGGACAACATCGTCGTCGGCAAGTTCACGATGCCTTCGCGCGCCTACCTGGGGCGCTTCAACTTCAAGGGCAACGACCAGCAGAAGCTGGTGGGCCAGCTGTCGGGCGGCGAGCGCGGCCGGCTGCATCTGGCCAAGACGCTGGCGCAGGGCGGCAACGTGCTGCTGCTCGACGAACCGAGCAACGACCTGGACGTGGAAACGCTGCGTGCGCTGGAGGACGCGCTGCTCGAATTTGCCGGCAGCGTGATGGTCATCAGCCACGACCGCTGGTTCCTGGACCGCATCTGCACGCACATCCTCGCCGCCGAAGGCGACAGCCAGTGGTTCTTCTACGCCGGCAACTACCAGGAATACGAAGCCGACAAGAAGAAGCGCCTGGGCGA
>CAYUPF010000265.1:0-5172 GCA_964446545.1 uncultured Rubrivivax sp.
GCTTCATGCAGGGCACGCAGACGCACCTGGAGTTCATTCCCGAGCGCACCACCGACTTCATCTTCGCTGCCTTTGCCGAGGAATTCGGCCTGGCCGGCGTGCTCACCTTGCTGGCCGCCTTCACCTTCCTGCTGTTCCGCGGGCTGTGGATCGCCTCCGAGGCGCCGACGGTGTTCACGCGGCTGCTCGCCGGCGCGATGACGCTGAGCTTCTTCACCTATGCCTTCGTCAACATGGGCATGGTCAGCGGCATCCTGCCGGTGGTGGGCGTGCCGCTGCCCTTCATCAGCTACGGCGGTACGGCGATGGTCACGCTCGGCCTGGGGCTGGGCATCCTGATGTCGGTGGCCAAGAGCCGCCGGCTGATGCAGAGTTGACCATCCCCGTAGCGGCTTACGCCGCTCCCTCTCGAAGGGGGCACCCCCAGCGGCCCGGCGAAGCCGGTTCCGCGGGGATTGCTTGACGGGTCCGCGCATCGTCGTCGAACTGGAGCATGGACATGGCGCAGCAGCTGGCTGTGGTGGGCATCGGTAACATGGGCCTGGGCATGACGCTGCGTCTGCTCGATGGCGGCCACGTGGTCGGCGTGCACGACCTGGATGCCGCGCGCGAGCAACTGGCGCAGGCCCACGGCGCCAGCGTGCATGCCGACGCGGCGGCGCTGGCGCAGGGCTGCGAGCTGCTGATCGTCGCCGTGGTCGACGCGGCGCAGACTGAAGCGGTGCTGTTCGGTGAACGCGGCGCGGTGCACGGCCTGGCGGCGGGATCCACGGTGATGCTGTGCCCGACGATCGCGCCGCAGGCGGTCGAGGCCTGCGCCGCGGCGCTGGCGCAGCGCGGCATCGCCGCCATCGATGCGCCGATGTCCGGCGGCCCGCTGCGCGCCCGCGACGGCACGATGAGCCTGATGGTGGCCGGCGCCGATGCGGTGTTCGAGCGCTGGCAGGGCGTGCTGCAGCAGCTGTCGTCGCGACTGTTTCGCGTCGGCCCGCGGCCCGGCGACGGCGCGCGTACCAAGCTGGTCAACAACCTGCTGGCGGCGGTCAACCTGGCCGGCGCGGCCGAGGTGCTGGCGCTGGCGCAGCGGCTCGGGCTGGACCCGGCGGCGACGCTGGCGGTGATCGAACAATCCAGCGGCCAGAGCTGGATCGGCAGCGACCGGCTGCGGCGCGCGCTGGCATCGGATCCATCGGTGCAGGCCCACATGTCCTTGCTGGCCAAGGACTCGGCGCTGGCCCTGGCGATGGCGGCCGAAGCCGGGTTGCGGCCCCGCCTGGGACAGGCGGCGGCCGCGTGTTTCGCCGCCGCTTGTGCCGACGGTCTGGCCGCGGCCGACGATTCGGCGCTGTCGGCCTGGTGCGCGCGGCAGTTCAGCCGCGCGGCCGGCGAGGAGCCACGCGCACCGGAAAGCGCACCGTGATGAGCGTGCCGGGGCCGGTGCCGTTGGCCGCGGCCACCGCGCGCGACAGCGCGTCGGCCACCGTGATCTCGGCGCCGTGCTGTTCGGCCACTTCGCGCACGATGGCCAGCCCCAGGCCGCTGCCTTCGATGACCGTGTCCGCCGGCCGGTAGAAGGGCTGGAACACCAGCTCGCGTTCGGCCTCGGCGATGCCCGGGCCGTTGTCCTCGACCTGCAGCACCACCACCTGGCCGAAGGGGTCGGCGACGACGCGCGCCGTCACCGTGCCGCCACCCGGCGTGTACTGCAGCGCGTTGTCCACCAGGTTGCGCACCATCTCGCGCACCAGCACCGGCTGGCCTTGCAGCTGCACGCTGCCCTTGCCTTCGGGGCCTTCGTAGCCCAGGTCGATGCGCTTGTCCATCGCCTTGGGCACGAAGTCGCGCACCGTCTCCATGACGATCTCGGCCAGGTTCAGCGGCTGCTGGCGCAGCGCCTGCTCGCGGTCCTCGGCACGGGCCAGGGCCAGCAGCTGGTTCACCATGTGCGCGGCACGCTGGCTCGACCAGGCGATCTGCAGCAGCGACTGCTTCAGCGATTCGGCGTCGCTGGCGCCGGTGTCGATCTCGCGCCCAGCCAGCTCGGCCTGCATGCGCAGCCCGGCCAACGGCGTCTTCAGCTGGTGCGCGGCGTCGGCCAGCAATTGCTTCTGCGTGCGCATCGACTGGTCCAGCCGCGACAGCAGATCGTTGATGGCGCGCACCAGCGGCACCACCTCGTCGGGCACCTCGCGTTCGTCGATCGGGCTCAAGTCGGAGCTTTCGCGCCGGCGGATGCGCTGCTGCAGCCGGCTCAGCGGCTTGATGCCGCGCGACAGCGCAAACCACACCAGCACCACCGCCAACGGCAGGATCACGAACTGGGGCAGGATCACGCCCTTGATGATCTCGTTGGCCAGGCGCGAGCGCTTTTCCAGCGTTTCGGCCACCTGCACCAGCATCGCCCGTTCCTCGCCCACGCCGGGCAGCGCCACCCAGGTGTAGGCCACGCGCACCGCGCCGTCGCGCATGGTCTCGTCGCGGAACTGCAGTTCGCCGATCAGGCGCACCTCGTCGTCGGGCACCGGCAGGCCCTCGTCGCCGGCGACGTACTCGCCGCGCGCGCCCAGCACCTGGAAGTACACGCTGCCGGCGTCGTCGGCGCGCAACAACTCGCTGGCGAGCGATGGCATGCGCAGGCGCACCCGGGGCAGGCCGTCGTCCTGCGCCGGCTCGACGCTGGCCTGCTGGGCGATGGCGCGCACCACCACGCCGAGCTCGCGGTCGTAGGGCCGGTCGGCGATGCTCTGTGCCACCAGATAGGTCAGGAAGATGCTCATCGGCCACAGCAGCAGCAGCGGCGCGAGCATCCAGTCGAGGATCTCCCCGAACAGCGAATGCTGCTGGCCCGACGGCCCGAACAGGCCTTGCGGCGCCGCGGCGGGGGGCGAGGGCCGCTCGCGCGGCGCCGCGGGCGGGTTCAAGCGGCGATCTTCTCCAGGCAGTAGCCCAGGCCGCGCACGGTGGCGATGCGGATCGGGCCTTGTTCGATCTTCTTGCGCAGGCGGTGGATGTAGACCTCGATGGCGTTGTTGCTGACCTCTTCGCCCCATTCGCACAGGCGCTCGACCAGCTGGTCCTTGCTCACCAGCCGGCCGGCGCGCTGCAGCAGCACCTCCAGCAGCGACAGCTCGCGTGCCGACAGCTCGATCATCTGGTCGTTGATGTAGGCCACGCGCCCGGTGGCATCGAAGCTCAGCGGCCCGTGCTTGATGATGGTGGCGGCGCTGCCCAGCCCGCGGCGCGTCAGCGCGCGCACGCGCGCTTCCAGCTCCTGCAGCGAGAAGGGCTTGGCCATGTAGTCGTCGGCGCCCAGGTCCAGACCCTTGACGCGCTGCTCCACGCTGTCGGCCGCGGTGAGAATCAGCACCGGCACCGACGAGCCGCGCGCGCGCATCTTGCGCAGCACGTCCAGCCCGTGCATCTTGGGCAGGCCCAGGTCGAGGATGACGCAGTCGAAGTCGTGGTCGGCGAGCGCGGCGTCGGCCTCGGAGCCGCTGCTCACCTGGTCGGTGGCATAACCGGCCGCGCGCAGCGAGCGCAACAGACCGTCGGCCAGGACCTGATCGTCTTCGGCAATGAGAATGCGCATGCCTTTGTCTCCTGTCATGGGCCCCCAGGGGCGAATTCTAGGCAGCCGGCATGGCACATCCGACTGATCGATGTCAAGCACGCCGGATCCCTACAAATCCACTGTACAAACATCCAGCTTACGCCCATAATGCCGTGCAACGAAGGAGAACGCAGATGGACGCACCCGTGAAGGCACTCAACACCGAAAAGGCCAAGGCCCTGCAGGCGGCCTTGTCGCAGATCGAAAAGCAGTTCGGCAAGGGCTCGATCATGCGCCTGGGCGATGGCGAAGTCATCGCCGACATCCAGGTGGTGTCCACGGGTTCGCTCGGCCTGGACATCGCGCTGGGCGTCGGCGGCCTGCCGCGCGGGCGCGTGGTCGAGATCTATGGCCCGGAATCGTCCGGCAAGACCACGCTCACGCTGCAGGTCATCGCCGAGATGCAGAAGCTCGCCGGCGTGTGCGCCTTCATCGACGCCGAGCACGCGCTCGACACGCAGTACGCGCAAAAGCTCGGCGTCAACCTGCAGGAGCTGTTGATCAGCCAGCCCGACACCGGCGAGCAGGCGCTGGAGATCGTCGACGCGCTGGTGCGCTCGGGCTCGGTGGACCTGATCGTCATCGACTCGGTGGCCGCGCTCACGCCCAAGGCCGAGCTCGAAGGCGAGATGGGCGATTCGCTGCCGGGCCTGCAGGCGCGGCTGATGAGCCAGGCGCTGCGCAAGCTCACCGCCACCATCAACAAGACCAACACCATGGTCATCTTCATCAACCAGATCCGCATGAAGATCGGCGTGATGTTCGGCAACCCCGAAACCACCACCGGCGGCAATGCGCTGAAGTTCTATGCCTCGGTGCGACTGGACATCCGCCGCACCGGCAGCATCAAGAAGGGCGACGAGGTCATCGGCAGCGAGACCAAGGTCAAGATCGTCAAGAACAAGGTGGCGCCGCCCTTCAAGACGGCGGAATTCGACATCCTCTACGGCGAAGGCATCAGCCGCGAGGGCGAGATCATCGACATGGGCGTCGAAGCGCGCATCCTCGACAAGTCGGGCTCGTGGTACGCCTACAACGGCGAGAAGATCGGCCAGGGCAAGGACAACGCACGCGAGTTCCTGCGCGAGAACCCGGACATCGCCGTGGAGATCGAAAATCGCGTTCGCGAGGCGAAGAGCATCCCTTTGTTGAGCGCGGCGGCGGGGGAGGCCTGATGTCCGCGGACGCGATTTCGGCGCAGGCTCATGTGCGCGAAGCGCACGTGAAGGTCGCGGCAGCGGCCGGCCGCTGCCGGAACAAGGTGCGCGAGGCCATGGGCGTGCCGCTGGTGCCGGTGGACAAGTCCGCCGACTGAAGTGGACCCCGCCCGCAGCGCCTGCGGCGCTCCTCCTCAAGAGGGCACTGCTGGCGGACCGGCAGAGCCGGATCCGCGGCGGTCGCTTGGTGCATGCGGTCCATGGGTTGCGCGTCGCGCGTCGCGCCATGCACGACTGAAGAGCGTCGGAGGCCACCCGAGGCGCCGCCCCGGTGTCGCCACGGCATGAATCGGCCCGCGCCCAGCCTGCAGGCGCGGGCCCTGGGCTGGCTGGCGCAGCGCGAAC
>CAYUPF010000266.1:0-5170 GCA_964446545.1 uncultured Rubrivivax sp.
CCGATTGCAGCACAGCCCGCCGGGCCCGTCCATCAATGGTTGACTTATATCTTCTATAAGACATAAGAGCTGCGCTATGCTTCGGGTGAACCCTTAGCCTGCGGGCCGCACTGGCCTACACTTGCCAGTTCACCGCAGCGCATGCGGCGGCCGCCTCCTTTTCCACCCCTCATTCACGGAGTTCCCATGAGCAAGAAACCCGTCCGCGTAGCCGTTACCGGTGCCGCCGGCCAGATCGGCTATGCCCTGCTGTTCCGCATCGCCTCGGGCGAGATGCTGGGCAAGGACCAGCCGGTGATCCTGCAGCTGCTGGAGATCCCGGACGAAAAGGCACAGAACGCGCTCAAGGGCGTGATGATGGAACTGGAGGACTGCGCCTTCCCGCTGCTGGCCGGCATGGAAGCGCACAGCGCGCCCGACACCGCCTTCAAGGACACCGACTACGCGCTGCTGGTGGGTGCGCGCCCGCGCGGCCCCGGCATGGAGCGTGCCGACCTGCTGGCCGCCAACGCGCAGATCTTCACCGCGCAGGGCAAGGCGCTGGACAAGGTGGCCAGCCGCGGCGTCAAGGTGCTGGTGGTCGGCAACCCGGCCAACACCAACGCCTACATCGCGATGAAGAGCGCGCCCTCGCTGGACCGCCGCAACTTCACCGCGATGCTGCGCCTGGACCACAACCGCGCCGCCAGCCAGCTGGCCGCCAAGACCGGCAAGAGCGTGGCCGCGATCAGGAAGCTGGCGGTGTGGGGCAACCATTCGCCGACGATGTATGCCGACTACCGCTTCGCCACCATCGACGGCGCCTCGGTCAAGGACATGATCGACGACCAGGCCTGGAACCGCGACGTGTTCCTGCCCACCGTCGGCAAGCGCGGCGCGGCGATCATCGCCGCGCGCGGCCTGTCGTCGGCGGCCTCGGCCGCCAACGCGGCCATCGACCACATGCACGACTGGGCGCTGGGCACCGGCGGCGAATGGGTGACGATGGGCGTGCCCAGCAACGGCGAGTACGGCATCCCCAAGGACGTGATCTTCGGCTTCCCGGTCACCACGGCGGGCGGCGACTACAGAATCGTCGAAGGCCTGCCTATCGACGCCTTCAGCCAGGAATGCATCGACAAGACGCTGGCCGAGCTGCTGGGCGAGCAGGACGGCGTCAAGCACCTGCTCTGAGGCGTGCCAGCGCGGGCCGGGCGATGGGCGACTGGAATCCCGAGCTCTACCGCCGCTTCGAACACGAGCGCACGCGCCCGGCGCGCGAGCTGCTGGCGCGGGTGCCCGAGTTCGAGGTGCGGCAGGGCGTCGACCTGGGCTGCGGCCCGGGCAACTCCACCGAGCTGCTGGCCGCGCGCTGGCCCGCTGCCGACATCACCGGCATCGACAGCTCCGAAGCGATGCTCGCCAGCGCACGCGAGCGGCTGCCGGCACTGCGCTTCGAGCGCGGCGACATCGCCACCTGGCAGCCGGCGCGCGCGCCGCAGCTGATCTTCGCCAACGCCGCGCTGCAATGGGTGCCGGACCATGAACGGCTGCTGCCGCGGCTGTTCGCCGCGCTCGCCCCCGGCGGCGTGCTCGCGGTGCAGATGCCCGACAACCGCGACGAACCCAGCCACCGCCTGATGCGCGAACTGGCCGCGCGAGCGCCGTGGGCCGGGCACATCGACAGCGAGCGCGCCGCGCGCGACAAGCCGCTGGCGCCGGGACATTACTACGACCTGCTGGCGCCGGCCGCGCAGCAGGTGGATGTGTGGCACACCACCTACCAGCACCCGATGGCCTCGGCCGGCGCCATCGTCGACTGGCTGCGCGGCACCGGGCTGAAGCCCTTCGTCGAAGGGTTGGCACCACCGCTGCGCAGCAGCTTCGAGGCCGCCTACCAGCAAGGCATCGAGCAGGCCTACCCGCCGCGCGTCGACGGCCGGCGGCTGCTGGCCTTCCCGCGCCTGTTCATCGTCGCCCGCCGCCGCCCATGAATGCATCCCCTGCCCCGCATCCGCGCAAAGCGCTGTTCGACCCGGACGAAGCCGCCGTGCCGGCACTGCCGGTATGCGACCACTACAGCGGCGTCGAAGTGCGCATGCGCAAGAGCCTGGCGCTGCAGGCCGAGCTGGGGCCGGTGTTCGACGTCACGCTGGACGGCGAGGACGGCGCGCCGGTCGGCGGCGAACTCGAGCACGCGGCGCTGATCGCCGAACTGGCCAACGGACCCGACAACCGCTTCGGCCGCGTCGGCGCGCGCCTTCTGGCGGTGGACCATGCGCGCTTCGAGCAGGTGGTGCAGCTGCTGGTGCCGCGTGCCGGCGCGCGGCTGGCCTACCTGATGATCCCCAAGCCGCGCGGCCTGGCCGACCTGCAGCGCGCCGTCGACACCATCGACGCGGCCACGCGCGACGCGAGGCTGCAGCCGATCCCGCTGCATGCGCTGGTCGAAACGCACGGCGCGCTGCGCGAGGTGCAGGCGCTGGCCGCGCATCCGCGCATCGAGTCGCTGTCCTTCGGGCTGATGGACTTCGTCTCCGCGCACCGCGGCGCGATCCCGGCGTCGGCGATGGGCGCTGCGGGCCAGTTCGAGCATCCGCTGGTGCTGCGCGCCAAGCTGGAGATCGCGGCCGCCTGCCATGCCTTCGGCAAGGTGCCGTCGCACTGCGTGGTCACCGAGTTCAAGGACGAGAAGGCGCTGCAGGCCGCCGCCACGACGGCGTCGCGCAAGCTCGGCTACACGCGCATGTGGAGCATCCACCCGGCGCAGATCCGCGCCATCGTCGACGCCTTCGCACCGAGCACCGCCGAGGTCGACCTGGCCAGCGAGATCCTGCTGGCCGCGATGGCCGCCGGCTGGGCACCGATCCGCCACCGTGACACGCTGCACGACCGCGCCAGCTACAGGTATTTCTGGCACGTGCTGCAGCGCGCGCACCAGACCTCGTACGCCGGCGGCGCACAGCTGCCGGCCCAGGTGCGGCAGGCGTTCTTCGACGACGGCACGGCCTGAAGCGGAATATGCAAACGGAAGTATGTACAATCTATGCATACTTTCACAGGAGGCCGACATGGAAGCGACCGTTGCCGAACGCGGCCAGATCACGCTGCCCAAGGCGGTGCGTGATGCGCTGGGGCTGACCAAGGGCACGCGCCTGAAGGTCGAACTCGAAGGCGGGCGCATCGTGCTGCGCAAGGACGTGTCGGACGCGCTGTCCAGGTTGCGCGGCCGCATCAAGCTGCCGCCCGGCGTCACCACCGACGACATCATGCGCGAGCTGCGTGGCCGCGCCCCGGGCGACCCCTATCCGCCGCCCGACGACGCAGCATGATCGCGGTCGACACTTCGGTGCTCGTCGACTACATCGGCGACGGTCCTGCCGCCGACGCGGCCGAGGATGCGCTGCGCGCAGCACTGAGCGCCGGGCCCGTGGTGGCCTGCGAAGTCGTGCTGAGCGAGGTCGTCGCCGGCCTCGGCCACGGCGACATCGTGATGGAAACGCTGGACGCGATCGGCATCGCCTTCTCGCCGCTGGAACTGCGCGCCGCGGTGCGCGCCGGCGAGATGCAGCGCCGCTACAAGGACCGCCTGCGGCGCACTGCGCAACCGGCTGCGGACCGGCGCACCGTACCGGACTTCCTGGTCGGGGCACACGCCTTGCTTCAGTGCGGCGCGCTGATCACGCGCGACGCCGGCTTCTTCCGCGACTACTTCAAGGGCTTGAAGGTCATCGTGCCGCAAGCTTCCTGATCCAGCATCCGCCTTTCACCCGAACCCCTTCCGCCAGGAGAACCCCATGCTTCAAGCCTATCGCCAACACGCCGCCGAACGCAACGCACTGGGCATCCCGCCGCTGCCGCTGGACGCCAAGCAGGTGGCCGAGCTGATCGAGTTGATCAAGTCGCCGCCGGCCGGCGAGGAAGCTTTCCTGATGGAGCTGCTGACCTACCGCGTGCCGCCAGGCGTGGACGATGCGGCCAAGGTCAAGGCCAGCTTCCTGGCCGCCGTCGCGCACGGCGACATCGAGGTCGGACTGGTCGGCAAGGCCAAGGCCACCGAACTGCTGGGCACCATGGTCGGCGGCTACAACGTGCATCCGCTGATCGAATTGCTCGACGATGCCGAGGTGGCGGGCGTGGCCGCCGAGAGCCTGAAGAAGACGCTGCTGATGTTCGACTTCTTCAACGACGTGGCCGACAAGGCCAAGGCCGGCAATGCCAAGGCCAAGGAGGTGATGCAGTCGTGGGCCGACGCCGAATGGTTCACCAGCCGCCCCGAGGTGCCCGCGAGCATCACCGTCACCGTGTTCAAGGTGCCGGGCGAGACCAACACCGACGACCTGTCGCCCGCGCCCGACGCCTGGAGCCGCCCGGACATCCCGCTGCACTACCTGGCGATGCTGAAGAACACGCGCCCCGACGCCGCCTTCAAGCCGGAAGAGGACGGCAAGCGCGGCCCGATCCAGTTCATCGAGGACCTGAAGAAGAAGGGCCACGTCGTGGCCTACGTCGGCGACGTGGTCGGCACCGGCTCCAGCCGCAAGAGCGCCACCAACAGCGTCATCTGGGCCACCGGCCAGGACATCCCCTTCGTGCCGAACAAGCGCTTCGGCGGCGTCACGCTGGGCGGCAAGATCGCGCCGATCTTCTTCAACACGCAAGAGGACTCGGGCAGCCTGCCGATCGAGGTGGACGTGTCCAAGCTCGAGATGGGCGACGTGGTCGAGATCCAGCCCTACGACGGCAAGATCCTGAAGAACGGCAGCGTCGTCACCGAATTCCAGCTGAAGAGCGATGTGTTGTTCGACGAGGTGCGCGCCGGCGGGCGCATCAACCTGATCATCGGCCGCAGCCTCACCGGCAAGGCGCGTGAATTCCTCGGCCTGCCGGCGAGCAGCGTGTTCCGCCTGCCGCAAGTGCCGGCAGCGACGAAGGCCGGCTTCACGCTGGCACAGAAGATGGTCGGCCGCGCCTGCGGCCTGCCCGAAGGCCAGGGCGTGCGCCCGGGCACCTACTGCGAGCCGAAGATGACCACCGTCGGCAGCCAGGACACCACCGGCCCGATGACGCGCGACGAACTCAAGGACCTGGCCTGCCTGGGCTTCAGTGCCGACCTGGTGATGCAGAGCTTCTGCCACACCGCGGCCTACCCGAAGCCGGTGGACGTGAAGACGCACCGCGAGCTGCCGGC
>CAYUPF010000267.1:0-3243 GCA_964446545.1 uncultured Rubrivivax sp.
GCCCGCACCGCATCGTCGATGGTCGCAAAGAAGGTCTGCTGGCCGAAGTGGCTGAACAGGCCAAAACGCTTGAGCTTGTCCTTCACCGGGCCTTTCATCTCGGCGAAGCACAGTTCGATGCCCTGCTCCTGCAGCGATTCGTCCAGCTCGCGCAGCATGTCGGCAGCGGTGACGTCGACGCTGGTCACCGGCTCGGCCGTCACCACCAGCCAGCGCACCGGCGTGGGCGCTGCGGCCAGCGTGTCGCGCACCACGCGCTCGAACCATTCGGCATTGGCGAAGAACAGCGGCGCGTCCCAGCGCAGCAGCACCAGGCCGGCTATGCGCTGCGCCTCGGGATGGCGCTCGATGTCGTGGTAGCCGTCGATGCCGTCGACCTTGCCCAGCACCGCGGCATGCGGGCGCCAGCCGTCCCACAGGAACTCGATCACCGCGGCGATGATCGCCAGCACGATGCCCTCGATCGCGCCCAGCAGCAGCACGCCCGCTGTGCAACCGATGGACAGCCAGAACTCCCAGGCCTGGATGCGGCGGATGCGCTGCAGGTCGCGCCATTCGATCAGCCCCATCACCGAGGCGACGACCACCGCGGCCAGCGCGCTGTACGGCAGCCGCTGCAGCAGCTGCGGTGCCAGCAGCAGCAGCGCCGCCACGCCGAGCGCGCCGACCACGCCGGTCATCTGCGAGCGCGCCCCGGCGGCCTCGGCCACCGGCGTGCGCGACGTGCTGCCGCTGATCGGAAAGCCCTGGAACAGGCCCACCACCAGGTTGGCCGCGCCCAGCGCCACCAACTCCTGGTTCGGGTCCACGGCCTGGCGCCGGCGGTGCGCGTAGGTGCGCGACAGCACGCTGGTGTCGGCAAAGGCCACCAGCGCCACCGCCAGCGCGCCGCCCAGCACCGGCATCAGGTCGGCCCAGCCAATCCACGGCAGCGACGCTGACGGCAGCCCCTGCGGCAGCGTGCCGAGCACGCCGACACCGTGCTGCCGGTCCAGGTCGAACCAGGCCACTGCGGCGGTGGCGGCGACGATGGCAACGAGCATGCCGGGCACACGCGGCCAGCGCCTGAGCAGCAGGATCAGCGCCAGCGAGCCTGCGCCCACGCCGAAGGCGGCGGTATTGAGCCGCCCGTCCCACAGCGCCTGCCCGAAGGCCACGGCCTGCGACGGCGGGCCATCGCCTTCGATCGAGATGCCGAACAACTTGGGCAGCTGGCTGACGATGACCGCCAGCGCAATGCCGTTCATGTAGCCGTAGCGGATGGGCTTGGACAGCAGTTCGGTGACGAAGCCCAGCTTCGCCAGCCCGGCGATGATGCCGATCAGGCCCACGGCGAGGGCCATCGCGCCGGCCAGCGCCACCGCGCGCGCCGGGTCGCCGGCCGACAGCGGCAGCACCACCGCCAGGATCAGCGCCGCCAGCGCCGAGTCCGGCCCCATCACCAGGATGCGGCTGGGCCCGAACAGCGCATAGGCCAGCAGCGCGGCAATGGTGGCGTACAGCCCGTGGATGCCGGGCACTCCCGAGGCCACCGCATAGGCGATGCCCACCGGCACCAGCATCGTCGTCAGCACCAGGCCGGCCGCCACGTCGTGCCGCCACCAGGCGGCCGGGTAGTGGCGCAGCAGCTGCAGTCCGGGCAGCCAGCGCAACCCGCCCGCCGCGGGTGGGGGTGTAGCAGGCGCACTCATGCGAATCACGCTATCACAGCGAAAATGCCGCGATGGCCAAGACCGCCCCTCACCTGCGCTGGCCGCGGCGGCTGCTCGGCATGCTGGGCGGCATCGTGCTGCTGGGGGTCATCGCCTATGTCGCGCTGAACCAGGCCTTCCCGCCGCAGCGGCTGGCCGCGATGCTGTCCGAGCAGGTGCGCAAGGCCACCGGTCGCGACTTCGCGGTGCGCGGGCTGCTGTCCATCCGCCTGCTGCCGCGCATCGGCGTCGACGCCGACGACGTGGTGCTGGGCAACGCGCCCTGGGGCACGCGCAAGGACATGCTGGTGGTGCAGCACGCGCGCTTCGACGTCGCCTTGTGGCCGCTGCTGCACGGTCTGGTGGACATCGCCAGCGTCTCCTTCGACGGCGTGGACCTGCTGCTGGAAACCGACCGCAACGGCGTCGGCAACTGGGCGATGGGGGGTGAAGGCGACAACAGCACACCCGCGCCGTCCGGCGGCGGCAGTGCACCGCTGCGCCTGCATCTGTCCAGCCTGAACCTGAGCAATGCCAAGCTCGCCTATCGCGACGGGCGCAGCGGCAGCACCCACGACGTGGCGCTGCCGAAGCTCGCACTCGACAGCGCCGGTGACGGACAGGCGCTGAACGCCACCCTCGACAGCGGCGCCCAGCGCTGGCAGCTGAAGGGCCGCATCGGCAGCGTGGCCGAGCTGGCACTCAACCAGGCGGATTGGCCCTTCGACCTGCAGCTGGCCAGCGATGGCGCCGCGGCCACCGCCAAGGGCCTGCTGCGCCGCGGCGCACCGCCGCGCGCGCTGGAGGCCGACATCAGCGCGCAGCTGAGCAAGGCCACGGCGCTGGCGCCCTGGGTCGCGGACGTGGCGCGCGTGCCGCTGCCGGCGGAGTTGCAGGGGCGGCTGAGTGTCGCGCCGCAGTCGCTGCGCCTCGACGGCCTGCAGCTGTCGCTGGCGCAGCAGCAGCTCAGTGGGCAGATCAGGGCGCAGGGCGGCAAGCCGTGGCGCATCGACGCACAACTGGCTTCGCCCTCCATCGACCTTGCGCGCTGGTTCCCGCCACGCGCTGCCGGCGGCGCGCCGGCCCAGGCTTCGGATCGACGCGTCTTCGGCAACACGCCGCTGGCGCTGGACGCGCTGCCCGCCGGCCCGGCGACGCTGGCGCTGCGCGTGGACCGCCTGCTGATGCCGGGCCTGCCGCCGCTGTCGCAGTTGAAGCTGCAGCTCGATGCCCAGCCCGGCCGCATCAGGCTCGACCCGCTGAGCGCCGGCGTCGCCGACGGCACGCTGCGCGGCAGCCTGAGCGTGAGCACGGCGGCCGGCGCGGCGCCGCGCGTGGCGCTGCAGCTTCAGGCGGACAAGCTGTCGATGGACACGCTGTTGAAGGCCTCGGGCCATTCGGCCTATGCCAGCGGCGGGCAGCTGCAGCTGCGCGCCGACCTCAGCGGCGCCGGCCCAACGGCCCGGGCGCTGGCCTCCAGCGCCAGCGGCGAGCTGATGCTGTCGCTGACCGACACCACGCTGGGCAGCGGCGCATCGCCGCTGGGCACCGA
>CAYUPF010000267.1:3343-5152 GCA_964446545.1 uncultured Rubrivivax sp.
TGCTGTCGCTGACCGACACCACGCTGGGCAGCGGCGCATCGCCGCTGGGCACCGACCTGCTGCGCCGTCTGCTGCAGGCGGTGACGCTGCAGTCGCTGCCGGCCGCGCAGACGCGCATCGACTGTGCGGTGATCCGCCTGCCGCTGAAGCACGGCGTGGCCACGGTGGACCGTTCGATCGCGCTCGAGACCGCACAGCTGGCCGTGTCGGCCAAGGGCGAGGTGCGCTTCGACGACGAGACGCTGGCGCTGGCCTTCAGGCCCAGCCCCAGGAAGGAGCTGAACGTCAACCCGGTGAACCTGGCGCAGTTGGTAATGCTGAAGGGCCCGTGGCAGGACCCGAAGCTGATGCTGGACGCGCAAGGCGTCGCCGGCATGGCAGCCTCGCTGGGGCTGGCGGGTGCCACCGGCGGCTTGTCGCTGCTGGCTCAGCAGCTGCTGAAAGCCGCGCCCGAGAAGGGCGTGTGCCGCACGGCAATCAGCGGCGCTACGCCGAGCCCCGCGCCGGCGACGCCGACGACACCGGCCTCTCGGCCCAAGCCGCCGTTGCCGCTGCCGCAGGCGCTGCCCGAGGCCTTGCGCAAGATATTCAAGTAGCGTCGGTCTCGGCAGCCACGTCCAGCCGCTGCAGCAGCTGGTCGAGGGTGTCGTACACCTGCGCCAGCAGATCGGCGCCGATGCGCTGCTCCAGCTCGCGGTACTGGGCCTCGATGCGCGGCACGATGCGCCGCGCCAGCGCACGGCTCTTCGGCGTGATCGACACCCACACGCGGCGCTGGTCCTCGGCCATGCGCTCGCGCTGCACCAGGCCCATCTCCTCCATGCGCGCCAGCACGCCGGTGGCGCTGGCGCTGAGCAGCTGGCAACGCTCGCAGATCTGCCGCGGCTCCAGCGGCGATTCGTCCAGCAGCGCGCGCAGCACGCGCCACTGCTGCTCGGTCAGGCCATGCTGGTTGAGGATGGCGCGAAAGTGCGACATCACGCCTTCGCGCGAACGCAGCAGCAGCAGCGCCAGGTTGCGACGGCTGGGGGCGTGGGGCATGGCTGCGACCGCAGTTGACACTGGATTGGGGTGGTGCTGTAATCATACACATGTTAGTAAATTTGAACAGCGTGCTGAACATCCGGGATGCGCTGGCCCTCCCGGCCGGCCGTGCCGCCGCCGAGGACCGGCCGCTCGCAGCGTGGCGATCGGTCGGCGCCTTTGCGCCGCCGCCGATCGCCACCGCCTACGGCACGCTGCTGAACCACCGCGACGCGCTGGCCGCGCTGGGCGACGCGGTGCACCAGCCGCCGCACAAGGCGCCGCCCAAGGCGCCGGTGCTGTACATCAAGCCGCGCCATTGCCTGGCCGGGCATGGCGCATCGGTCGAGGTGCCGGCCGAGGCGCAAGCGCTGGAGGTCGGCGCGCAGCTCGGCATCGTCATCGGCGCCGAGGCCTGCCGCGTGCGCGAGGCCGATGCGTTGCGGCATGTCGCCGGCTACACGATCTGCAGCGACCTGAGCGTGCCGCATCCGTCGTACTACCGGCCGTCGCTGCGCTACAAGGCGCGCGACGGCTTCCTGCCGCTGGGCCCGTGGATCCTGGCCGCGCGCCACGTGCCCGACCCCGATGCGCTGGACGTGGCGGTGCAGATCGACGGGTGCGAGGCGCAGCGCTATTCCACCGCCGGCATGCAGCGCGGCGTGGCCCGGCTGATTGCCGAAGTCAGCGCCTTCATGACGCTGGCCAGCGGCGACCTGCTGATGCTCGGCGCCGGCCCCAAGGCGCCGCTGGCCCGCGCCGGGCAGACGGTGCGCATCACGATCG
>CAYUPF010000268.1:0-5101 GCA_964446545.1 uncultured Rubrivivax sp.
ACGCACATGATCGGCGGCTACGCGCAGCTGAGCTACGGCTTCAACTACTACGGCACCATCGGCACCAACCGCGACGAGTTCGTCGTGGTGCGCAAGATGAACAAGATCGACTGGCTGGACACGCCGGTCGGTGAGGAGCGTGTGGCGCTGGTGCAGGCGCAGGGGGAGAACGCGTGATGCTGCTGAACGCGACTCATTCGATCGTCTGCGCGGGCCGAGGACGACGGGTAAGCGAATCCGTCCATGTCCCCCGGGCCGGGCTTCGCCCGCCCCTCCTCCTTTACTTCCCGGATTCACTTACCCGCCATCCTCGGCTGGCAACCGCGGTGGTTGTCGGTGAAAACCACCAACGCCGCCCAGGCCGTGGGCGGGCCACCGGCTGCGGCGCCTATGCAGTGCCGAGGAGCGCAGGGCTCGCGGCCCGCGCGCGCAGCGCGCCTCGTGCTCTGACTCGTTGCGGATGTTTGAGCGGAGCGAACGGCAGTTCGCGCAGCGAGTTCCGCAACGGGGCCGCGAGACCGAGCACCGCAGGCGACCCCGTCTGCAAGGTGGGGCGCTGCATTCGAAGCCGCCGACGGTGGCCCGCCCGCGGCCCCGCGCTGACGCTCGAATGCAGTCGAACAGGCCTCAACCCTCAAATCCAGGAGGTCGCATGAAAGTCCGCGCACAGATCGGCATGGTGCTGAACCTGGACAAGTGCATCGGCTGCCACACCTGTTCGGTCACCTGCAAGAACGTCTGGACCAGCCGCCCCGGCATGGAGTACGCCTGGTTCAACAACGTCGAGACCAAGCCGGGCATCGGCTACCCCAAGGAGTGGGAGAACCAGGACAAGTGGAACGGCGGCTGGCAGCGCAAGGCCAACGGCAGCATCGAGCCGCGCCAGGGCGGCAAGTGGAAGCTCTTGATGAAGATCTTCGCCAACCCCAACCTGCCGCAGATCGACGACTACTACGAGCCCTTCACCTTCGACTACGACCACCTGCAGAGCGCGCCGGAGATGAAGGCCAGCCCGACGGCACGGCCGCGCAGCCTGATCACCGGCCAGCAGATGGACAAGATCGTCTGGGGCCCGAACTGGGAGGAGATCCTCGGCGGCGAGTTCAGCAAGCGCAGCGCCGACAAGAACTTCGACGGCTTCGACGCGGTGCAGAAGGCGATGGTCGGCGAGTTCGAGAACACCTTCATGATGTACCTGCCGCGCCTGTGCGAGCACTGCCTGAACCCGGCCTGCGTCGCCTCGTGTCCGTCGGGCTCGATCTACAAGCGCGAGGAAGACGGCATCGTGCTCATCGACCAGGACAAGTGCCGCGGCTGGCGCATGTGTGTCAGCGGCTGTCCCTACAAGAAGATCTACTACAACTGGAAGAGCGGCAAGGCCGAGAAGTGCATCTTCTGCTACCCGCGCATCGAGGCCGGCCAGCCGACGGTGTGCAGCGAGACCTGCGTCGGCCGCATCCGCTATCTGGGCGTGCTGCTCTACGACGCCGACCGCATCCAGGAGGCGGCCAGCGTCGAGCGCGACCGCGACCTGTACCAGGCGCAGTGCGACATCTTCCTCGACCCGAACGACCCGAAGGTGATCGCGCAGGCGCGCGCCGACGGCGTGCCCGACGCCTGGCTCGAAGGCGCGCGCAAGAGCCCGATCTGGAAGATGGCGATGGAGTGGAAGGTCGCCCTGCCGCTGCATCCCGAGTACCGCACGCTGCCGATGGTGTGGTACGTGCCGCCGCTGTCGCCGATCAGCGCCGCCGCCAATGCCGGGCAGCTGGGCAACAACGGCCAGGTCCCCGACGTGAAGCAGTTGCGCATTCCCGTCGCCTACCTGGCCAACATGCTGACCGCCGGCGACACCGCCCCGGTGGAGCGGGCGCTGGAGCGCATGCTGGCGATGCGCGCCTACCAGCGCGACAAGCATGTCGACGGCCGCACCAACCTCGAGGTCTTGAAGCAGGTGGGCCTGAGCGAAGCGCAGGTCGAGGACATGTACCACGTGATGGCCATCGCCAACTACGAGGACCGCTTCGTCATCCCCAGCACGCACCGCGAGTACGCCGAGAACACCTTCAACGTGCGCGGCGGCTGCGGCTTCAGCTTCGGCAACGGCTGCTCGGAAGGCGTGGGCGAGACCAGCCTGTTCGGCAGCGAGAAGAAGCGGACGATTCCCATCAAGGCGGAGGTGTGATGTGGCCCACCCCCGAAGCGCCTCCGGCGCTCCCTTTCAATGGGGTAACGCCAGCGGCCCGGCAGAGCCGGTTCCGCGGCGTGCGCCTGGTGCCATCGGCTGCCGATCGTGCGCACTCTGATGGAGCATTGACATGAGAACGAGCAAGTCCCCTACGACGATGAGCCTGACGCTGCGCGTGCTGGCGCGGCTGCTGGCCTACCCCGACGATGCGCTGCGCGAACACTTCGACGAGCTGCGCCAGGCGCTGCGGCGCGAAGCCGCGCTGACGCCCACGCGCCTGGCCGAAGTCGAGGCGCTGGTCGACAGCCTCGCGATGCAGAGCGCCATCGACGCCGAGGCCGACTACGTGCAGCTCTTCGACAGCGGCCGGCGCACCAGCCTGCACCTGTTCGAGCACGTGCACGGCGATTCGCGCGACCGCGGCCCGGCCATGATCGATCTGGCGCAGACCTTCGAGGCCGCCGGGCTGTATCTGGCCGAAGGCGAGATGCCCGACCACCTGCCGGTGGTGCTGGAATTCGCCTCCACGCAGCCGCCACGCGAGGCGCGCGCCTTGCTCGCCGAGATGGCGCACATCTTCAACATCGTCTTCAGCGCACTGGAAAAGCGCCGCAGCCGCTACGCCAGCGTGCTCGGCGCGCTGATCGAGCTGGCCGGCGAGAGGTGCGCGCCGGTGAACGTGCCCGACGAAGCACCGATCGACGAGACCTGGTCGGAGCCGGCGGCCTTCGACGGCTGCAGTTCGGCCGGGCAGTCGCGACCGGGCCAACCGCAACCGATCCAGATCCAACGCAACGCACACGGCACCGCCGCAGGAGCGCGTCCATGAACACCGTCACCACCTACCTGCACAACTTCGCCTTCAACGTCTACCCGTACATCTGCTTGGCGGTGTTCCTGATGGGCAGCCTGGCGCGCTTCGACCGCGACCAGTACACTTGGAAGAGCGACTCCTCGCAGCTGCTGCGTGCCGGCCAGCTGCGCTGGGGCAGCAACCTGTTCCACGGCGGCATCCTGTTCCTGTTCTTCGGCCACCTGGTCGGACAGCTGATGCCGCACTGGATGTACGAGCCCTTGATCAGCGCCGGGCACAAGCAGTTCGTGGCCATCGTCGCCGGCGGCATCGCCGGGGCGATCTGCTTCGTCGGGCTGACGCTGCTGCTGCACCGGCGCATCTTCGACCCGCGCATCCGCCTGACCAGCCACCGCACCGACCTGGCGATCCTGGTCATCCTGTGGGTGCAACTCGTCATCGGCCTGGTGACCCTGCCCTATTCCTGGAGTCACCGGCACGAAGCGACGACGATGCTGGTGCTGGCCGAGTACCTGCAGGGCATCGCCACCTTCCGCCCCGACGCGGCCATGCTGGTGGGCATCAGTTGGCCCTACCTGGCGCACATGCTGCTGGGCATGACGATCTTCCTGCTCTTCCCCTTCAGCCGCCTGGTGCACGTGTGGAGCGGCTTCGCCTCGGTGGTCTACCTGTTCCGCCCCTACCAGGTGGTGCGTTCGCGGCGCCTGAACCTGCCGGCCGGCCACAACACGCCGCCGCTGCGCAACTGAAGGACCGAGATGGACACCACCCTCACGCACAAGGTCGCGCGCATCAACGGCGTGCCGCTGCACGCTGCCGACCAAGTGCTCGACGACGACGGCCTGCGCCAGCGCGCCTGCACCGAGCTGCTGCGCCAGGCAGCGATGCAGGCAGGGCTGCTGGCGGTGGACGACGCCGCCGGCCTGGACGGCAGCACCAGCGAAGCCGCCAGCGCGGCCATCGAGGCCCTGCTGTCGGCGCAGCTGGACATTCCCGAACCTTCGCAAGACGCCTGCCGCCGCCACTTCGACGCCCACCCGGCGCGCTACCGCGTCGGCGACCGCGCCCAAGTGCGCCACGTGCTGTTCGCCGTGACCCCCGGCGTGGACGTGCGCAAGTTGCGCGACCGTGCCGAAGCGCTGCTGCTGGAGCTGCGCTGCCACTGCGATGGCGAGGCCGACCACTTTGCGTCGCGCGCCGCCGAGCTGTCGAACTGCCCCTCGGGCGCACAAGGCGGCGACCTGGGCTGGCTGCGGCGCGAGGACTGTGCACCGGAGTTCGCGCGCGAGCTGTTCGCAGGCGCCGAGGTCGGCGTGCTGCCGCGGCTGGTCCACAGCCGCTTCGGGCTGCATGTCGTGGAAGTCCTCGCCCGCGAAGCCGGCCACACGCCGGACTTCGACACGGTGCGCAGCGCGGTGGCGCTGGCGCTGCGCCAGCAGAGCTTCGTCAGCGCGCTGCGCCAGTACTTGCAGCTGCTGGCCGGCGCGGCGCGCGTCGAAGGCGTGGTGCTGGACAGCGCCGACACGCCGCTGGTGCAGTAGCGCGATGAACATCGCCAGCTTCGACGACCTGCTGCGCGCCGCACGCCTGCAGCCCGAGCCGCAGCAGCTGCTGTTCGTGTTTGCCGGCGCCGAGCTGCCGGCCGGCGCCAGCGCCGAGCAGCGCGCGCACTACGCTGCGGGCGTTGGCGGCGAACTCGCGCCGCTGATGTGTGTGGACAAGCCGGCCGCGGCGCTGGCCGGCTTCGATGCGCTGTGCGCCGAGGCGGCACAGGCGGGGCCGCCCTGGGCCATCGTCTTCACCGCCGCGCTGTCGGGCCGCAACGGCCAGCCGCCATCCGGCGCCGACATCGACGCGGCGCTGCAGCACATGGTCGATGCCATCAAGGCCGGGCGGCTGGAGGGCATGCTGCCCTTCAACCGCGCGGGCGAACCGGTGCATCTGGCCTGAGCGATCCATGCCCGACGAGTTGCTCGAAAGGCTGCGGCGCTTTCACGACCACACCTTTCCGGGGGTACAGGACACTTTCGAGACGCTGGTCAAGGAAGGTCAGCATCCGACGATCCTGTTCATCGGCTGCTCCGATTCGCGGCTGGTGC
>CAYUPF010000269.1:0-5033 GCA_964446545.1 uncultured Rubrivivax sp.
CTACGCCGCCTCGTCGCGCTGCGCGTACCAGCGGTACAACACCCGCTGTCCCATCCGCCGGAACGGCGCGAACAGCGGCGAACGCACCGCGCCCAGCACGTTGGGGTATTCGAGCGGCGCGCCGTAGATCGGCAGCTTGAAAACTTCGCGCCCGGCGTCCCGGCCGGCGATGCGCTCGGCCAGCCGCTTGCCGGCCCAGGTGGAGAAGGACACGCCGTTGCCGCCGTAGCCCAGCGCGTACCAGACGGCGCGCGCCGGGTCCGGGCGGGTGATGCGCGGCATCATGTCGTGGCTGACGTCGACCCAGCCCCACCACGAGTAGTCGATGCCGATGCCGGCCAGCGGCGGGAACTTGCGCGCGATGGCGTCGGTGAGCAGCTTCAGGTGCACCGGGTCTTCGGCATCGGCGCCGCCGATGGCGCTGCGGCTGCCGATCTGCAGGCGCTTGCCGTCCAGCAGCCGGTAGTAGAAGCGCAGCGTGCGCGTGTCGGTCAGGAAGGTGGCCGAGCGGAAATTGGTGGCCTGCAGTTCGGCATCGGTCAGCGGCCGCGTCACCACCGAATTCGACAGGATCGGCATCAGCCGGTTTTTCAGCAGCGGGCTCAGGGCCTGCCCGGTGTAGCCGCCGGTGCACACCGCCACGCGCCGGGCGCGCACCGTGCCGCCGGGCGTGCGCAGGTGCTGCAGCCCGCCCTGCTCGTGCCAGCCTTGCACCGGGCTGGCGGTGTGGATGCGCGCACCCAGCGCGCGGGCGCGGCGCATCAGGCCGAAGCTGAGCTTCAGCGGGTGCACGCCGATGCCGTCGGGCTCGAGCAGCGCGCCGGCGGCTTCGCGCTCGTCGCAGTGGTCGCGGCGCAATTCTTCGGCACTGAGCACACGCGTGGCATAGCCGAAGGTGTCGCGCATCAGCGCGCCTTCCTTGCGCAGCACTTCCATCAGGCGCGACCGGTGCGCCACGTACAGGTGGCCGCCGTCGTGCGCGTCGCAGGCGATGCTTTGTGTCAGCCCGCGGAAGTTCTCGAAGCCGGCGCGGATCTCGGCATCCAGCTGCCGGGCCACGTCCAGGCCCCAGCGTTGGATCCACTGCGAGCGCTTGAGCCGGCCGCTGGCGTTCTGCCCCTGGCCGCCGCTGCGGCTGGAGCAGCCCCAGGCCACCTGGTTGGCTTCCAGCACCACGGCGCGGATGCCCTGCTCCTGCGCCAGGTACAGCGCGGTGGACAGCCCGGTGGCGCCGGAGCCGATGATGGCCACGTCCACGTCCATGTCCTGCAGCACGGGGCCGTCGTCCTCGGGCGGCGTGCCGGCGCTGGCCACCCACCAGGTGGGCGCATAGGCCTGGCCCTGCCCCGGCGTCGGTGCCAGCAGCGGGTCGTAGGTGGGAACGTAGGGGTTGGCGGCCTGCACACTCATCCGCGCGGCATCGCCGGCAGATTGGGCCGGTTCTTGCGGAACACGTTCTTGCGCTGGATCTTGCCGTCCTTGAAGGCGAACAGGTCGACGCCGTCGACCTCGATGCGGCTGCCGTCGGCGGCGGTGCCGGTGAAGGTCCATTCCGACACGCCGAAGTCGCCCGCCACGTGGTGCACGCCGTTGCGCCATTGCGCATCGGGCACCGTCTCCCAGGCCGCGGCGAAGGCCTTGCGCACTGCCGCGTGGCCCTGGTGGCGTGTGCCGCAGGCATCGGGGCCGGCGGCGGTTTCGAAGACGCAGTCTTCGCTCATGAAGGACATCAGCGCGTCGATGTCGTGGCGGTTCCAGGCGTCGCTGAAGGCGGCCAGCGTGGCCACGCTGACGGGGGCCGGGGATGAGGTCATGCGAAGGCTCCAGGCTGAGGCGATGGGTTCGCGGCGATGATGCCACGCGAGCGCCGCTCAGTTCAGCACCGCCTTCAGCGCCGCAGGGCTCAGCGGCAGGCGCGTGGCGCGCACGCCGGTGGCATCGCGGATCGCATTCGCCACCGCCGCCCCCGCCGCGACGATGGCGGTTTCGCCGGCGCCGCTGGGCACCTCGCCTTCATCGACGATCAACACGCTCAGCTCCGGCACGTCGCCGAAGCGCGGGATCGGCGAATCGGCGAAAGTGCTCGCGGCCACCGCCGACGCCGCCACGGGCAACCGCTCGACCAACACCATGCCGATGCCCCACACCAGGTTGCCCTCGCACTGCGCACGCACCTGGTCGGGGTTGACGACACGCCCGCAGTCATGCGCGCACCACATCTTGACGACCCTGACGCTGCCGGTCGCCCGCTCCACCTCCACATCGGCCACCACCGCCGCATAGCTGGACGCCTTGTAGATGCCGCAGGCGATGCCGCGGCCGCGCTGCAGGCCCGACGGCGACGGCTCGCGCGCATCGCTCCAGCGTGCTGCCTCGGCAACGCTGCGCAGCACCCGTGCCAGCCGCGGGTCGTCGATGTGATCCAGCCGGAACTGCAGCGGCTCCGCGTCGGCCCGGCGCGCACATTCGTCGATGGCACTTTCGATGGCAAAGACGTTCGGCCCCGCGCCCAGCCCGCGCCACGGCCCGGTGAACACCGGCAGGCGCACGACATCCAGCTCGGTGCGGCGCACGCTCGCGCGGTACGGCAGCGCGGCGCCGCGCGCCACGCCATCGTCGCCGACGATGTCGGCCAGGCGTTGCATCCACGGCGGCATCGCGGCATTGGTGAACAGGATGTGGCTGCTGGCAAAGGCATGCCACCAGGTGTGCAGCCGGCCGTCCTTCAGCCGCACGCGCAGCCGGTGGCTGGAAGGCGGGCGGTGGAAGCCGAGCTGGAACTCCTGTGCGCGTGTCCACTGCAGCTTCAGCGGCGCCTTCACGGCGCGCGCCAGCAGCGCGGCCTCCAGCTCGACGCTGCAGATCGTGCGGCCGCCGAAGGCGCCGCCCACGCGCTGGCCGTGCACGATCACCTGCGTGTGGTCCAGCCCCAGGCGCCGCGCCACCACGTCGCGCATGTAGAACAGGTCCTGGCTGCCGACCCACAGCTGCAGGCGGCCGTCGGCGCCGAACTCGGCCACCGCCGCACGCGGCTGGATCGGTGCATGCGCGGCCAGCGGGATGTCGATGCGCAGGTCCACGTCCCAGGCGCCCTCGGCATCGATGCCGTCGCCGTGGATCTTGCGGCCCAGCGTGCCCGAACGGCGCAGCCGCGCGTCGATGTCGATGGCAGCGTCGATGTCCTCCTGCTCGAAGCGGCCCTCGACCGTCCATTGCGCGGCCAGCGCGGCCTCGATGCGATCCAGCGCGCCGGGCGTGCGCGCGACGATGCCCAGGCCCTGGCTGCCGCCCTGCACCAGCCCCTCGTCGCGCACCACGGCCACGAAGCCGGGCACGGCGCGGGCCGACACTTCGTCCACCGACCGCAGGCGCGACTGCAGCTCCGGCGACACCGGCGCGCGCAGCACGCGGCCGTAGAGCATGCCCGGGCGGCGCACGTCGATGGCGAACAGCGGCTCGCCGCGCAGCAGCGCCGTGCCCTGTTCGATGGGCACGGCGTGGCCGACGAAGCGCGCATTCGCCGCGAAGGCGCGCAGCTCGGCGACCGGCCGCGGCTGCGGCTCGATCCGGCCCACCGTGCGCCCGGCGGCCAGCGCATCGCGCAAGGTCGCGCAGGCCTGCGCCAGCGGCACGGCAAAGTCCTTGATCGATTCGCTGCCCACGGTGGCGCGCACGCGGCGGATGTCGCCACTGCCGTGCAGCCGCAGGTCGAGCGCCGACCACTCGATGCCCAGCTCCTCGCAGGCCACCTGCTTCAACCCGGTGGCGATGTTCTGGCCCATCTCGACGCGCGGCATGAACAAGGTGTAGCGGCGGTCGGCGAAGCGGATCCACGACAGCGCGTCCTCGGCCTGCGGCGCCGGCCGCCTGGGGATCACCGGCAGGCTGCAGCCGGCCATGAAGCCGACGCTCAGGCCGCCGCCGGCGGCCGCCAGGAAGCTGCGGCGCTTCATGCCGCGGCCGCGCGGTGCACGGCGCGGCGGATGCGCGCCTGGGTGCCGCAACGGCACAGCTGGCCGGCCATGGCCTCGTCGATCTGCGCGTCGGTGGGACTGGGCACGGCGCGCAGCAGCGCCACCGCGCACATCATCTGCCCGGCCTGGCAGTAGCCGCACTGCGCCACGTTCCCGGCCAGCCAGGCCTGCTGCACCGGGTGCCATTGGCCGGCCGGGGCCAGGCCTTCGACGGTGGTGATGGCGCGCGAGTCCAGCGACCGCACCGGCAGCAGGCAGGCGCGCTGCAGCGTGCCGTCCACCAGCACCGAGCAGGCGCCGCACAGGCCGGCGCCGCAGCCGAACTTGCTGCCCACCAGGCCCAGGTGCTCGCGCAGCACGTCGAGCAGGGTCTCGTCCTGCCACTCGGGGGCGACGGCGTGTGCCTGGCTGTTGATCAGCAGTTTCATGGGGCGGTCGGCGGGGTTGCGATCGGTGCATGATTGCGGGCCGCTCCGTCGTTGTCGTTATCCATGGATAAGCTGCCGCATGCGCGCTGAAGCGCTGATCTCGCAAGCTCTGTTCAGCCGCCTGGCCGGCACCGAGCTGCCCGGCTGGGACGAGGTGGCCGCCGGCGCGCGCCTGCGCCGTGTCGAGCGCGGCGCGCAGGTCTTCGGCCAGGGTGTGCCGCACCCCTACCTCTACGTGGTGCGGCGCGGCCTGCTCAAGCTGGTGTACCTGTCGGACAGCGGCGACGACTGGATCAAGTCCTTCATCGCCGAAGGCCAGTTCTTCGCCAGCCTGGCGGCATTGGCACCGGGCGGCAGCACCAGCTTCCTGGCCGAGGCCATCGAGGACACCGAACTCGAACAGTTCGACTACCGCGACCTGGCCCCGCGCGCCGACACCAGCCTGCCCTGGCAGCGCATGCTGAGCCAGGCGCTGCTGATCCACGGCACGCGCAAGGAAGCGCGCGAGCGCGAACTGCTGACGCTGTCGCCGGCCGAGCGCTACCGCGCCTTCCTGCGCCATTCGCCCGGCGTGGCCGAGCGTGTGCTGCAGCGCGACCTGGCGCGCCACCTGGGCGTGACGCCGGTGTCG
>CAYUPF010000270.1:0-4957 GCA_964446545.1 uncultured Rubrivivax sp.
TTCGAATCCCACCGCTTCCGCCAGTTGAGCCGGCCCTACTTCGGCACCAGCTCCTGCCGTTTCACCGCATGCGCCTCCACCTGCTGCGGCGCGAACCACCAGTTCAGCAGCCGTCCTTCGCTCCACGCCGGCAACTGGTCCTTCTGGTGCGGGTGGAACTGCCGGTCGACCACGCCGCCGGAGACCACGGCCTCGATCTTGTCGTCGTCGCCCATGTCGGCCACCAGCCGCATCGAGGCGAAGAACTGCACGTTGAAACCCTCCATGAACGGGCTCAGCGCGCGCAGCAGCGTCGCGCCGGAGCCGCTCATCGGCGCTTCCGCAAAGTCCAGGAAGTCGCGCCCGGTGCCGCTGCGCCGCAGCGGGCTGAAGAAGTAGATGCGGTGCTCGTCGCCCCAGTTCCACTGCGACGCGTCGGCGCCATGCCGCGCCTGCAGTTCGGGCCGCACCGCCGCCGCGACACGCTGCACCAGGTCGCTCAGCGTCTCCTTCTGCGGCGTGCGGATGTCGTCGAACCACGCTGAATCCGGCGTCTTCGCCAGCTCGTCGAAGCGCTCCTGCCACGCGTACCACTGGCCCAGCCAGCTGCGCGCGAGCTTGTCGCCCATCTCGTCCACGTAGGTCTCGTAGACCAGCCGTTCGTACAGCGTGTGGTAGATCAGCGGCGCCGCCAGGTCCTTGTCGTCGCGCCCGTCCCAGGCGGCGAGGATGCGCGCGAAGTCGGCCGTGCTTTCATCGGCCTGCAGCGCCGCCACCATCGCCGGCTTGAGTCGCGGCGCCTGCAGATTCTGCGCATCCATCATCAGCGCCAGCTGGTCCTCGGTACGCATGCCCTTGCCGGCGTCGAGCACCTCGATGATGCGGCGATAGCGGTAGCTGAACGCGAAGTACGACGAATAGTCGAAGGGGTAGCCGTCGGGCCGGGTGTCGTTGTTGGCGGTGGCTACCCAGTCGCGCGCCGGCGCGATCATGCCGGGCATCTGCTGCGGCGGGACAGCGTCTCGCCGTCGTAGCCGAACACCGCTCCGCTGACGATCGGGCCGCGCACGGTGGCGCGGATGCGCATCGTTTCTTCGCGCAAGCCGCCGGGCGCGTCCTTGTCCTTGATGCGGATGATCTCCTCGATGATCTGGAACGGCCGCACCTGGTCGCCGTCGAGGTAGTGGTCGGGCTGGCCGGGCGCCACCTGCTCGATGAACAGGTCCTGCGAATCGCCGTAGGCGTTGGTCACGCCGAAGGCCACGTGCGCGCCGCGTCCGACCTGGATGCCCGGCACCGCCGGCAGCGCCGCGCCCACCGCCTGGATGTCGGGCGTGAACAGCCCCACCGGGTGCCAGATGCCGGGCAGCATGCGCGCGTCCAGGTACGGATCGTTGACGAGCACGGCCGCACCGCTGGCCGAGCGGCTCTTGCCGATCGCCCAGTTGTTGCTGCCGACCGCAAGAGGTGCCAGCGGCGCCGTGGCTTCGTCCAGCCCCGCCAGCAGCTCGACGTCGCCCAGCGGCCGTGGCTTGGCTCCACTGCCGACGATCACCGGCTGCAGCTTGCGGTCGGGGTTGACGTTCACCGGCAGCAGCTCGCGCATCACCTCGTCGACGCCGAACTTGTCGATCAGCTACTGCAGACCCAGCTCGGCCTTGAAGTTGGCGGCCTGGCTCCAGTTGACGAAGTGCAGCACCGTGACCATGTCCTCCAGCGTCCACGGCCGCGGCGTGAAGCCGGCCAATCGCAGCTCCAGCGGGTGGTCGTCGGCATGGCCCGTGATGTAGGCGTTCATGCCCTCGGCATACCAGAGCAGGAAGTCGCTTGCTTCGGACGACAGCAGCTTGGCATGGCGCTCGGCATTGCGGCGCAGGCCCAGCAGGCGGATCTGCCGGTCGCTGGGCAGGCCGGCCTCGCCCACCGCTTCGGCCAGCCGCCCGGTGGCGATGGCGCGATAGCCCTCCAGCTGGAACAGCCGGTCCTGCGCGGTGACGAAACCCTGCGCGCGCAGCAGGTCCGGCGTGTTGGCCGCGAAGATGTAGGGGATGCCATGTTCGTCGCGCAGCACGCGCACCTTGGCCGTCAGGCCCGGCAGCGCGAGCTCGCCGTCGACCTTGGGGCCGCGCAGCTTGCCGACGAAGGCCGCCGCGGGCAAGGCCGCCGCCAGCGCGGCCAGCGTGCATGCGGCGGCGAGGCCGCGGCGCCAGCTGCGCGAGATGAATGGTTGCTTGAACAAGGCAGCCTCCTCTTCGGTATTCCGGCGTCGGGCCGGGGCGAGATTGTGCCGCCGCGTAGGCACAATGCCCGCGATGCAAACGCTCGGCGGACGCTTCTGGCCTTTGCTGCTGGCCGGGCTGGCGGCCACGGCGGCGCTGAAGCTGGCGACGCTGGGCCTGGCGCGGCTGGACTGCTGGCTGCTGGCGCCGCTGATCGCCGCCATGGCCTGGCCGCTGTGGGCCTACCGCCGCGAGCAGCTGCTGTTCGTGCGCCGCCTGCTGCTGGCGGGCGCCGCCACCGAATCCGGCCGGCTGCGGCGCTGGTTCTGGCGCGGCACGCTGCGGCAGTCGCTGGCGGTCTTCACCGCGTTGCCGTGGGCGGGTGCGATGCTGCTGATGGCGGCGCAGCTGACACCGCTGCAATGGGGCATTCTCGCTGCCGATGCGCTGCTGCTGGCCGCGCTCTCGCCGGCGCTGCGGCAGCTGCTGCGCCACGACATCGCGCCGCCCTTCGTCGGCACCGTCGCGCGCCGCTGGCCGGTGCTGCTGGGCAACGCGCTGCTGCTGCTCGCCGCCTTCGTCGCCCACGACTACGCGCTCGGCTTTGCCGACACGCGCACGCTGTCGTGGAGCGCCCTGGTCGCGCAGACGATGCAGTCCGGGCAGGCCGGCGCGGCCTGCGCCGCGGCGGGCACGCTGCTCGGCGTGACGGCGCTGGCCGACCAACTGCCGCGGCACGCCGCCATGCTCTTGCTGCCGGGCCTGGCCGACCCGCACGCCAGGCTGCTGGCCTGGCTGCTGCTGCTGGCGATCACCGGTTTCGGCAGCTACCTGTTCACGCGCTACCTGCTCGGCGTGCAGGCCTTGCTCGAGCCACGCACGCAGGACGCAGGCCCTCGCCCCAGCCGCCTGTTCGTGGCGACGAGCCTGGCCGCGCTGGCCCTCGCCGGCTTGTGGGCGGTGCAGGGGCCGCGTGTCGGTGTCGCCGCGCTGGGGCAAGGCGCGGTGCTGCTGGCGCAGGCCGCCAACCCCTGCGGCGCGGCGTCCGGCCAGGCCGGCGTGTTGCGGGCCGATGCCGGGCAGCAGCTGGACGCGGCCTCGCGCCAGGCGCTGGACGGCGCGATGCGCAGCGTGGACGGCGGCCTGGACCGCGCCTTCGCCGCGGCCGAGGCCGGCATCGACCAGTACCTGGACTGGTACTTCAGCTTCATCGGCAGCTACACCCGCATGGGCGCGCTGGTCATCCCCGGCCTGGACCAGCACATGCGCGAGCGCTTCGCTGCGCTGGTGTTCAGCGACAGCGGCTTCGAGCAGCGCCTTGCCGGCCTCGGCGCCGAGGCCGATGCCCAGCTGCTGGGCCGCATCGCCGCCGAGGCCGAGGCCATCGGCCTGGACTTCGCACAGCAGCTGAAGCTGCAGCCCTGCCTGCACGAGACCCTGCGGCCCGCCGCGCTGCCGGGCCTGGAGCGCGACGCGCTGCGCATGGCCTTGTCCGCCGCGGTCGCGCTGCCCTTGTCACGCGCCGTGCTGGGCCTGGCGCTGCGCACGGGCGCGGCGGTGATGGCCCGGGCCTCGGCGCGGCTGACGGTCAAGGCCGCGGCCAGCGCCGCCGGCGCTACCACCTCCAAGCGCGGCGCGTCGGTGCTGTTGTCGGCGGGCGCGGCCGGCGCGGTGTGCGCGCCCGGCGGGCCGCTGGCGCTGGCCTGTGCGGCCGTGGCCGGCGTGGTCACGTGGCTGGGTGTGGACATGGCGATGATGGCCATCGACGAGGCGCTGTTCCGCGAGTCGCTGCGCGCGGAGCTGCTCGAGGAACTGCAGGGCCAACGCCAGCAGCTGCGCGAGGCGCTGCGCTCGCAGCTGGAGCAGGCCGCGGCCGACTACCGCGCGCAGGCCGCGCAGCGCATCGACAAGGTCTTCGTGCCGGCGACCGACGGCTGAGCTCAGCCGCGGCTCGGGTCGATCAGGAACTTGGCACCGGTGGCGCGCCGCGCGTACACCGCGATCGCCTCGGGCGTCAGCGCCTCGGCCAGCGACACCGTGCGCGTGTAGCGGCTGGCGAAGGTGGTCTTCAGTTCCGCGGCCACGCGCTCGCGCAGCTGCTGCGCCGCGGCCGGGCCGATCTTCTGCAGGAAGGAGAACAGCAGCCAGCCGCCCATGCCCCAGGCCATGCCGAAGCTGCGCACGATCTCGGTCGGCGCGGTGTCGAGCATGCCGTACAGGTAGACCTGTTTGTGCGCGGCCGAGCCGTAGCGGCTGTACTCCTTGGCGTTGCGGTTGATGGCCGCTTCCATGCAACTCAGGATCTGCCCGGCCAGCTTGCCGCCGCCGATGGCGTCGAAGGCGATGGTCGCGCCGGTGGCGGCCAATGCATCGGTCAGCTCGTCGATGAAGTTGGGCGCACTCAGGTCGCAGACATGCGTCGCGCCCTGCTCGCGCAGCAACGCCGCCTGCTCGGGCTTGCGCACGATGTTCACCAGCGCGATGCCATCCTTCAGGCAGATGCGGTTGAGCATCTGCCCCAGGTTCGACGCCGCCGCGGTATGCACCAGCGCGCTGTGGCCCTCGCGCTTCATCGTCTCGACCATGCCCAGCGCGGTCAGCGGGTTGACGAAGCAGGACGCGCCGTCGGCCGCGCTGGCATCGGCCGGCAGCGGCAGGCACTGGCTGGCCGGCATGCAGCGGTACTGCGCGTACATCGCGCCGCCGATGATCGCCACCGTCCTGCCCAGCAAGGCCTGGGCCGCCGGCGACGAACCGGC
>CAYUPF010000271.1:0-4956 GCA_964446545.1 uncultured Rubrivivax sp.
CCCATCGCGCTCGGCAGCGCGGTGGCGCACCAGGTGCGCAAGACCGGCGGCGTGGCGGTGGCCTACTTCGGTGACGGTGCGATGGCCGAGGGCGTGCTGCACGAGACGCTGAACCTGGCCGCGCTGTGGAAGGTGCCGCTGCTGCTGGTGTGCGAGAACAACGGCTGGTCGGAGTTCTCGCCGACCTCGCGCCAGTTCGCCGCGAAGCTGCAGGCGCTGGCGGCGGCCTTCGGCATCGGCTACGAAAAGGTCGATGGCAACGATGCGATCGCCGTCGCCGATGCCGCGCTGAGCGCCGCCGCCGCGCTGCGCGCCGGCGACGGGCCGCGCGTGCTGGAGTGCGAAACGCACCGCGTGCGCGGCCACTTCGAGGGCGATGCGCAGAAGTACCGCGACGCGGACGAGCTGAAGGCCGGTGCCGAGCGCGACCCGCTCACGCTCGCCCGAGCGGCGCTGCAGCGCGCCGGCGTCGCCGCCGGCGACATCGATCGCCTCGACGCCGAAGCCGCGACCCGCATCGACGCGGCGATCGCCGCCGCACGCGCCGATGCGCTTCCGTCGTTCGCGGCCGCGATCGCCGACGTCTACACCCCGAAGGAAAGCGCATGAGTGCCACCGAGATGCGCTACGTGCAGGCCGTGGCGCAGGCACTGCGCGACAGCCTGCAGGCCGACGACCGCGTGGTGCTGTTCGGCGAGGACATCGCCAGCGCCGGCGGCTCGTTCAAGGCCACGCGCGGCCTGCTCGAGGCCTTCGGGCCGGAGCGCGTGCGCGACACGCCGATCTCGGAAGCCACGATCGTGTCGGCCGCCGTCGGCGCGGCGCTGAGCGGCCTGAGGCCGGTGGTCGAGATCATGTTCATGGACTTCGTGACGCTGGCGATGGACGCCCTCGTCAACCAGGCCGCGAAGGCGCGCTTCATGTTCGGCGGCCAGGGCAGCGTGCCGCTGGTGCTGCGCACGCCGCACGGCGGGGGTCTGAGCGCGGGGCCGCAGCATTCGCAGTGCCTCGAAGCCTGGCTGGCGCACGTGCCAGGGCTCAAGGTGGTCGTGCCGTCGGACCCGCAGGATGCCTACTCGCTATTGCGCGCGGCCATCGCCGACCCGGACCCCGTGGTGTTCGTCGAGCACAAGGGCCTGTATGCACGCAAAGGCTTGGTCGACACCGGCATCACCTCGGCCATCGGCCAGGCGCGCATCGTCCGTCCCGGCCGCGATCTGACGCTGGTGAGCTACGGCGCGACGGTCGCCACCTGCCTGCAGGCAGCCGAGACGCTGGCTGCCGACGGTGTCGAGGCCGAGGTCATCGACCTGCGCAGCATCCAGCCCTGGGACCGCACGACGGTGCTGGCGTCGCTGGCGCGCACGCACCGCGCCGTCGTCGTGCACGAGGCGGTGCAGGCCTTCGGTGTCGGCGCCGAGATCGTCGCGACGCTCGCCGACGAAGGTTTCGACGACCTCGATGCACCGCTGGTGCGCGTGGCCGCGCCGTTCATGCCGGTGCCTTTCGCCACCTCGCTCGAGCAGGCCTACGCCGTCGGCACCGAGGCCGTCATCGCGGCCGCCCGCAAGACCTTGTCCTGAAGGATCCACCATGTCCAACCCCACCGACCCGATCCTGAGCGAGCGCCGCGGCGCCGCGGGCCTGATCACCATCAACCGGCCGAAGTCGCTGAACGCGCTCAATGTCGAGACGCTGCTCGCGCTGGAGGCCGCGCTGACGCAGTTCGAGCGCGACGACGGCGTACGCGCCATCGTCGTCACCGGCGCCGGCGAGCGCGCCTTCGTCGCCGGCGGCGACATCGCCGATCTGGACAGCCGCCAAGGCTTGGCGCATTACCAGGAGTTCGCCGAGGTCATCCACCGCGTGTTCCGCCGCTTCGAGGTCTGCGACAAGCCGACGATCGGCGCGATCAACGGCTGGGCGCTGGGCGGGGGCACCGAACTGCTGCTGACGCTGGACATCCGGCTCGTCGCCGAGGAAGCCCGGCTCGGCCTGCCGGAGATCACGCTCGGGCTGTTCCCCGGCGCCGGCGGCACGCAGCGCCTCATCCGCCAGATCCCGCTGTGCCGCGCCAAGGAACTGATGTTCACCGGCGAGCAGATCAGCGCCGCCGAGGCCGTGGCGCTGGGCCTGGCCAACCGCACGCTGCCGCGCGCGCAACTGCTGGACGAGGCGCTGGCGCTGGCGGGGCGCATCGCGCAGAAGTCGCCGCTGACGCTGAAGCTGCTCAAGCGCAGCCTGCGCGACGGCGCAGAGATGCCGCTGGTGTCGGCGCTGGCCCATGAGCAGGCGATGATCGGCCTGGTGCTCGACAGCGCCGACGCACACGAAGGCTGCCAGGCCTTCCTCGCCAAGCGCACGCCGCAGTTCACCGGGCGCTGAGCAGCATGCGCCAGCCCCTGCTCGTTCCCAAGCTCGGCCTCACGATGGAAGAGGGCGTGCTCGTCGAATGGATGGTGCGGCCCGGCCAGGCCTTCCGTGCCGGCGAGGGCGTGTTCGTCGTCGAGTCCGAGAAGGCCGCCAACGAGATCGCGGCCGAGGGTGACGGCGTGCTGCTGGAAACCACCGCCGAAGTCGGCGCGACGCTGCCGGTGGGCACGGTGATCGGCTGGTGGGACGACGGGGCAGCCGGCAGCGCCGTGGCTGCGACGTCGGCGCCCGCCACGGCATCGACGCCCGTTCCGGCTGCCCCGGCGCCTGCCGCCAACATCACGGCCGCGCCGACGGTGCCCAACGTCGCCCGCGTGCCGGTGACACCGCTGGCGCGCCGCCTCGGCCAACAGCGCGGCCTCGATCTGACACAGGTCCGCGGCTCGGGCCCGCGCGGCCGCATCCGTGCGCGCGACCTGCCCGCGGCAGCCGCGCCCGCTGCGGCCGCACCTGCGGCCGCCGCCCTCGCGGCGCCAACAGCCGCCGCCACCGGCCTGCGCAAGCCCAGCGCCACCGAGCAGACCATCGCACGCCGGCTGACGCAGTCCAAGCAGCAGATCCCGCATTTCTACCTCGCGCAGGAGGCCGAAGTTTCCGCGCTGCTGGCACTGCGCGAGCAGCTCAACGCGGCGCAGACCGGCGTGCGCTTCACCGTCAACCACTTCATCGTCGCCGCGGTCGGCCGCGCGCTGGCCGGACTGCCGCAGGCCAATCGCGTCTGGACGGAAGACGGCTTCCTGAGCCTGGCCGGCAGCGACGTCGGCATGGCCGTGAATGCCGAGCGCGGCCTGACCGTGCCGGTGCTGCGCGGCGTCGGCGCGATGCCGCTCGCCGACGTCGCGCGCACCGCGGGTACCGCGATCGAGCGGGCAAAGGCCGGTGGTCTGAACGCCGCCGAGATGGCCGGCGGTGCCATCACCGTGTCCAACGCCGGCATGTTCGACGTCAGCTACATGAGCTCGATCATCAACCCCGGCCAGTCGATGATCCTCGGCGTGGGCAGCGTGCGCGAGCTGTTCCGGCCCGACGCGCACGGCCAGCCGGCACTGCGCCGCGAGATCGGGCTGGTGCTGTCGGCCGACCACCGCGTGCACGACGGTGTCGGTGCGCTGGCCTTCCTCAAGCGCGTCGTGGATCACCTGCAGCGGCCGCTGGGCCTGCTGGTGTCGTGATGGCGAGCTCGTCCTTCGACCTCGTCGTCATCGGCGGCGGCCCGGGCGGCTACGTCGCGGCGCTTCGCGCGGCCCAACTCGGCCTGCGCACCGCCCTGGTCGAGCGCGAACACCTCGGTGGCATCTGCCTGAACTGGGGCTGCATCCCGACCAAGTCGCTGCTGCACACCGCCGACACGCTGCGCCGCATTCGCCATGCCGGCGATCTGGGCCTGAAGGTCGGCACGCCGGAGATCGACTTCGCCGCCGTGATGCGTCGTTCGCGCCAGGTCGCCGATCGTCTGGGCGGCGGCGTGGCTCATCTGTTGAAGAAGGCCGGCGTCACCGTCTTGATGGGTAGCGCGGCCTTGACGCCCGAGCGGCAGGTCGAGGTGCATGGCGCCGATGGCAGCGTGCAGCGCCTGCAGGCCGCGCACAAGATCCTGGCCACCGGCGCACGCCCGCGCGCACTGGCATCGCTGCCCTTCGACGGCGAGCGCATCTGGCACTACCGCGATGTCCTCGCCGCCCAGGCGCTGCCGCGCTCGCTGCTGGTGATCGGCGCCGGCGCCATCGGCATGGAGTTCGCGAGCTTCTACGCGACGCTGGGCACGCAGGTCACGCTGGTCGAGGCGCTGCCGCGTGTGCTGCCCGGCAGTGATGCCGAAGTGTCGAGCTTCGTGCACAAGGCCTTCGCGCGTGACGGCATCACCGTGCGCACCGGCACGACGGTGGAGAGCGCCACGGTCGGCGCTGACGGCGCGCGCGTCGAGCTGAAGGACGGCACGGGTCAACGGCAGACATTGCCGGCCGAGCGTGTGCTCGTCGCCATCGGCCTGGTCGGCAACACCGAGCAGCTGGGCCTGGAGCACACGCGCGCGCAGGTCGAGCGCGGCCGGGTCGTGGCCGACGGCTGGGGCGCCACCGCCGAGCCGGGGGTGCACGCGATCGGCGACCTGGTTGGCGCGCCGATGTTGGCGCACAAGGCCAGCCACCAGGCGATCGCCTGCGTCGAGCGCATTGCCGGGCTGCATGCCGACGCGCCCGAGCCGCAGTCACCGGTGCCGGCCTGTGTCTACAGCCACCCGCAAAGTGCCGGCGTGGGCCTGACCGAGGACGCGGCGCGGGAGCGCGGGCACCGCCTGCGTGTCGGTCGCTTCCGGTTCGAAGGCAACGGCAAGGCCATCGCCATCGGCGAGGCCGCCGGCTTCGTCAAGACCGTGTTCGACGCCGACAGCGGCGCGCTGCTCGGCGCCCATCTGGTCGGCCCCGAAGCGACCGAGCTGATCCATGGTTTCACGCTCGCCAGCACGCTGGAAGCGACCGAGGCCGAACTGATCGACACCGTGTTCCCGCACCCGACCCTGTCGGA
>CAYUPF010000272.1:0-4941 GCA_964446545.1 uncultured Rubrivivax sp.
CGTGCCGCCCGCCTCACGATCAAGGCGCTGGTGATGCCCAGCAAGATGGCCCATTCCAGCGACAGCGCCACGGTGCCGAGCAGCGTCACCCCCAACGGTGCGCGCTCCAGCGGCTCCTCGAGCCACATGCGGCGCATCTCGGCCAGGTCGATCAGGCCCCAGGCGACGACGAACAGCAGCCCGGCCACCACCGCCAGCGGCAGGTGTCCGGCCAGCGGCGCCACCGCGCTGAGGATCAGCACCAGGAACAGCGCTGCGCTGGCCGCCGCCAGCGGCGTGCGCGCGCCGGCCTCGACGTTGACGCCCGAGCGGTTGAACGAGCCGCTGGCCGGCATCGACGAGAAGAAGGAACCCGCCAGGTTGGCCAGCCCCTGGCCGATGAATTCACGGTTGCCGTCCAGCGTGTCGTCGTACTGCCGCGCCACCGCCTTGGCGATGGCCGTGGCCTCGGTCAGCGCCAGCAGCGTCATCACCAGCGTGGCGCCGAACAGGCTGCGCACGGTGGCTATCGACAGGTCGGGCCAGGACAGCGGCGGCAGCGGCCCGGGCAGCGCCTGCACCGTGGCCAGCGCCGGCCAGCCGGGCGCCAGCCAGGCCATCAGCTTGACCGCCAGCGTGCCGGCCAGCACTGCCAGCAGCATCGCCGGCACCCAGCGGTTCAAGGGCCGCGCCAACACCGCCACCGCGATGGTCACCAACGCCGCCAGGACCGCCGGCACTTGCAGTTCGCTCAGGTGGGCGAGCACGCCCCGCAGCTGATGCCAGGCCGAGCTGCCGCGCGGCAGATGCAGGCCCAGTGCCACCGGCAGCTGGTTGAAGATGATCAGCAGCGCCGCACCCGCGGTGAATCCCACCACCACCGAATGCGGCACGCGCTCGACGATCGCGCCCACGCGCGCCAGACCCAGCAGCAGCTGCATCGCGCCGACCAGGAAACTCAGCGTCAGCACCAGCTGCACGTACTGCGGTGTGCCGGCCACCGCCAGCGGCGCGATCAGCGCCATCGTCGTCAGTGAGATGGCATTGGCCGGCCCGGTGACCATCAAGCGGCTCGATCCGAACAGCGCGGCCACGATGCACGGCAGCATCGCCGCATACAGGCCGTACTGCGGCGGCAGCCCGGCCAGCGTGGCGAAGGCCACGCCTTGCGGCAGCACGACCACCGCGCCGGTCAGACCGGCCATCAGGTCGGCACGCAGCGTGCCGGGTTCGCGCCAGACCGGCGCCCAGCGCATGAACGGCAGTTGCATGGCCTCATGCTACCTTGCGCCATCGACCCCAACGAGGAGCGCACAGTGAGCTATCAACACCTGATCGTCGAGCCGCAAGGCGCCGTGGACTGGGTGACGCTGAACCGTCCCGAGCAGCTGAACACGCTGAACCCACAACTGCTGCGCGAGCTGAACGACTACTTCGCCGCGCTGGAGCGCAACTACGCGGTGCGCGTGGTGGTGCTGCGCGGTGCCGGCCGCGCCTTCTGCGCCGGGCTGGACATGAAGGCCGGCGGCGGCATCGACAAAGGCCCCGAGGCGATGATGCGCAGCCAGCGCGAATTCAGCGGCCTGGTGATGCGCATGCGCCGCTGCCCGCAGCCGGTCATCGGCCTGCTGCACGGCCATGCCGCCGGCGGCGGCTTTTCCATTGCGCTGGGCTGCGACGTGCGCATCGCCGCCGCGGGCACGAAGATGAACTGCGCGTTCATCAAGATCGGCCTGTCGGGCTGCGAGATGGGCGCCAGCTACCACCTGCCGCGTCTGGTGGGCACCTCGGTCGCCGCCGAGCTGCTGTACACCGGCCGTTTCATCGACGCCGAGCGCGCGCTGCGCGTCGGCCTGGTGTCCGAGGTGGTGCCGGCCGATCAGCTGGAAGCCGCCGGCCGCGCGCTGGCCGAGGACATGATCGCCACCGCGCCGCTGGGGCTGCGCCTGACCAAGGAATGTTTCTGGGCCGCAGTGGACGGCAACGACCTGCCCAGCGTGGTCGCGATGGAAGACCGCAACCAGGTGCTCACGGTGGCCAATGGCGACCTGGCCGAAGGCATCCAGGCCTTCCTGCAGAAGCGCAAGCCGAAATACGTGGCCTGATCAGTCGACGAAAACGGCGGGCCGCTTCTGCAATCGCGCGGTCACCGCCTCCACCTGCTCGGGCGCGCCGATCAGCGCCGCCTGCTCGCGGCTTTCGGCGAGCAGGATCTCCTTGGCATCGCCATGCGCCGCCAGGTCGAGCAGCCGCTTGGCAGCGCGCATGGCCTTCGGCGGCCGCGCCGCGATCTCGCGCGCCAGCGCCAGCGCATCGGCATGGGGGTCGGCGCTGAGGCGCGTGGCCAGGCCGATGCGCTGCGCCTCGCTGCCGTCGAAGACGCGGCCGGTGTAGGTGAGTTCGCGCGCGATGTCGTCGCGCACCAGGTCGCGCAGCAGCACCATGCCGCCCATGTCGGGCACCAGGCCCCAGTTGATCTCCATGATCGACAGCCTGGTGTCGGCGGCCATGAAACGCATGTCGGCGGCCAGCATCAGCTGGAAGCCGCCGCCGTACGCCACGCCGTGCACCGCGGCGATCACCGGCACCGGGAGTTCGCGCCAGACCATCACCGTGTGCTGCGGCGGGTTCGCGCCGCCCGGCGTGCGCCCGCCCTGCAGCAGCCGCTGGCCACCACGCTCGCCCGAGGCCATCTTGCCGAAGTTGGAAGTGTCGAGCCCGGCGCAGAAGGCACGGCCCTCGCCGGACAGCACCACGGCGCGCAGGCCGGGCGTGGTCTTCAGGCGTTCGCCGGTCTGGCGCAGCGCCTCGAACATGCGGTCGTCGAGCGCGTTCATCTTGTAGTCGCGCACCAGGCGCACATCGGCCACGCCCTGTTGCAGGGTCACGCGGATGCGGTCGTCCATGTCGTCAGTCCTTCTCTGTGGAGTGGGGGGGTGTTTTGGCGGCAGCCAGCCGGTCCAGGCCGGCCAGCAGCCGGGCGACGTCGATCGGCTTGGTCCAGTAGTCGTCGAAGCCGGCGGCGCGCGCCTGTGCCACCGCATCGGGCATGGCGTTGGCCGACAGCGCGATCAGCGTCGAGGGCAGCCGCTGTACGCGCAGCCGGCGCAGCAGTTCGTGGCCGTCCATGTCGGGCAGCTGCATGTCCACCAGCACCAGGTCGGGCCGGTGCTGCAGCGCAGCCTCGACGCCGCCGTGGCCGTCGGTGGCGACATGCAGCGTGATGTTCGGCCGCAGCGCCACCAGCTCGCGCATGACCAGCACGTTGACGGCGTTGTCCTCGACGTACAGCACCGACAGCGCATCCGTGGCGGCCGCGGCCGTGGCGTCCTGGGCCAGCTCCTGCACGGCAGCATGCGCCGCGGCCAGCGGCAGCCAGACACGGAATTCGCTGCCTTCGCCGAAGCGGCTGTGCAGCTGCAGCCGCCCACCCATCAGTCGCACCAGGTGGTGCACCGTCATCAGGCCGATGCCGCGGCCTTCGATGCCTTCGCGCTCGGCACCCAGGCGGTTGAAGGGTTCGTACAGGTGCGCCTGCTGCTCGGCGCTGAGGCCGCGGCCGGTGTCGCGCACGCCGAGCTCCCAGCCGGGCGCGCCGTCGACCACCAGGCGGCGCGCGCCCAGGCTCACCTGACCGCCGCGGCGGTTGTACTTGATGGCGTTGCTCATCAGATTGGCGAGGATCTGGCGCAGCCGCCGCGCATCGGCCTGCACCCAGGCGCCGCTGGGCTCGACACGCAGCGACAGCTCGCGCTCTGCCGCCGTCGGTGCCAACCACTGGCGCACCTCTTCGATGGCCTCGTCCAGCGCGATCGGCTGCAGCGACACCGGCAGCGATCCGGCCTCGACCGCGCTCAGATCCAGCACCTCGTCGATCAGCGACAGCAGGTGCGCGCCGGCCGAGCGGATGCGCGCCAGCCGTTCGCGCTGCAAGGCGTCCAGCCGCTCGGCGCCGTCGTGCTCGAGCAACTGCGCGAAGCCGAGCATCGCGTTCAGCGGCGTGCGCAGCTCGTGGCTCATGCGTGCCAGGAACTCCGACTTGGCGCGGCTGGCTCGCTCGGCTGCCTCGGCATCGCGCAGCGCAGCCTCGGCGCGCTTGCGCTGCGTGATGTCCCAGTTGAGCCCGACCATGCGCACGATCTTGCCGCCGGCGTCGTGCACCGCGCGCCCGGTGCTGGCCAGCCAGCGCATCGAGCCGTCGGGCCAGCGCACCTCGAACTCGTATTCGTAGGGTTCGGAATCGATCAGATGGCGCTCGATGCGCTGCCAGCGCTCGTCCCGCGCCTGCGGCGCGACGACGTCCCGGTCGATCTCGCGCGGCGAACGCGGGTCGTCGGGCTGCAGGCCGCGCAGCCGGTACATCTGCGTCTCCCACACGAGCGCGCCGGTAACCATGTCGCGGTCCCAGATGCCGACGCCGGCAATCTGCGTGGCCAGCTTCAGCCGGTGTTCCTGCAGGCTCAACTCCTCGCCGAGCATGCGCTGCTGTGTCAGGTCGAGGTGGATACCGTGCAGCAGCGTGCGACCGCCGCGTTGCTCGCGGTGGCTGCGGCACACCACCCAGCGCAGCGAGCCGTCGGGGCGCACGATGCGGAACTCGGTCTCGAAGTCGCTGCGCCCGTCGTGGCGCGTGCGGCGTCGCTCGGCGGCCACGCGCTCGCGATCGTGTTCGTGCACGCGCCGGCTCATCCATTCGCGCACCGGCGGCGCCGGCTGGTCCGCGCTCAGGCCGTAGATGTGGAACATCTGCGCGTTCCATTCGACGCGTTCGGGCTCGCCGTCGCCGGCACTTTCGATGGTCCACACGCCCACGCCGGCGGCGTCGGCCACCATCTGGATGCGCTGCGCCAGCGCCTGCGCGCGATCGCGCGCGGCAATGTGGTCGGTCTGGTCCAGCGAGATGCCGGTCAGCGCCACCGCTCGCCCCTGCGCATCGCGTTCGGCGACGCGCCGCGTCAGCAG
>CAYUPF010000273.1:0-4933 GCA_964446545.1 uncultured Rubrivivax sp.
TCAAGCGCTCCAGCGCCTCGCCGCGCGCCAGCGAATAGCGGTGCATCAGCACGCCGGCAGCCAGCGACACCACGTCGACCTTGCCGCTGCCCGGCGCGGCAGCCGGCGCCTGGCGCTGCGCCTCGGCCTGCGCGCGCAGCCGCTCGAAGGCGGCATCCACCGTGGGCACGATCTGGCCCACGTCCAGCGGCTTGACCATGTAGGCCACCGCGCCCAGTTCCGCCACCTTGCTCACGGTGTCGGCATCGGCAAAGGCCGACAGGAAGATGAAGGGGATGTGGCCGTAGTCGCGCAGGTACTCGGCCACGTCGAAACCGCTCTTGCCTTCCATGCGGATGTCCAGCAGCGCCAGCTCGGGCCGGTGCTTGCGCGCCAGCAGGATGGCGTCGTCGCCATTGTCGGCGTCGATGACCTCGTAACCCGCCTGCGCCAGGCCATGCGTCACCGTGGCCAGCACCAGACGGTCGTCGTCGACAACGAGGATCTTGCCCTTGGCGTTCATCGGTGCGGCGGCTCGTGGTGGGGTTGGGGAAGGAGCGGCATTCTCGCCCAAAGCGGTGCCGCCCAGTCCCCCCGGATCAGGCGCTCTCACGCTGCACGCTGGGCGGGCGCAGCAGCACTTCGGTCAGCACCTCGTCGCCCTGCTGCGTCAGCGTGAAGGCGGCGCTGCGCCGCGGCAGCAGCGCACGCACCAGCCCCAACCCGGAGACGCCGCCGGGCACCTGCGCCAGGTTGAAGCCCTCGCGCAGCCGGCCAGTGTTGCGCATGGCCACGCGCAACTCGTCGCCGTCACAGATCAGCTGGCAGTGCACGTCGCCCGCCGCGCTGTGCTTGACGGCGTTGGTCAGCAGCTCGTTGATGGTCAGCGCGATCGGGATCGACTCGGCCTCGGGCAGCAGCAGCCGCGTCGGCGCCTCGCCTCGCACCTGGACCTGCACCGTGCGGCCGAAGGTGCGCTGCACCGACAGCGCGATCGCCTCGACCACGCTGGCGACGCGCAGCGGCCCGCCGGCGCCGACCTGCAGCCCGTAGACCTGGGCGATGGCCTGCACCTGGCCCACCGATTCGCCCAGGATCGCTGCCACCTCGGGGTGGCGCGCGGCGTTCTGCTGCAGCAGCCCGGCCACGCCCTGCAGGTTGTTTTTGATGCGGTGGTGCACTTCCTTGACCAGCATCTCGCGCTGCGCAATGGCCGCCTCGAAGCGCGCCTGCGCCTCGGCGCGTTGTTCGGTCACGTCGCTGGCCACCAGCAGCACCTGCTCGCGCGCGCCGGCGCTGGCGGGCAGCGAGACGAAGCGCGTGTCCCACAGCCGCGTGCCCACGGCGCCTGCGGCGCCGTCGACGCCGCCCCCGCCGTCCAGCCGCAGCTCGCGCTGCAGCACCTCGTTGGACGCGGCCGCCGCCTCCAGGTCGGCAGCGAAGCGCTCGTCCGACGCACGGCCCAGCAGTTGCTCGACCGGCCGGCCGAAGAAGGCCGCTGCCATCTGGTTGACCTGCAGCACGCGCTGCGACTGCGCGTCGAACAGCGCAATGGCCAGCGGCGCGGTCTCGATGATGCGCTGCAGCGAGGCCTGCGCCTGCGCGATGCTGACCTCGGCCTGGCGGCGGCGTTCGATGTCCAGCAGCGCGAAGGTGATCTGCGGGCCGCTGGAGCCGCGGCCGGTGAGCACCGCGTTGCCGACGACCCAGAACTCGCGCCCGTCGCGCGCCTTGAGCCGGCACTCGAAGGTGTGGGCATGGCCCTCGGCCAGCGTGTGCAGGTAGTCGGTGCGGCGCAGCGGGTGCTCCGGCTCGGGCGTGGCCACGGTGGCAATGGGCTCGCCGACGAAGTCCGCCAGGTCGCCGGCGAACATGCGCCGCGCCGAGCGGTTCATCCACTCGATGCCGCCGTCACCGACGGTGACGATGCCGACCAGCACCGAATCGAGGATCGCGCGGGTGCGTCCGGCCTGGCGCAGCAGCTCCTCGCGCGCACGGTGGCGCTCATCGACATCGACATAGGAGCAGATGCGCCCCGCCATCTCGTCGGCTTCGTCCACCAGACGCTGCGCCACCTGCACCCACACCCGGCTGCCGTCGCGGCGGCGCAGCTGGCGCTCGCCGTGGTAGCGGCCCTGCTGGCGCAGCATGCGCAACTCTTCCTGTTCCTGGCGCAGGTGCGTCTCGCGCTCGGGCGCCAGTTCGGCCGGGTCCAGCGCGGTGAGTTCCGAATCGGCGTAACCGGTGAGCGCGGCCATCGCCTGGTTGGCGCGCTCGATGCGCCCGCCGCGCAGGTAGACGATGCCCACGTCGGACAGGCTGAACATCAGCTCGCGGTCGCGCAGCAACGCCTCCAGCTCGGTCTGCTGCGATTTCAGCCGCGAGATGTCGGTGAGCACGGCCACCACCTCGTTCTGGTCCGGCGCCGGCTCGGCGCGGCGCACCGACAGCGAGTACCAGCCCGGCGTCAGCGACAGCTCGGTCTCGAAGCTCTGTCCGGACTGCAGCGCCGCCAGCGCTTGCGGAAAGCGGCCGAACAGCTCGGCGATGGTCGCGCCCGCAGCAGCACCGGCCTGCAGGCCGAGCATGGCCTCGAAGCGGCGGTTGCAGCGCACCAGCATGGCGCCGCGCAGGTAGGCGATGCCCGCCGTCGTGCCGTCGAGGATGGTGGTCAGCTCGCGCAGCAGCTGCTGGCTCTGGCGCTGCGCGCTTTCCTGCTCGGTGACGTCGACCGTGACCACGGTGCGCCGGCCAGTGTCGGCATCGCCGGGTTCGACACGCGTCAGCAGCCAGCGCCGGCCGAGCTCGGCATGGTTCACCGCGTAGCGCACCTCGGTGCGTTCGCCGCGGCGCAGCGCCTGCTGCAGCCTTTCGTATTCGGGCAGCGAATCGGGCTCGACGATGTCGCGCGCGATCGCCTGCAGCCCTGCCGACTTGGTGGCTGCGCGGCGGCGCTCGGCGCGCGGGCGCAACCAGCCGCGCCGGCTGTCGAAAGTGGCGACGCCGACGCCGGCGGTGTCCATCAGCGCACCGATCTCCAGCTGCGCCAGGTCGCGTTCCTCCTCGGCGCTGCGGTCCTCGACCACGGCCATGAAGCGGTGCAGGCCCTGGTCGGTGGCAAAGCCGCGCACGCGTGCGCTCAGGCGCTGGCGCCGCCCGTCGGGCAGCGGCAGCGAGACGTGGGTTTCCAGCGGCGCTGCGCCCGGGCGCAGCTCCGGCCTGGGTGAACCCTGCTGCCAGGCGAGCAGGGCCTGCAGCTCGGCCGAGGCATCGCTGAGCAGCACCGGCACCTGGTCGACCAGCGCCTCGAAGGCCGGGTTCGAACGCACGATCAGCCCGGATTCATCGAACACCAGCATGCCGGTGGGGCTGAGGTCGAACCACTGGGCCAGCTCGTCCAGCGAGCGGTCGGCCTGGGCGCGCGCCACGTGCTCGGCGGTGGAATCCTGCAGCACGCACAGCAGCAGCGGCAACCCGTCCTGGGCCAGCACCGGGTAGGCCGAGGCCCGCGACCAGCGTTCGCGCCCCGAGGCATCGATCAGGCGCTGCTCGCTCAGCCGTGGCACCGCCTGCGCCGCCAGCAGCAAAGGCAGCTCGCGCCGAGATTCGATCTGCGTCGCCTGGTCTTCCAGCGGCTGCAGCAGCACCGGGTCGGTGCCGATCAGCGCCTCGCGCGTGCGGCCGGTGAAGTCGAGGTAGGCATCGTTCACCGCCACCAGCCGGAATTGGGCGTCCTGCAAGGTCGCCGGAAAGGGCGAGGCCCAGAGCATGCGCAGCATCTCCAGCGTCGGGCCGGCTTCGACCTCGGGCAGTAAGGCGGGCGGGTTGGCGCCGGGAGCGTCCAGTTGCACGCGCAGCGCCAGGTCGCGCGCGATGCGCCAGCACGACAGGCGCGCGCCGCGGCCATCGGCCAGCGCCACGCGCAGCGGCACACCGGCGACATCGCCCGCGTCGCGCAGCCGTGCGCGCAGCCAGTCCACGGCCTCGGCGCCCAGCAGCGTCTCCAGCTGCGCCACGCCCAGGCCGGGCTCGGCGCCGAGCGCGCGCATCGCCGCGCGGTTGCAGAAGCTCAGCCGGCCCAGGTCGTCGAAGAGCAGCAGCGGGTCATCGACGCCGTCGAGCAGCGTCGCCAGCGCCGCGCGCGACGGCAGCAGCGCGGACGGTGGCAGCTCGGCAGTGGAGGCAGGCATCGGCATCGGCATCGGACTTCGGGCAGCGCGACAACGGCCAATGATCGCTCATTGCAGCCGTGCGCCCGTGCGTGACGCCGGGGTGGCGCACCCGGCCGGTCACTCCAGCTGCCGCGCCGCCACCAGCGCGCGCAGCAGCGCGCGGTTGAGCTCGGCCGCCGACAGCATCAGCGCCTCGGCGGCATTGCGGATGTCGAACATCGACTCCTGCTCGACCGCGCGCACCAGCTCCAGATACGGCCGGTAGCGCCCCGTGCCCTGCACCAGCGCATCGTGCACGTCCTGCGGCACCGGGATGCTCTTCAGCAGCTGCTCGAAGGGCTGGCCCATCATGATGTCGAGCAGCGAGAACACGCCGCAGATGAACAGCTCGCTGCCCATCTGCTCGTCGCCGGCCGAGCGCACCAGCTCTTCCATGAACAGGCCGCGGCGCACGGCGGCGAACATCACCGGCCTCATGTTCGGGTCGCTGCTGGCCGAGGCCAGCAGCAGCGCCAGCCAGCGCTTGAGCTTCTGGTAGCCCAGCATCATGATGGCGTGGCGGAAGGAGCTGATCTCCACGCGCAGACCGAAGGCGGCCGAATTGATGTAGCGCACCAGGCGGAAGGCCAAGGTCGGGTCGTTCTTCAGCACCGCTTCCAGCCGCTCGATCGGCTCCTCGCGGTCGACGCGGTTCATCAGCTCGACGATGACCTTCAGGTCCGGCGCCACGGCCTTGCCGCCGGGCTTGGCGACCGGCTCGTCGATCGGCCAGCCCAGCACCG
>CAYUPF010000274.1:0-4922 GCA_964446545.1 uncultured Rubrivivax sp.
TCAGTGAACGCGGCAGCCTGTGGATGACGCTCGACGACAACGAGGTGCATCGGGCACGGATGGTGTTGGATGAGTTGTTCGGGGAAGCAAACGCCATATCGCAACTAGCCTGGCAGAAGAGAACCTCGCGCGAGAATCGCGCAGTCTTGTCACCGAGCGTAGATCATCTACTTGCGTACTCAAAAGGCTCACCAGACGATTGGAAGAGCTTTCGCAAGCTGTTGCCGGCATCTGGCGACGACTACAAGAATCCCGACAACGACCCTCGTGGACCGTGGGCATCCATACCGTTCTCAGCGCAAGGCTTTCGCAAGAACCAGTGGTATCCGATTGACACGCCCACCGGAAGGCGCCTGGAACCTCCGAAGGGAAGATCCTGGGGCGCCACCGAACCAGAATGGTTGCGGCTTCGTGATGCTGAACGCCGCGTGTACTGGCCCAAGGACGGGGATGGACGGCCTCGCATCAAACAGTTCGCGAGCGAAGTAAGAGGACTTGTGCCTCAAACCCTTTGGCTGGCAGCCGAGGTCGGAGATACGGAAGACTCCAAGAAGGCGCTTCTGGAGATGTTCGCAGAGCGAGACGAAATCGGGATGCATGCTCCGAAGCCAGTTGGGCTGCTTCAGCGAATCGTCGAGATCAGCACCGAATCAGAGTCTCTAGTCCTCGACTCCTTTGCCGGCTCCGGTACCACCGCGCACGCGGTACTGAAAACCAATGCGCAGGACGGCGGCACACGGCGCTTCATCCTGGTGGAAGGCGAGGACTATGCCAACACGCTGACAGCCGAACGCGTGCGCCGCGCCATCGACGGCTATGCCTGGCAGGGCACGCAGCGCGACACGCTGCTGGAGCAGAAACTGACCTTCACGCAGTTGAAGAAGGCCGACGCGCTGCTGGCCCAGGTGCGCGCGATCGAGGCGCGCGAAGGCTTTGTCGAGGGCGACCTGGCCGACGCGGGCCGCGAGGCGCCGCGGCGCTTCGACAAGATCGAGGCCAAGGTCGAGGACGGCGTGCTGCGCGTCGACGGCGTGCGCAAGGTTTCGCAGCGCGCGCCCGGCCTGGGTGGCAGCTTCACCTATTGCACGCTGGGCGAACCGCTGGACCTGGAGAAGATGCTGTCGGGCGAACGCCTGCCCGGCGCCGCCGCGTTGGGCGAGTGGCTGTTCCATACGGCCACCGGCGGCACGCTGCCGCCGCTGCCGGCCGGTGTACCGCAGTGGTACCTGGGCGAGGCCAAGGACCGGCATGTCTGGCTGGTCTACCGGCCGGAACTGGCCTTCCTGAAGAGCCCCGAGGCGGCGCTGACGCTGAGCCTGGCGCAGCAGATTTCACGATGGGGCCGACAGGCGGATGCGGCCGAGGGCACGCGCAAGGGCCACCTGGTGTTCGCTCCGGCCAAGTACCTGAGCAACCAGCAGTTGCGCGAGCACGGCGTGGATTTCGCGCCGCTGCCTTTCGCGCTGTACCGGGAGGGCTGAGCATGCGTGACGCTCGCTTCGATCTGGCGCTCAAGGCCTTCGAGCGGGCGCTGACGCGGCTGAAGGAGGTCCTGGCCGAGAACGAGACCACGATCGTGCGCGACGCGCTGATCCAGCGCTTCGAGTTCACCTTCGAGGCGGCTTGGCGCTGCGCCTACCGCTGGCTGCGCGCGCGCGGCGCCAACGTGGCCGAGGAAGCCTTCGCGGTGCTGCCCCGCGCGCTGACCAATGGTCTGATCCACGACGAGGCCTGCTGGGCCGAGATGCGCCAGAAGCGCAACATGACTTCGCACACCTACGACGAGAAGCTGGCGGTGGAAGTGGCCGCCTTCGTGCGCGCCGACGCGGTGCGTGCCTTCGACGCGCTGCTGGCCGTGCTGAAGGCCCGGGCCGACGAATGAGCGCGGATTTCGGGCTGGCCGCGAGCACGGCCAGGCAGTTGCGCTCGGTGTTCGAAGCCAGCCCGGGCGTCCGCCGCGTCTGGATCTTCGGTTCGCGTGCCCGAGGCACGCAGCGCGACAACTCCGACCTGGATCTGGCGGTGGACGCGCCCGGCTGGAGCGGTGCCGACATGGCGGCGCTGCAATCCCGCCTGGACGCCTTGCCCACGCTGCACAAGCTGGACGTGGTGCATTGGCAGCAGGTGGGCGAGCCGGTGTTCCGCACCGAGATCGAACGCGACCGTCGGGAGTTCTGGGCGCCGTTGCGGCGCGCCGCCGATGTGGAGGCGCTGGGCGGCGTGTCCCTGAAGCCCTTCCAGTCCGAGGTGCTGACGAGCCTGTCGCGCTACCTCGACGAGCTGAAGCGCCAGCGTGCACATGCCGACGCCGCCACCACGGCGCTGCGTGCGATGGAAGGCGTGGAAGACACCCTTCGCGAGCTGGCCGACTTTCCGCGCAAGACCTGGGCCGCGTTGCACAAGGTGCAGGCACTGCCCGCGGCCTATGCCGACCGGCCCTACCACAGCCGCTGGGACGGCGCCGGGCGAGCCATCCCCAACGTCTGCCTCAAGGTGCCCACCGGCGGGGGCAAGACGCTGCTGGCCGCCGCGGCCGTGGGCCAGGTGATGCAGCGCTGGCTGGGCCGCAGCCACGGGCTGGTGCTGTGGGTGGTGCCCAACGAGGCCATCTACCGCCAGACCTTGGCGGCGCTGTCTCATCGCGACCATCCGTATCGGCAGATCCTGAACGTGGCCGCGGCCGGCCGCGTGAAGGTGCTCGAAAAGAACTCGCCGCTGACGCGGCAGGATGTCGAATCACAGCTGTGCGTGATGGTGCTGATGTTGCAGGCCGCCAACCGCAAGAGCAAGGAGACCCTGAGGTTCTTCCGCGACCGCGGCAACGTGCTCGGCTTCTTGCCGCGCGAGGACGATATCGACGCGCACTGGGCGCTGCTACGCGCGCTGCCCAACCTGGATGTCTATGCCGCCTGGGGCCGCAGCGAACAGGAGGCGCGCGCGCAGAAGGGCTCGATCGTCAAGAGCTCGCTGGGCAACGTGATGCGCTTGCTGCAACCGATGGTGGTGATCGACGAAGGCCACCACGCCTACAGCGAGGGCGCGCTGGCCACGATCGACGGCTTCAACCCGGCTTTCATGCTGGAGCTGTCGGCCACGCCGCGGGTTGCCGGCCCGCGAGGCGGCGGATCGAACGTTCTGTGCAACGTGCGCGGCAGCGACCTGGACGATGCCGAGATGATCAAGCTGCCGATCCAGGTGGACGTGCGCGGCTGGGGCGACTGGCAGGGCTGTCTGGCGGCGTCGCTGCAGCAGCTGGACGAGCTGCAGCGTGAAGCCGAGAGACTGCACGCGGAAACGGCGCGCTACATCCGCCCGATCCTGCTGGTGCAGGTGGAGCGCACCGGCGCCGACATGCGCGACGCCGGCTATATCCATGCCGACGATGCCCGCGACTACCTGCTGCGCCTGGGGTTGCGGGAGCGGCAGATCGCGATCAAGACCAGCGAGCGCAACGACCTGAAGGCGCCGGAGAACATCGACCTGCTGTCCCCGGCCTGCGAGGTGCGCGTGATCATCACCAAGCAGGCGCTGCAGGAAGGCTGGGATTGCCCCTTCGCCTATGTGCTGTGCGCACTGGCCGCGGGGCGCAATCTGGCAGCGATGACGCAGCTGGTGGGGCGCATCCTGCGCCTGCCGCACGTGGCCAAGACCGGACGGCCGGCACTGGACGCCTGTTATGTGTTGTGCCACGACGCCGGCACCGGTGCGGTGGTCGGTGCGATCAAGAAGTCGCTGGAAGAAGAAGGCATGGGCGATCTCGGCGTGTCGGTGCGCGGGCTCGGCGACGACCCGGCCGTGCCCAAGCCGATCACCGCTGTGCGGCGCACGCCTTGGCGCGGAACGCGCATCTTCGTGCCCACCGTGGCCTGGGTGCAGGACGATGGCGCGCGCAGGCCGCTGGTCTACGACAGCGACGTGTTGCCGCGCGTGCCGTGGGATCAACTGCGCACCGATGCGCTGGCGGCGAACTGGGCGCCGTCCGCCGTCGGCACGAGTGCCGGGCATCTGTCCATCGGCCTGAGCCTGCTGACGGGCACGGTGCCCGAAGCCCTGGCCAGCGAAACGCCGCCGGCGGTGCTTGATCGCGCGCGCATCGTGCGTGCACTGTCGGACCTGGCACCGAATCCCTGGCATGCGTGGGCATGGCTGCAAGCGGTGGAGCGCAGGCTGGGGCGCGCCGGCGTACCCGAGGCGGCGCTGGCGGCGTCGGCGGCGTCGTTGATCGAAGCGCTGCGCAGCGACCTGCAGGCCGAACGCGACAGGCTGGCCGAATCCGTCTTCAAGGCGCTGCTCGATCAGGGTTGCATCGAGTTCCGCCTGCGCGCCGATGCGGCCGACTTCGAGCTGCCCGAGAGTTGGCAGTACCAGCTCGGCGGCACGCCGATGCCATGGGTGCGCGACAGCGACGCCCGGCCCGTGGAGAAGAGCCTGTACGAGCCGGCGCTGCGCACGCCCGACCTGAACGAGTTCGAACTGAAGGTGGCCGGCTATCTGGACCAGCAGGCGGCCGTGCACTGGTGGCATCGCAATGTGGCGCGCACGCAGGTCGGACTGCAGGGCTGGAAGCGGCAGAAGGTGTATCCGGACTTCGTCTTCGCGATGAACGATGTCGCAGGACGCAGGCAACTGGTGCTGCTGGAGACCAAAGGCCTGCATCTGGCCAACGAGGACAGCGCGTACAAGCAAGCGCTGCTGCATGCCCTGGGCGCCGCCTATCGCGACGAGCGCTGGCACAAGGTGGGCAGCCTGGAACTGCAGGGCGCTGGCGCCGAACACCTGGTCTGTGACCTGGTGTTCGACGCCAACTGGCGAGGCGCGCTGTCGAAGCGGCTGTTCGGCCAGCCCGAGCGCTGAAGCACGGGACTATAGCCGCAGCACGAACAGCGTGATCGCCGGGAACATCACCAGCACGACCACACGCG
>CAYUPF010000275.1:0-3328 GCA_964446545.1 uncultured Rubrivivax sp.
GGCGTCGCCGCCGGGGCCATCAGCAGGATGCCGCCGATGACGCGGAACTCCGGGTCCGGCAGGCCGGCCTCGGCCAGGGTCTGCACGTCGGGCAGGTCGGCAAAGCGCTTCGGCCCGGTGACGGCGATGGCGCGGATGCGGCCGGAATTGATCTGCGGCGCCATCGTGCCGATGGTGCCGAAGGCCAGCGCGATCTGGCCGCCGATCAGGTCCTGCAGCATCGGCGGCTCGCCCTTGTAGGGCACGTGCGTCATGTCCAGATTGCGCGATTCGCTCAGGTATGCGGTCATCAGGTGGCCGCCCGAGCCGGTGCCGTAGGAGCCGTAGCTGAGCTTGCCGCGGCGCGCGCCGGCCCAGGCCAGGAACTCCTTCATGTCGTGCACCGGCACGTCCTTGTTGACGGCCAGCACCAGGTCGGCATCGCAGACGTGCGTGATGAAGCGCAGGTCGCGCGGCACGTCGTAGGCCATCTTCGAGAACATGTGCGGCGTGTACGAGATCGGCGTGGTGTGCGTGAACAGCAGCGTGTAGCCGTCGGCCGGCGCGCGCACCACCGACTGCACCGCCAGCATGCCCGACGCGCCGGGCTTGTTCTCGACGATCACCGTCTGGCTCAGGGTCTTGGCCAGCTGCTCGCCGAGCACGCGCGCCATCACGTCGACCGCGCCGCCGGGCGGCGCCGGCGTGACCAGCACGATCGGCTTGGTGGGCCAGGCTTGCGCGCGCACCGCGCCGGCCATACCCAGCGTCAGCGGCGCCACGGCCATGCCGGCCAGCGCGCCGTTAAAGCGGCGGCGCGATAGGTTCTTCTCTTGAGTCATGTCGGTGATTCCTTCTGAGCTTGCCGGGGGCGGCGGTGGCGCTGCGCCACCACTTACGCATCATCCGCACGCAACCGTCCCACGCCCCTACCCGCGATGGCTAGCCCAGGGCCAGGCGGCGTCACTGTGGGCCGGCCGGACGCCTGGAGTGCGTACGTTGTGGCTACGGCCGAAGCCGGCGATGCATTACAATGTTCGCCCTAGTAAGGAGCGCTCCCATGGCAGAGTCCACGATCACCGCGAAAGGCCAGACGACGGTGCCTGCCGACGTCCGGGCGCAGGTTCATGCCAAGGCCGGAACCCGGCTGGTGTGGTCGGTCACTCCGGATGGCACGATCATCGTGCGGGCGAAGACGAAGTCGATCCTCGATATGGCCGGCATGGCAAAGGCCCCGCGAGGCAAGCGCGTCGCGATCGAAGACATGAACCCCTGGCGCTGATGCCTGCGCTCGACACCAACGTCCTGGTCCGCTATGTCGTACAGGACGACGAGGCGCAGCTTGCCGCCGCACGACGATTGATCCGCAAGAGCATCGGCGAAGGACAGACGCTCTTCGTGCCGGTCACGGTCGTGCTCGAACTCGAGTGGGTGCTGCGCTCGAGCTTCGAGTACTCCCGAGACGAAACGATGGCGATTCTGTCCAACTTGTTCTCGGCGGCGGAGCTGACATTCGAGTCCGAACGCGCCCTCGAGGTGGCGCTGCACCTCTATCGCGACGGCTCGGCCGATTTCGCGGACTGCCTGCACGTCGCCCTGGCCGCCCAGGCCCGGGAGCTGCCCTTGTGGACCTTCGACAAGCGTGCCGGCAAGCTCAGCGGGGCACGGCTGATAGGCCGCTGAGGGGGCCGGCTTCAGCGGCCCAGCGCCTCGTCCAGCCCGTAGGCCTGCATGCGCGACTGCACCGCGGCCACGTCGTGGCTCAGCAGCGCCAGGTCGTAGGTCTTGCCGTCGCGGTCCTTGACGTGGTCGCGCAGCACCGCCTCGGCCTTGAAGCCCAGCTCCTCGAACACCGCGATCGCCGAGGCCTGGTCGACGGTCATCTGCACCGTCAGCTTGTCCAGGCCGAGACCCAGCGCGAGCGCGAAGCTCTCCTGGATCAGCGCGCGGCCCAGGCCACGGCCGCGCCAGGCGGGCGACACCAGCACGCGCAGTTCGCCGACATGGCGCGACCACGACAACGCATCGATCACGATCGCGGTGCAGCCGACCAGGCGCTCGCCTTCATGCGCCGCCAGGCTGGTGATGCGGCCCTCGCCGACCGCCTGCATCCAGGCCGCGATCACCTTCGGATGGCTGATGTCGCGGCGCGCGAACAGCAGGTCGTGCGTCGGCAGCGTCTTCACGAACTCGCCGAGCGCCGCGCCATCGGCCGGCGTCAGCCGCGCGACCTGGACGGTGTGGTCGTCGAACTTGAGGGTGCGCGGGTAGTCGCGCGATGCAGCGGTGTTCATATGGATCGTGTCCCCAGCCATTGGTCGAGTGCGGGCCACATGCGCTTGACGGCGTTGGGCCCGGCCACCAGGCTGACATGTCCGCCCGGCAGCATGAGTTCGGTCTTGTCGGTCGAGCCGACGCCGGCCACCAGCGGCCGCGCGCAGGCCGGCGGCACGATGTGGTCGTGCTCGGCGATGACGTGCAGCAGCGGCACCTGGATGTTCTTCAGCTCGACCTTGCGCCCGCCGATGCGCAGCGTGCCTTCGAGCAGGCCGTTCTTCCACAGCAGTTCCTTGATGGTCTGGCGGAAGTAGTCGCCGGCCAGCGGCAGCGTCTCGACGCCCCAGCGGTCCATCATGCGGTAGCCCTTGACGTAGGCATCGTTCCACATGTTGTCCCACAGCCGCACCTGCGAGACCACGCGCCCCGCCGGCCGCAGCATGTCGAAGGCACCGACGATGAAGTCGGCCGGCACCACGCCGAGCGCGTCGACCAGCCGGTCGACGTCGAAGTGGCGCTTGTCGGACATCGCCTGGAACAGCGTCATCTCGCGGAAGTCGATCGGCGTGGTGAAGCACACCAGGTTCTTCAGCGGCCCGTCGGCGTGCAGCGCGGCGTAGATCGTCGACAGCACGCCGCCCATGCAGTAGCCGATCAGCGTGACCTCGTTCTCGCCGGAGTCCTGCTGCACGCGGCGGATGCAGTCGGGGATGAAGTCGAGCACGTAGTCCTCGATCTTCAGCCCGCTCTCGTCGCGCGTCGGCGCGTTCCAGTCCATCACGTAGACGTCGTGGCCGCGCGCCAGCAGGAACTCGATCAGGCTCTGGCCCTTGGCCAGGTCGAAGACGTAGGCCTTGTTGGTCGTCGCCATGACGAACAGGATCGGCACGCGGTAGACCTCGTCGCTGGTCGCGTGGTAGTGGTACAGGGCGAGCGTGCCGCGGCGGTGCAGCAGCGTCTTCGGCGTCGGGCCGACGGCCGCGGCGGGCGAGCCGAGGTAGCTCAGGCCCTTCAGGCCGCGCTGGATCATGCGGTCGACCTCGGTGCGCAGGCGCAGGCCCAGCGTCGGGTC
>CAYUPF010000275.1:3428-4911 GCA_964446545.1 uncultured Rubrivivax sp.
GCCGGCAGCAGCAGGTCGAGCTTGTCCTCGACGCGCTGCACCGCGGCAGCGAGCGCGGCCACCTCGCCGCGGCTGGGAAGCTCCAGCAGCGCCAGCACGCCGGCCAGCGACTTGTCCACCACCTGCCGCACGCCGACCGAGGCCCGCGTCACCTTGTGCAGCGTGCGCGCCACGTCCTTCGACTCGGTGAGCTTGCGTTGCGCCAACGCATTGACGCCGGCCTCGAAGCGGTTGACAGCCTCGCGGAACAGCTCGAACGGGTCCGGAATCAGCGAACGTGCCATGGCGGCTACCTCGATCAGGTTTCGGGATAGGTCTGGCGCGCCGCCAGACTGTTGAAGCGGGTGGCGATCCTGCGCCTGACGAAGCTCGCCGGCAACAGCCAGGGCCGCAGCACCGGCGCATAGATTTCCGCCAGGCGCGGCGACACCAGCCGCGGCAAGGTGACCGACCAGCGCCCCAGCGTCATCCAGGCGAAGTAGCTGGTCGTCACCAGTTCGCTGCCGGCAGCCCACAAGCTCTGGCGTGCCGATGCCGGCTGGTCGCTCAGCTCGGTGGTGCGGTCGGCCGCGGGCAGGCCGCGGAAGGCCGCGGCCAGCGCCTTGCCGATGCGCTGCAGGCCGTCGCCGGCGGCGCCGATCACGGCGTCGAAGTTGAGGAAGCCGTGCACCTGGCCGGCGTAGTGCAGCAGTTCCACCGGCACGCCGGCGGCGCGCAGCCGTGCCGCATAGTCGAGCGCGTCGTCGCGGATCGGGTCGTAGCCGGCGCTGACGATCAGCGCCGGCGGCAGACCGCGCAGGTCGGCGCTGCGTCGCGGCGACAGCCACGGGTCGGCGACGTCCGGCGGCACGCCGAGCAGGCGCCCGATGTAGTCCAGCGCTTCCGGCGTGAGCAGGTAGTCGCCGGCGTTCTCGGCCATCGACGGAAACTTGTGCGCCAGGTCGGTGGCCGGATAGGCCAGCACCTGCAGGCACAGCGCCGGGCCGCCGCGCTGCACGGTGGCCTGGGCCACCGCGGCGCTGACGTTGCCGCCGGCCGAATCGCCGCCGATGGCCAGTCGGGTGGCGTCGATGCCCAGCGCCTCGCTGTGCAGCGCCACCCAGTCGAGCGCGGCCAGGAAGTCGTTGCGGCTGGCGTGCAGGTCATGCTCCGGCGATAGCCGGTAGCGCACCGACACCACCACGCAGCCGGCGTCGCGCGCGATGTTGCGGCAGATCGAATCGGCCGATTCCAGCCCGCCGACGATGAAGCCGCCGCCATGGCACCACAGGAAGGCCGGTCGCAGCTTGTCGGAACGCGACGGCGTGTAGATGCGCAGCCCGATCGGCCCGCCGGGGCCGGCGATGTTCAGGTCGCGCACCGCATCCACCGGCGGCCGGCGGCCCAGCACCTGCGAGGTGATGCGCCAGACGGCGCGGAACTGCTGCAGCGAATAGCCTTCCAGCGGCCGCAGCCTCGACAGCTTCAGCCAGCGCAGGAAGGC
>CAYUPF010000276.1:0-4911 GCA_964446545.1 uncultured Rubrivivax sp.
TGTGGACGCCCTGGCCGGCGACCGAGATCGACGTGCCCAACAAGCTGGCGCTGCCCAATGCCGCGCACTGGCTGGGCACCGACAGCCTGGGCCGCGACATCGTCTCGCAGTTGCTGGTGGGCGCGCGCACCTCGATCCTGGTCGGCGTGGTGGCGGTGCTGATCGGGCTGCTGTGCGGTGTGGCGCTCGGCTGCCTGGCGGCGGCGCACCGCGGCTGGGTCGAGGAGGCGGTGATGCGCCTGTCGGACTTCACCTTCGCCTTCCCGGCGCTGCTGTCGGCGATCATGCTCGGCGCGATCTACGGGCCGGGGCTGATGACCGGCATCGTCGCCATCGGCATCTTCAACATCCCGGTGTTCGCGCGCACCGCGCGCGCCTCGGCCAACGCCGTGTGGTCGCGCGAATATGTGCTGGCCGCGCGCGCCGCGGGCGCCGGGCCCTGGCGCATCACGCTGGACCATGTGCTGCCCAACATCGCCAGCGTGCTGATCGTGCAGTCGACGGTGCAGTTCGCCACCGCCATCCTGGCCGAGGCGGCGCTCAGCTACCTGGGCCTGGGCACGCAGCCGCCGATGCCGAGCTGGGGTCGCATGCTCAACGAGGCGCAGACGCAGATGTTCCAGGCGCCGCAACTGGCCATCTACCCCGGCGCGGCCATCGCGCTGGCCGTGCTCGGCCTGAACCTGATGGGCGACGGCCTACGCGACCTGCTCGATCCGAAGCTGGCGCGCAAGCGATGAAATCTCGACGCAAGGAGGCACAACCCATGACCCGCAAGTTCGTCGACCTGTCGATCTACCTCGAAAACGACGTGCTCAGCGATCCGCCGGCCTTCGCGCCGAAGATCCAGTACTTCACGCACGAGCACACCTTCGAGCAGATCGCGCCTTTCTTCCCCGGCCTGAAAAAGGAAGATCTGCCCGACGGCGAAGGCTGGGCGGTGGAGACGGTCAACCTGTCCACGCACAACGGCACGCACCTGGATGCGCCGTACCATTTCCACAGCACGATGAACAAGGCCCTGGGCCACAAGGAGCGCGCCATCGCCATTCACGAGGTGCCGCTGGAGTGGTGCTTCCAGCCCGGCGTGAAGCTGGACTTCCGCCATTTCGGCGACGGCTACGTGGTCAGCGCAGCCGATGTCGAGGTCGAGCTGAAGCGCATCGAACACACGCTCAGCCCGCTGGAAATCGTGGTGGTGAACACGCGCGCGGGCTCGCGCTACGGCAACCCCGACTACGTGGCCGCCGGCTGCGGCATGGGCTACGAGGCGACGATGTACTTGCTGGAGCGCGGCATCCGCCTCACCGGCACCGACGCCTGGAGCTGGGACGCACCCTTCGTGCACACCGCCAGGAAGTACGGCGAGACGCGCGACGCCGCGCTGATCTGGGAAGGCCACAAGGCCGGGCGCGACATCGGCTACTGCCACCTGGAAAAGCTGCACAACCTGGAGTCGCTGCCGGCCAGCGGCTTTTACATCAGCTGCTTCCCGCACAAGATCCGCGGCGCCTCGGCCGGCTGGACGCGCGCGGTGGCGATCTTCGACGAGCGGCTGAACGCCTGACTACGTGGGGTCGTCCATCGCGCTCTGGTGGCGCCTGATGAATTCCTGGTAGGTGTCGATACCGCGCAGCTGCAGCACCGTGTTGCGCACTGCGGCCTCGACCAGCACCGCCAGGTTGCGACCGGCATCGACCGCGATCACCACCTTGCGCACCGGCACGTCGAGGATGTCCTCGTACAACGGCTCGTAGGGCAGGCGCTCGAACTCGCGCTCCATCGTCTCCTTGCGCACCAGGTGCACGATCAGCTTCAGGCGCATCTTGCGGCGCACCGCGGTCTCGCCGAAGATGGCCTTGATGTCCAGCAGCCCGATGCCGCGCACTTCCAGCAGGTTGAGCAGCAGGTCGGGGCAGCGGCCGTCGAGCGCCGTCTGCGACACGCGGTACAGGTCCACCGCGTCGTCGGCCACCAGGCCGTGGCCGCGGCTGATCAGTTCGAGGCCGAGTTCGCTCTTGCCCAGACCCGATTCACCGGTGATCAGCACGCCCAGACCGAGGATGTCCATGAACACGCCGTGGCGCGTGGTGCGTTCGGCGAACAGCTGCGCCAGGTAGGTGCGCACGACGTCGATCACGTGGCCGGCCGATTCGGCGGTCTGGAACAGCGGGATCTCGGCGCGGTCGCACATCGCCACCAGCCGCGGCGGCGCGGTGGCGCCATCGGCGACCACGATCACCGGCGGCTCGAGCGTGACGATGCGCGAGATGCGGCGCTCCTGGTCCTCGCTCGCCGAGGCCAGCAGGTAGGCCACCTCGCGGCGCCCGACGATCTGCACGCGGTACGGGTGGACGTAGTTCAGGTAGCCCACCAGGTCGGCGGACGAGCGCGCGTCGCGCACCGCGTTGTCGTCGAAGTGGCGTTCGGGGTGCGCATGGCCGGCAATCCATTCCCAGCGCATCGCCTCGCGATGGGCCTCGAACAGGGCCTCGGCACTGATGGTGGTGGGCTTCATCGACGGCAGGCCGACGCGACCCGGCGCATGCTCAGGCGACCGATTTCTGTGCCTGCCAATCGGCGATGAGCCTGTGCACCGCGACGGCGTCGGGCTCGGCCAGCAGCCGCTCGCGCAACTCGCGGTCCGACAGCATCTCGGCGATCTCGGAGAGGATCTCCAGATGCCGCTGCGTCGCCGCCTCGGGCACCAGCAGGAAGATCAACAGGCGCACCGGCTCGTCGTCCGGCGAATCGAAGCCGAGCGGCGACTGCGTGCGCAGCACCGCGGCGAGCGGGTTCTTCAGGCCCTTGATGCGGCCATGCGGAATGGCCACGCCATGGCCCAGCCCGGTGGAGCCGAGGCGCTCGCGCGCAAACAGGTTGTCGGTGACCGTGCCACGCGCGATGGCATGCTGGTTCTCGAAAAGCAGCCCGGCCTGCTCGAAGACACGCTTCTTGCTCGTGGCGTCGATATCGACCAGCACGTTGCTGGGCGGCAAGATGGCAGCGAGACGGTTCATGTCGATGGGTGGGCCCGATGCGCCGGCCTGGCTGCGGCGCGTGCCCGGGACATGTTGCAGAACTGTGAATTATAGAAAGTAGGCCGCAAAGTCGAGGGCTGCGACACCCCGCAGGCGTGGGATAGGCCGCAGGGCGCTGCGCCGCAGCAACGAATGCGCGGCGCAGCGACTTTCACTTTCAGACCGCGCCCACGTCGAGGCGCTTGGCGCTGGCGTGGTGGTGTTCCTGGGTGCGGTCTTTGTGGCGCACGACCTGGCGGTCGAGCTTGTCCATCAACTGGTCGATGGCGGCATACAGATCCTCATGGGCCTGTTCGACGAAGATGTCACGGCCCTTGACATGCAGTGTGACCTCGCAGCGCTGCCTTCGTTCCTTTTCCTTGAGCTTTTCCACCGTGAGCAGGACGTTCACATCCACCACCTGATCGAAATGACGGGTGACACGTTCCAGCTTGGTCAGCACGTACTCTCTCAACGCTGGTGTCACTTCGAGATGATGTCCGCTGATCGTCAGGTTCATCAAGGCCTCCTTTGCAGGCGTGGTGGGAAAAGGGGAGGGAAGACTGAAGAGGGGTGGGGCGCGAAGGCCCGATGGGCAGGGCCAGTGTGCTACCGAAATGTGGCGCTGACAAGTGACCCAGCGCCGGTGTCGCCAGGGGTTCCGACGACTCTTGCCGGGTGTGATAATCAACGGTCATCAAAAGTTCTGAGAGGCCTACTTGGACCGAAGTCACCCTCGGTGACCGTCCACTCCGGCAGCCTGGTGCCCTGTGCCGTCGTCGCGCAGCGCACCGCGGGAGTGAGACGGTAGTCGCCGACCCCTTCCGCATTCCCCATGGCGCAGACATGGCAGCCGCCCGAGCGCGCCGGAGTCACTGATGCTTAATGTGTTCATGCTGGAGAACGGCCGCCTGGCCGGACGCATCCTCCAGGAAGAAGAATTCGACCTCCTCGAACAGCCCGGTCGCCAGCCGCCGGTGTGGGTGGACATGGAGGCGCCGACACCCTGGGAAAAGTCCTGGGTCATGCGCCGCTTCGGCCTGAACATTCCGGACAACATCGTCGACGACGATCTCGAGGAATCTGCACGCTTCTACGAGGAGGACAACGGCGAGCTGCACATCCGTTCGGACTTCCTGATCGACGACGACGTGGCGCCGCGCAACGTGCGCGTGGCCTTCGTGCTGTTCCACAGCGTGCTGTTCTCGGTGCACGCCGAGGATCTGCCGGTGTTTCGCCTGCTGCGCCTGCGCGCGCGCCGCATCCCGGCGCTGATCGAGGACGCGAAGGACGTACTGCTGAAGCTCTACGACGCCGACGCCGAGTATTCGGCCGACGCGCTGGAGGGCATCTACGACAGCCTGGAGAAGGTCAGCGCCAGCGTGCTGAAGCAGGGCGTCAACGACCAGGCGGCGGGCGAGGCGCTGTCGGCCATTGCCAAGGAAGAAGACCTGAACGGCCGCATCCGCCGCAACGTGATGGACACGCGCCGCGCGGTCAGCTTCATGATGCGCAGCCGCATGCTCAACGCCGAGCAGTTCGAGGAGGCGCGGCAGATTCTGCGCGACATCGATTCGCTGGACAGCCATACCACCTTCCTGTTCGACAAGATCAACTTCCTGATGAACGCCACGGTCGGCTTCATCAACATCAACCAGAACAAGATCATCAAGATCTTCTCGGTGGCCAGCGTGGCGCTGCTGCCGCCGACGCTGATCGCCAGCATCTACGGCATGAACTTCCGCTTCATGCCCGAGGTGGACTGGCCCTACGGCTACCCCTTCGCGCTGGGCCTGATGGTGGCGTCGGTGGCGGCGCCCTTCCTGTACTTCCGGCGCAAGGGCTGGTTGCGCTAGCGGCGTCACATCCGGACGCAATCGGGCGATGGGCG
>CAYUPF010000277.1:0-4902 GCA_964446545.1 uncultured Rubrivivax sp.
CGACGTGATGGCGCCCACGGCGGCCCCAGCACCATCGCACGCATCCGCGGCGGCAGCGGCGCGTCGAGCTCGCTCGCCAGCCGCTCGCGCAGCGTGTCGCGGTCGGCCGCCCATTGGCGCACGCGCGCGGCGTCCTGCGGATGCTCGCGCAGCCAAGCCTCGACACGCTCGCGCTGTTCGGGCTGGCCGTCCAGTTCGCCATCGATCCAGGCACTGAGCAGTTCGTCGGCGATGATGTCGCGGTCCATGTTCACACCACCCGCCGCAGCTTGGCAGGGCCGTCGAGCAGGCCGCGCAAGGTGGCACGCGCACGGCACACGCGCGACATCACCGTGCCCACCGGGATGTGCAGCACCTCGGCCACCTCGGCATAGCTGAACTGCTCCACGCACACCAGCAGCAGCGGCTCGCGCTGCTCGGGCGACAGCCGCGCCAGCGCCGCCAGCAGGTCCATGCGCAGGCCGACGTCGACACCGGCATCACCGCCCAGGCTGTCCTGTGCGGCCTGCAGCAACGAAGGCTCCATGCTTTGCATCCGGGCTTGCTTTCGGCGCATGTCCTGGTGCGCGTTGTGCGCGATGGACAGCAGCCACACCAGCATGTCGCGCTGCTGGTCGAACTGCTGCCAATGCGTCAGCGCGCGTTCCAGCGTGCTCTGCACCAGGTCGTCACTCTGCGCGTCCTCGAACACCAGCGAGCGCGCATAGCGCCGCAGGCGAGGCACGGCGCCTAGCAACTGTTGACGGAATGCACTGGGGGCCGGGTCCACCTGATGCGTCTACGCGAATGGCGGACTGATTATTCCCCGGGCCGGCCGCGGCGCGGGGCCCTTGAGATGGCCGCGCGCATACCCATTTGCAGGCCATGAACGACACTGCCAGCACCCACGTCGCCTGCACTCACTGCGGCGCCACCAACCGCGTACCGGCCGCACGGCTGGGCGAAGACCCGGTCTGCGGACGCTGCGGCCAGGCCCTGCTCGACGGCCAGCCGGTCGAACTGTCCGACGCCGACTTCGACAAGGTGGTCGGCGCCAGCGACCTGCCGGTGGTGGTGGACTTCTGGGCACCATGGTGCGGCCCGTGCCGGCAGATGGCGCCGCAGTTCGAGCAGGCGGCGCGCACGCTCAAGGGCAAGGCGCTGCTGGTCAAGGTGAACAGCGACGACAACCCGCTCACGGCCTCGCGCTTCGGCATCCGCAGCATCCCCACGCTGGTCAAGCTGCGGCGCGGCAACGAGGTGGCGCGCGTGGCCGGTGCGCGGCCGGCCGGGCAGATCGTGCAGTTCGCTCAGGCCTGAGCGGCCTGGCGCTGCCGCGCCAGCGCGACGAACCAGTCCACGCAGTCGGCATTGGCCATGGCGTCGCGCTTGAGCACGCTGTCGGGCTCGGCGCCGAGCAGCAGCTTCTTCACCGGCAGCTCCATCTTCTTGCCCGACAGCGTGCGCGGGATGGCGCTCACCTGGAAGATGTCGTTGGGTACATGGCGCGCCGACAGCGCCTCGCGGATGACCTGCTTGATGCGCTTGTTCAGCTCCTCGTCGAACGTAACGCCGTCGCGCAGCACCACGAACAGCGGCATCCAGCTTTCGCGGCCCAGGTATTCCAGGTCCACCACCAGGCTGTCCAGCACCTCGGGCAGCGCCTCGACCGCCCGGTACAGCTCCGCGGTGCCCATGCGGATGCCGTGGCGGTTGATGGTGGCGTCGCTGCGGCCGTAGATGATGGCGCCGCCGCGCAGCGTGATCTTGATCCAGTCGCCGTGGCGCCAGACGCCCGGGTACATGTCGAAGTAGCTGTCGTGATAGCGCCGGTTGCCTTCGTCGCCCCAGAAGTACAGCGGCATCGACGGCATCGGTTGGGTGCACACCAGCTCGCCGACCTCGTCGATCAGCGGCCGGCCGACACCGTGCTCGTCGGGCTCGGACCAGGCTTCGACGCTGGCGCCCAGGCAGCGGCACTGCATCTCGCCTTCGACCACCGGCAGCGTCGGCAGCCCGGCGATGAAGGCGCCGGCGAAATCGGTGCCGCCGCTCATCGGCGTGAGCCAGATGTTCTGGCCGTCGACCTTGGGCAGCTTGTCCCAGATCCAGCGGTAGCAGTCCTCGGACAGCGGTGATCCGGTGGAGCCGATGGCGCGCAGCGACGACAGCTCGGCCACGGCCTGCGGTTCGACGCCCGCCTTCAGGCAGGACGCGTAGAAAGCCGCGCCGGCGCCGAAGAAGCTGCAGCGCGCCAGGCCGGCAAAGCGCCACAGCTGGCTCCAGTCGGGCGCGCCCTGCGGCCCGGCCGGGCTGCCGTCGAAGATGCAGATGGTGCTGCCGCCGAGCAGCGCGCCGACCTGGCAGTTCCACATGATCCAGCCGGTGCTCGAGTACCAGTGGAAGCGGTCGCCGCCGTCGACGCTGGGGCCGACGTCGTTGTGCAGCGTGCTGAGCTTCAGCGCTTCCAGCATGACGCCGCCGTGGCCGTGCACGATGGGCTTGGGCAAGCCGGTGGTGCCGCTGGAATAGACGATCCACAGCGGGTGGTCGAAAGGCAGTGGCACCGGTTCGAAAGGCAGGTCCTGCGCCAGCAGCGCGGCCAGGTCGTGCGCCTGGCGCGACGCTCCGGCCAGCGCCTGCACGTCGGCCGCGGCATCCAGGTTGCGCCACAGCACCGCATGCTGCACCGACGGCAATTCGGCCAGCAGCTGCTGCAGCAATGGGCGCCGATCGTGCGCGATGCCGCCGTAGCGGTAGCCGTCGCAGGCCACCAGCAGCTTGGCTTCGATCTGGCGGAAGCGGTCGAGCACCGCCACCGGCCCCATGTCGGGCGAGCACACCGACCAGATCGCGCCCAGGCTGGCGACGGCCAGGAAGACGACGATGGTTTCGGGCACGTTGGGCATGACGGCGCAGACGCGGTCGCCGCGCTGCACGCCCAGTGCCTTGAACGCCGCCGCGCAGGACGCGACCTGGCGGCGCAGCTGCGGCCAGGACAGTTCGCGCAGCTCGCCGCGCGCGAGCAGCGCCTCGTCGCTAAAGACGATGGCCGGGTGGCCGGCGGCGTGGCTGGCGTCGGCGTGGCGCATCAGATGCTGCGCGTAGTTCAGCTGCACGCCCGGGAACCAGCGCGCGCCAGGCATCTCCGGCTGCTCCAGCACTGCCTGATAGGGCGTCGGCGACTGCACGTCGAAGTAGTCCCAGATCGACGCCCAGAAGGCAGTCAGGTCGGTGGTGGACCAGCGCCACAACGCGTCGTAGCTGTCGAAGGACAGGCCGCGCTGGTCGCGCAGCCAGCGCCGGTAGCGGGTGATGTGGGGCTCAGGCATCCGAAGATGATGCCAGAGCCCCTGCGCGTTCAGGGCTTGAAGTCGCCGGCGAAGACCATGTCGATGCTCTCGGGCCTGAGGTACTTGCGCAGCGCCGCGTTCACCTGCTCGGGCGTGGCCGCGGCCAGCGCCTCATCGACGCGCGCCGAGATCTCGAAGCTGCGGCCCAGGTACAGGTTGGAGGCCAGCGCCGAGGCCAGCACGTCGTCCTGCGCCCGCGACAGGCGGCGGAAGCTGAGCAGGCCATTGCGCGCGGCGTCCAGCTCCTTGGCGCTGAAGCCGTCCTTCAGCGCGCGCGCCAGCTCCTCGCGCAGCGCGGTCTCGACCTTGGCGCGGTTCTGCGGCGCGAAGATGGCGCCGGCCAGCCAGCTGGAGTTGGGCTCGAAGTTGTTCCAGGCGATGTGGCTGTACACGCTGTAGGACAGGCCTTCGGTCTCGCGGATGCGCGTCCACAGCCGCGAGCTGCCGCCGCTGCCGAGCAGGTGGTTGGCCAGCGTCAGCGCCGGGTAGTCGGCATCGGTGTCGGCCAGCGCCACCGGTGCGCGGGCGCGCAGGTCGGCGTTCTGCTTGTCGGGCGTGGCGAGAAGCAGCGTCTCGCCCTTGGACGGCAGCAGCGGCTGCGGCACGCGCGTGAAGGGCTCGCCGGCATTCCAGTCACCGAAGCCCGCACGCAACGCCTGCTGCAGCGGCGGCAGGTCGATGTCGCCGGCGGCGCCGAACTGCGCGAAGCGCGCGCCGTAGAAGCGGGCGTGGAAGGCGCGCACCTGGTCCAGCGTCAGCGCGTTCAGGTCCTCGATCTGCTCGTCGAAGCTGCGCGCGTAGCGCACGTCGCCGCGCGGGTAGGGGTTGCCCAGGCGTGCCAGCGCGTTGCCGGCCACGGCGCTGGGCTCCTTGCGCGCCGCCTCGATGCGCGTCAGCGACTGGCGCTTGTACTCGTCGAAGGCGTCGGCCGGGAAGGCCGGCCGGCGCAGCAGCTCGGCCACCAGCGTCACCGCTTCGGCCAGGTGTTCGCGGCGCGAGCTCAGGCTGACGCTGACGCCGCCCGCGCCGGGCTGGATCGAGATCTCGGTCTTCAGCGCGTCGAGCCGGTCCTGCACCTGCTGGCGCGTCAGCGTGGCCGTGCCCTTGTCGAGCAGCCGGCCCACGGCCTCGGCCGCCGCCGCCTGGCCGAACAGGCTCTTCTCGTCGCCGAAGCGCAGGCTTAAGCTCGCCTGCGCCGCAGTGCCGCGCGTGGGTTTGGCCAGCACTGCCGCCTTCAGCCCGCCGACTTCGAAGCGCTGCGTGCGTGCGTCGATGTTGGCCGGCGTGGCATCGAAGGCCTCGACCGCGGCCGCCGCGGCCTGCGGCTTGAACTGCTGCAGCACCTGCGCCACGTCCACCTTGGCCGGCGCGGGCGCGCGCTGCGGCGCATCGGTGGGGATGTAGCTGCCGAGCGTGCGGTTCGACGGCCGCAGATAGGCCTCGGCCACCCGCTGCACGTCGGCCAGCGTGATGTCGCGCACCTGGTCTCGGCTCAGGAAGAACAACCGCCAGTCACCCAGCGCGATGGCTTCGGACAGCGACAGCCCGACGTTCTCGGGGTCGGTGAAGT
>CAYUPF010000278.1:0-4845 GCA_964446545.1 uncultured Rubrivivax sp.
CGCTGATCCAGGTTGAGATGTCGTCCATGAACGGGCTCGGGCAGGCAGGTTCTGAAGCCCGATAACAGGAGTCCGACTTCTGCCGAAACTCATTTGCAGACTGCGAATGGCAGGTCCAGCGCGAACATGCCGATGGAGGTGGCCGCTGAGGTCCGCTGAGATTCGGTGACGGCTTTCGCCTATCAATTTCGAGGTATCCAGAGGCACTACCCGACCCCTATGCATAGGTCTCAACATCAGCGATTGATAGCCTATGTCGGCTTTGCCGCCGGCATTCCCATAGCACCACCGGCAGCTGAGGGTCGCGCCTTGACAACCAGCCGCTCGAATCCATCGCCCTGACATCGGAATCGGTGACTCGGGACAGCCGACCTTCCTTGGCGGCGCTCGCGGACGCACGCCATGAAACGCCTTGGTGCCGCTCTACGCTCAACCGGGGGTAGACAGCGATTCGGCCAATCGGCGCAGCAGCGCGCTGCCATCTCCGCGCCAGGCACTGCCATGCATGCAGGCCAGGGTGCGCGGACCTTGCTGTGCGAGACGTAGCAGCGTGGCCATCGTGTGCGGCGCATGCGCGAAGTAGTCCATGCTGCGGCGGAAAGCTTCGCTCGGCTCCAGGATGTCGGTCTCGGTCAGGGCTTGCTCACCGTGACCCGGCTGGGTGAACAGGTCGCCACAGAACAAGGTGCCCGTGGACGAGTCCATCAGCAGACCACACTCCCAGCCATGCGGCACATGCGGCGTATCGAACCATTGCAGCGTGTGACGGCCCAGCACGAGTTGCTCGCCATCGCCCAGCGCACGGGCCGGGCGCTCGGCCAGGTCGTTGATCGACACCATCGCCGCAACCTGGCTGCACAGCGGTACGGCCCCGGGTGCGAGGGCCAGCAGCCGATTCAAGGAGCCGCACTCGTCGGCCTCCACGTGCGACAGGCCGACATAGCGCAGGCGCTCGATCGGCATGAGGGAAGCGATGGCTTCGCTGACCACCGGGAATAGCTGGCGCGGACCGGTATGGAACAGCAACGGCTCGTCGTTGATGAGCAGGTACTGGTTGAAGCTGAAAGCCGGACCATCGGGAAGATCAATCGGCGTGTTGATGCGGTAGATGCCGTTCGCAATCTCGTGGACGTTGGTGCCGGTGTGCGGGTTGGTGATCATCGAGGTGCCTCATGAGAGTGGGATGGGAAGACCGCAGGCGATATGCCGCGATGTCGTCAGTGTCTGCAGGCACCCGGCAGCCCGCATCGCCCGAAACGGGCCATGTACCGAAAGGGTCAGGGCCGAGGTTGGGCGTGGAACCAGGCCGCGGCCTGGCTGCGCGACGCGAGGTTGAGTTTGTCGAGCACGTGGGCCACGTGACGTTTGACGGTGTGCGGGCTGAGGTCGAGCTCGCGCGCGATGAGCTTGTTGCTCATGCCACGCGCCATCAGCGACAGCACCTCGGTCTCGCGGGGGCTGAGCGGATCCTGCAGCCGACTGGCTCGGGTGGTGGCCGCCGCCGTGCCCGGCGCCGCACCGGACGCGGCGGCCGCGCTCCAGGCCCTCAAGATGACCAGCCTGTCGGCGTCGATGTGACCGCCCCACGGCGCAGCGGCCAACTCGCGCAGTTCGGGCAACGCAAACAGGGCGCCACGCGGGCCATCTGCCGCGCACTGCAGCATCGGCGCCAGCCAGGCGGCCGCCGCGGCCAAGTCGCGTGCGCGCAGGCGCATCTGTGCCAGCCGCGTGCGCAGCTCGTACGCCAGGCCAAACAGGTCACAGGCTTCTTCCTGCTCCAGGGCGCGCTGCCAGAGCGCCTCGGCTCCGACGGCGCGGCCTTCGTGAAGCGCGAGATGACCCTGCAGACCCAGAAGCGGCTGCAGGCGCAGCGGCGTCATCTCGGGCAGGCCGACCTGCAACTGTTCCAATCGCACCACTGCTTCGCGCAGCAGCGTGGCGTCGCCGCAGCTCGCGGCCACACGGCCCATCAGGAACAGCGCGTACCAGGGTCCGCGCCCACCATAGCTCGTCGGGAAGCCTTCGCCGTGCGCGCGCGCCGCCGCCAGCGCCTGGACGCCATCCCCTTTCGCCATCTGCACCACCGCGCAAAAAGCCAGCCGGTGGCTCTGCACGATCGGCGGGTGGCCAGCCCAGCGTTCGTCGCGCTCACTACGCTGCAAGCAGCGCTCGGCCTCGTCGAGCCGGCCGGCCCAGAGAGCACGCCAGCCCTGCGTCATCGGCGCCAGCGCGCTCAGCAGCAGCGGACTCTCCGCTTCGAACAGGCTCACCGCATCGGCCCAGCGCGTCAGCAGCGGCCCGACGGCAGGGCAGGCCGTCAGGCGGGGCGTGGGCACCATGGTGGCCCAGAGTTCGGGCTGCCGCGCCTGCTCCAGCGCGACCAGCAGCGCCTCGAACCGAGGCGCGACGGCGCGGCTGGCGCCTTCCTCGAGCGCGATCCAGGTATCGCACAGGTGAGTATGAATACGCGCTTCGACGTCGTCGGCCGCGCTGCCGCCTTCGGGCATCGCCCGGCGTGCGGCGTCGGGCCGGCCGATGCCGGCCAGCATCGCGGCGCGGCGCCAGGCGGCCAGCCGTGCCGAAGCCTCGTCGCCACGCGCGCGGTACAGCACTTCGGCTGCCTGCAGGTGGTGGTCGGCCTCGGCGTTGCGCCAAACGCGCCACTTGGCGTAGCCGGCCACCTGCTGCAAGTCGGCGCTGGTGCGCGCAAATTCGGTCGGGAACTGCTCGCTCAGTCGCACCACGGTGTGCACACCCCCTTCGAACATCAAACGCAAACCGGTTTGGCGCAGCAGCGTGGCCGCATCCTCTGGGCGCTGCGCGGCCAGCAGCAGTGCCTGCCGGCGCACCGGGTCGCCCTCGAGCGTCGCGGCCCGTGCCATCAGCGCCAGCCATTCGTCGCGGCGCTCGACCTGCATGCGGTGCGACAGCGCGTCGCGGAACAGGTCGTGCAGCTTCAGCGCGCGCGGCTGGTCGCCGACCACGGTGACGAACAGGTCCAGCCGCTCCAGTGCATCGAGGTGGGCCCAGGCACGCGGGTCGTCGGTGAGCGCCTGGCAGCGCCCGGCGTCGAGTTCTTGCAGCACGCTGGTGCGCAGCAGGAATTCACGCAGCTCGGGATCCAACTGCTGCAGCACTTCGGAGCTCAGGTAGTCGAAGGCCTGCCGGTCAATGGCAGTGCCCGGGCCGGCGCCCCGGGCGCCACCCAGTGCCAGCCGCAACCCGGCCGGCCAGCCCTGCGTCCGCTGGTGCAACGCATCGGCCGCGCTGCTGTCCAGCCCGGCCGGCTGCAGCAGCGCAAGCGCCTCTTCGCGCGAGAACTGCAGCTCTCCCGTCCGCAACTCGGTGAGCATGCCCATGGCGCGCAGCCGCGCCAGTCGCAGCGCGGGTTCCTGGCGCGTGGCGACGGCCAGGGTCCAGCGCTCGCCCAGGCGCAGCAGCACACGGTCGAGAAAGGCCAGCGCCTCGACGTCGTCGACATGGTGCAGGTCGTCGAGCGCGATCACGCCATGCGTCAGCTCGCAGGCTTCGAGCATGTTGACCAGTGTGTCGGCGGCCTGCTGCTGTTGGCGTGGGTCGCGGCTGGTGGCCATCGTGGCCAGGCCTTCGGGAGAGGTGCGCCAGGGCAGGTCGAAGGGCTCGAGTGCCTGCCACAGGCATTGCAGCAAGCGGTCCAGGTCGTCGCCAGGGTCCAACGTGACCCAGGCCGCGCCAAACCCGATGGGCAACTGTTCCAGCGCACGCGCCAACAGCGCGGTCTTGCCGCAACCGGCAGGTGCACACAGCAGCACCAGCGGCTGCTCACCCAGCGCCTGCACGAGTTGGCGTTCGAGCACGGGGCGAGGCATCGTCAGCCCGGGACGCAGCCGCGGTCGCTGGATCTTGGTGCTGGCGACGCTCACGCGCGAAATGATAGGCAAGCGGCGAGCCGCGCGGGGCCGCAATCGCGCACCCACCGGCACAGACCGTGGGCCGGCCAAGCAGACGGGCGAAAACGCTTCAGGTCGCCCAAGCACGTGCGCCTGATCCTCCACATGGCCCACCCAACCCCGGCGGCATGGCCTGCCGGCGCCGGCGAGCCATGGCTCTCACGGTCGATGCGCCGTGGCCGCGCGCTGCGCACGATCTCCTGCGTCGCAACCGCGATGTCACCCAGGAGATCGAATCATGGACTCTCGCCCCTACCTGCCCACGCCTCGGCCGCAACGCATCGCGCCCGAGACCTGGCTGATCCCCAACTTCGCGCCTGCCGGCGACGGCCTGTACCTGCCGGTGAACTCGATGCTCATCCGCGGCCGCCAGCCGGTGATCGTCGATACTGGCGCACCGCTGCACCGCGCGCGCTGGCTGGAGCAGGTATTCTCCACCGTCGAGCCCGAGGATGTGCGCTGGATCTTCCTGTCGCACGACGACGGCGACCACACCGGCGGCCTGCTCGACGTACTCGATCGCTGCCGCAACGCCACGTTGGTGACCAGTTTCTTCAGCGTCGAACGGCTCGCATTGGAAAAGCCTGCGCTGCCGCTGCAGCGCATGCGCTGGATCGAGCCGGGCGGCAGCTTCGACGCGGGTGACCGCGTGCTTCAACTCTTCCGCCCACCGATCTTCGACGGGCCGACGACGCGCGGCCTGTTCGACCCGACCTCGGGTGCGATGTGGATCGTCGATACCTTTGCCTGCCTGACCCCCGGTGCGCTCGACGCCGCGGATCTGGCACCGGAGCAACTGGAACAGATGTCGGCGATGAACAGCGCCGTGTCGCCCTGGCATGCCTGGCTCGACCGCCGCAGCTATCCGCCGCTGCGTCTCGTGCGCTTTTCCGGCGCGGCGCTGACCGAGGGTGTC
>CAYUPF010000279.1:0-4842 GCA_964446545.1 uncultured Rubrivivax sp.
CCCAGGTAGGCCTCGCGCACCTCGGGGTGGTTGCGGATCTGCTCGGGCGTGCCGCTGGCGATCGGCCGGCCGTAGACCAGCACCGTCACGCGGTCAGCCAGCGCGAACACCGCATCCATGTCGTGTTCCACCAGCAGGATCGTGTGCTCGCGTTTGAGCTTGCGCAGCAGCGCGACCACGGCTTCCGATTCGGTCGGGCTCATGCCGGCCATCGGCTCGTCGAGCAGCAGGCACTTGGCGCCGGTGGCCAGCACCATCGCGATCTCCAGCTGGCGGCGTTCGCCGTGCGCCAGCACCGCCACCGGCGTGTGCGCACGCTCCAGCAGGCCGACCTGCGCCAACGCGGCCAGCGCCGGCTCGGTCAGCGCGCGCTCGCTGGACGCCGGGCGCCAGAAGCGGAAGCTGTGGCCGGCATGGGCTTGCACCGCCAGTGCCACGTTCTGCAGCACCGTGAAATCGTTGAACACGGAAGTGATCTGGAACGAGCGCCCCAGCCCGGCCATCGCGCGCCGGAACGGCGGCTCGTGCGTCAGGTCCTTGCCGTCGAAGACGATGCGGCCTTCGTCGGGAAGGATCTCGCCGCTGAGCTGGTTGATCAGCGTGGTCTTGCCGGCGCCGTTGGGCCCGATCACCGCGTGGATCTCGCCGCGCGCCAGGGCCAGGTCCACATGGTCGGTGGCGAGCAGCCCGCCGAAGCGCTTGACCAGGCCGGTGATTTCGAGATGTGTCATGTGGACCCCTCGTCCGCCGAGTACGGCGGCCGGTCCCCCGAGGGGACGCGGGCCGGCTTGGGAGCGGCCCGGCGCTCGGCCCGCAGTGGCTCGTGTGCCACCAGCCAGCCGTAGATGCCCTGCTTGAGCACCAGCACCACCAGCACGATGAAGATGCCGATCAGCGCCAGCCAGTGCTGGTTGATCAGGTTGTCCAGCCACGGCACGCCCAGCTTCAGCGACGACAGGGCTTCTTCGACCAGCAGCAGCGCGGTGGCGCCGGCGATCGGGCCGATCAGCGTGCCCAGGCCGCCGAGCACGATCATCACGATCAGCTCGCCCGACACCGTCCAGGCCATGTACGAGGGCGCGACGAAGCGTGTCAGGTTGGCCATCAGCATGCCGGCCAGCACGCACACCAGCGCCGAGATGACGTAGGCGCTGAGCTTGTAGCGAAACGTGGCAAAGCCCATCGAGGCCATGCGCCGCTCGTTGCTGCGGCAGCCGCGCAGCACCATGCCGAAGCGCGCATGCACCAGCCGCCAGAAGCCGAACAGCACCGCCAGCAGCAGCGCATAGGCCAGGTAGTACAGCAGCGTGGGGTTGTTCAGATCCAGCGGTCCCAGCAGGCTGCGGCCCTTGAGCTGCATGCCGTCGTCGCCGCCGTATTCGCGCAGGCTCACCGCCAGGAAGAACAGCATCTGCGCGAAGGCCAGCGTGATCATGATGAAGGCCATGCCGCTGGTGCGCAGGCAGATGGCGCCCACACCCAATGCCACCAGGGCGCCCACCACCAGCGCCACCCCCAGCTGCACGGCGCCGTTGTCCACGCCGTGGTAGGACAGGATGCCCACCGCATAGGCGCCGATGCCCAGGTACATCGCATGGCCGAAGCTGACCATCGCGCCGAAGCCGAGCACCAGGTTCAGCCCCATCGCGGCCAGTGCGAAGATCAGGATGCGGGTGAACAGCGTCACCCAGAAGGGCTGGCCCAGCCACGCGGCGAGCGCCGGCACCAGCGCCAGGCCGGCCAGCAGCACGATGGCGAAGATGCGCGCGGCGGCGGAGCTAGCCATGCTTCACCGGGAACAGGCCCTGCGGCTTGAGCGCCAGCACCGCGGCCATCAGCAGGTAGATCAGCATCGACGCGATGGCCGGGCCCACCGCCTGCGCCACCGAACGGTCGAACAGCTCGCGCAGCAAGGTGGGCAGGAAGGCGCGGCCGATGGTGTCGACGATGCCGACGATCAACGCGCCGTAGAAGGCGCCGCGGATCGAGCCGATGCCGCCGGTGACGATGACCACCAGCGTCAGGATCAGGATCGGCTCGCCCATGCCGGCCTGCACCGAGACGATCGGCCCGGCCATCAGTCCGGCCAGGCCGGCCAGCGCCGCGCCCAGGCCGAAGACCAGCGTGTTCAGGCCCTTGATGTTGACGCCCAGCGCCGACACCATGTCCGGGTTGCTGGCGCCGGCGCGGATGAGCATGCCCACGCGCGTGCGGTTGATCAGCGCGTACAGCCCCAGGCCCACGCCCAGCCCGACGGCGATGATGGCGAAGCGGTACGAAGGGTAGGGCAACCCGAACAGGTCGACCGTGCCCGACAGCCAGCTGGGCACGTTCATGTAGACCGACGAGGCGCCCCAGACGAAGCGCACCACCTCGTTGAAGAACAGGATCAAGCCGAAGGTGGCCAGCACCTGGTCGAGGTGGTCGCGCTGGTACAGGTTGGCCAGCACGATGCGCTCGATCAGCAGCCCGAGCAGCAGGGTGCCGGGCACGGCAAACAGCGCCGCGGCCAGGAAGGAGCCGTCGAAGGCGTTGAAGCCGGCGGCCGCGAAATACGCGCCCATCATGTACAGCGAGCCGTGCGCCAGGTTCACCACGTTCATGATGCCGAAGACCAGCGTCAGCCCGGCCGACAGCAGGAACAGCAGCACGCCGAGCTGCAGCCCGTTGAGCAGCTGGGTGAAGAACAGGCCGGTGGTCATGGTGTGAAAAGGGCCGGTCGAGCCGGCCCGTGCGCATCAGCAGCCGATGCTCACATCTTGCACAGCGACGCATAGGCGTCGACGTGGTTCTTCAGCGGCGTGGCGATGGTCTTCAGGCTGACACGGCCCTTCGCATCCTTGGCCACCTCGAAGATGTGCTGGTCCTGGATCGGGAAGTGGTTGTTGCCGAACTTGAAGTCGCCGCGCACCGACTTGAAGTCGGCCGCCTTCAGCGCTGCCCCGAAGGCCTGCTTGTCGGCGACGTTGCCCTTGACCTTGGCGATGGCCGAATCGAGCAGCAGCGCCGCGTCGTAGCTCTGCGCCGCGTACTGGCTGGGGATGCGGCCGGTCTTCTTCTCGAACTCCTCGACGAACTGCTTGTTCGCTGGGTTGTCGAAGTCCGGTCCCCAGAAGGTGCCGCTGATCACGCCCAGCGCGGTCTCCTTCTGCGCCGGCAAGGTCGAGCCGTCGGTGGTGCTGCTGGACAGCAGCGGGATCTTGCCCAGCAAACCGGCCTGCTGGTACTGGCGCACGAAGTTCACGCCCAGGCCGCCCGGGTAGAACACGTAGACCGCGTCCGGGTTCTTGGCCGCCACCTGCGCGAGTTCGGCGCTGAAGTCGGGCTGGTTCAGCGGCGTGTAGATCTCGTCGATGACCTCGCCCTTGTACATGCGCTTGAAGCCGGCGATGAAGTCCTTGCCCGCCTGGTAGTTGGGCGCCATGCCGATGACGCGCTTGTAGCCCTTGTCGGTGGCGTACTTGCCCACCACCTCGGCCTGGTTGTCGTTCTGCCAGCTGGTGATGAACTGGTAGGGCGAGCACTGCGCGCCGGCGATCGGCGCCGGCCCGGCGTTGCTGCCGATCAGGAACACGCCCTTCTCGGTGATGGGCTTGTGCACCGCCATCATGATGTTGGAGAAGGTGACGCCGGTGATGATCGGCACGTTCTCCTTCTCGATCAGCTTCTGCACGATCTGCGTGGCCACGTCGGGCTTGAGCTGGCTGTCCTCGCGGATCACCTGCACCGGCACGCCGCCGAGCTTGCCGCCGTTGCGCTCGACCACCATCATGAAGGCGTCGTACTGGTCCTGGCCCAGCGCGCCCTGCGGGCCGGACAACTCGGCCATGAAGCCGATCTTGATGGGTGCCTGGGCCTGGGCGCTGCCCAGAGCGGCGGCCGCCAGGGCCAGCGCGGCGGCGCCTCGAAGGGTGCTGCGAATCATGTGCGTTCTCCTTGGTATGAACAATAGTGCGCTAAGAACCCAGGTTGCCCCCGAGATCTTTGATATGCATGCATCATAGTGCGTGTTGATCGAAGATCAAACCCGGGTCAACCCGAAGAAAGCCTCGGCGTTGCCGCGCAGCATGCGCTGGCGGTCGGCTTCGTCGAGGTAAGGTGATTCGCGCACCAGGCTGCCGATGCGCTGCTCGCCCAGCGGGAAGGGGCTGTCCGAGCCGAGCATCACGCGGTCCGTGCCCATCACGTCGGTGAGCAGGCGCAGCGCGCCCGGGTCGAACACGGCGGTGTCGACGTAGAAGCGCCGCGCGTAGCTCGAGGGCAGCTGCGGGCAGTCCTGGCGCACGATGTCGCGGTGCTTCCAGGCGTTGTCCACCCGGCCCAGCAGCCAGGCGAAGCTGCCGCCGCCGTGGGCGAAGCAGATCTTCAGCGACGCGGGGATGCGCTCCAGCGCGCCCGACAGGATCAGCGACAACATGCCCAGCTGGGTTTCGGCCGGCATGGCCACCAGCCAGGGCAGCATCCACTTCTTCATGCGGTTGCCGCCCATCATGTCCCAGGGGTGCACCAGCACCGGGATGTGGCGTTCGGCGCAGTGGCTCAGGAACTTCACCAAGCCTTCGTCGTCCAGGTCGCGTTCGCCGACATGGTTGCCGATCTGCACGCCGACGCAGCCGGCATCCATCGCCCGGCTGGCTTCGCGGCAGGCCAGCTCCACGTCCTGCAGCGGCACCTGGGCCAGGGCCTTCAGGCGCGTCGGCGCCGCCGCGCAGTAGCCGAGCAGGTGTTCGTTCATGCGCGCCGCCCAGTCGGCTGCGCGTTCGGCCGGCCAGGCGTAGCCGAACATCACCGGCGTGGCGCAGACCAACTGCAGCGCCACGCCCTGGGCATCGAGTTCGGCCA
>CAYUPF010000280.1:0-4806 GCA_964446545.1 uncultured Rubrivivax sp.
CCACCGCCAGCGCATCACCCAGCGCCATCTGCGCGGTGGTGCTGGCGGTGGGCGCCAGGTTCATCGGGCAGGCTTCCTGGTCGACCGCGCTGGAGATCACCAAGTCGGCATGCCGCGCCAAGGTCGATTCGACCTTGCCGGTCATCGCCACCAAGGTCACGCCCAGGCGCCGCATCGCCGGCAGGATGGCGGCCAGCTCGTCGCTCTCGCCGCTGTTGGAGATGGCCAGCACCACGTCGCCGCTCATCAGCATGCCCAGGTCGCCGTGGCCGGCCTCGGCCGGGTGCACGAAAAACGCCGGCGTGCCGGTGGAGGCCAGCGTCGCGGCGATCTTGCGGCCGACGTGGCCGCTCTTGCCCATGCCCATGACGATGACGCGGCCGCGGCACTCCAGCATGGCCATCACGCTGCGCGTGAAGCCCTCGCCCTGGCGCGCGGCCAGCGCGTGCAGCGCCTGCGCCTCGATCTCGAAGGTGCGCTCGGCCAGCTGCAGCGCGCGCTGCGCGTCGAAGCTGCGGGCGGGATTCGGGTCAGTCGGCTCCGATAGCATCGAAGCATTCTAGGAGCCCGCCACCCCCTGGCGCGCTCCCCGCCCCGCGCACCGGTCCATGGCCACCACTCTCGAACTCGCGCTGCTCTATCTGGTCGCCGCCGTGCTGGGCGTGGTCGCGTGCCGCTCGCTCAAGCTGCCGCCGATGCTGGGCTACCTGGTGGTCGGCGTGATCATCGGGCCGAACGCGCTGGCGCTGGCCGCGGACACCGCCAACATCGAGTACCTGGCCGAGTTCGGCGTGGTCTTCCTGATGTTCGTCATCGGGCTGGAGTTCAACCTGCCCAAGCTGCGCAGCATGCGCTCGCTGGTCTTCGGCCTTGGGCTGTCGCAGGTGGTGCTGACGATGGCCGGCGCGCTGCTCGGCCACGGGCTGCTGGTGTGGATCTTCGCCTTCACCTCGATGCCCTGGCAGATGGGCTGGCAGGGTTCGGTGGTGCTGGGCGGCGCGGTGGCCATGTCCAGCACCGCCATCGTCGTGAAGATGATGGCCGAGCGGCTGGAGCTGGAAAGCGAGCACGGGCGCCGCGTGATGGGCGTGCTGCTGTTCCAGGACCTGGCCGTGGTGCCGCTGCTGGTGCTGATCCCGGCGCTGAACAACAGCGGCGAGGACATGGCCTGGGCCATCGGCCTGGCCACGCTGAAGGCCGCCGTGCTGCTGACGCTGCTGCTGGTGGGCGGCAAGCATGTGATGCGCTGGTGGCTGACGCTGGTGGCGCGGCGCAAGAGCGACGAGCTGTTCATCCTGAACCTGCTGCTGATCACGCTGGGCCTGGCCTGGCTGACCGAGCACGCCGGCCTGTCGCTGGCGCTGGGCGCCTTCGTCGCCGGCATGCTGGTGGCCGAGACCGAATACAAGCACCAGGTCGAGACCGACATCCGGCCCTTCCACGACGTGCTGCTGGGCCTGTTCTTCATCACCGTGGGCATGAAGCTCGACTGGCACCCGGTGCTCGACCAGTGGTTCCTGGTGCTGGCCATGACCTCGATCCCGGTGGTCGCCAAGTTCGTGCTCGTGGCGGCGCTGACGCGCGCCTTCGGCGCCACGCCCGGCGTGGCGCTGCGCACCGGGCTGTACCTGGCGCAGGCGGGAGAGTTCGGCTTCGTGCTGCTGGCGCTGGGCGCGCTCAACACCCTGGTGGCGCCGCAATGGGTCAGTCCGATCCTGGCCAGCATGGTGCTGTCGATGCTGATCGCGCCCTTCCTGATCCTCTACAGCAACCGCATCGTCATGCGCCTGTCGTCCAGCGACTGGCTGCTGCAGTCGGTGCAGCTGACGCACATCGCCAAGCGCTCGATCACCACGCAGGGCCACGTCATCATCTGCGGCTACGGGCGCAGCGGCCAGAACCTGGCGCGGCTGCTCGACAAGGAGCGCATCCCGTACATGGCGCTGGACCTGGACCCGGACCGCGTGCGCCAGGCCGCGGCCGCGGGGCAGAGCGTGGTCTTCGGCGATGCGGCGCGGCTGCAGAGCCTGATGGCCGCCGGCCTGGTGCGCGCCGCCGCGGTGGTCATCAGCTATCCGGACACGCCCTCGGCGCTGAAGATCCTGCGCCTGGTGCGCGAGCACGCGCCCAAGGTGCCGGTGGTGGTGCGCACGATCGACGATACCGACCTGGAACGGCTGCGCGAGGCCGGCGCCACCGAGGTCGTGCCCGAGGCCATCGAAGGCTCGCTGATGCTGGCCAGCCATGCGCTGGTGCTGGTGGGCGTGCCGATGCGCCGTGTCATCCACATGGCGCGCGACGCGCGCGATGCCCGCTACGGCCTGCTGCGCGGCTACTTCCACGGCGCCGACGACGACACCGTCGAGGAGCGGCAACAGGAGCGTCTGCTCAGCGTGACGCTGCCCGCGGCCGCCGCCTGCGTCGGCCGCAAGCTGGGCCACCTGGCGCTGCATGCGGTGGGCGTGCGCGTGGTCTCGGTGCGGCCGGCTGCCGGCCAGGTGCGCCATGCCGACGACGAGCAGCCGCTGAGCGCCGGCGACACGCTGGTGCTGTCCGGCCTGCCGGAGCCGCTGGCGCTGGCCGAGGCCAGGCTGCTGGGCGGCAGCTGAAGGCAAAGACGACGACGCCGAACCAAACCATCCGCAAGAAGGGCAGGCGGCCCTTCCCCCGTGGAAGAGCGCTACGAAATGGAATACGGCGCGGCCTCGGTGGAGATGCCCACCGCCGCCGGCCTGCCGTTGTTCACGCTCGTCGATTTTGCGGGCCACCGACGCGGCAGCGTCAGATCAGCGGCAGGCCGCGCACCAGGTTGTCGCGCGTGCGCACGGCCATCACCGCGCCGGACGCACGCAGCACCTGCAAGGCCAGCGATGGTGCGCGCGTACACAGCTCCTCGAGCCGTGCGGCGCTCAGCGCCCAGACGATGCAAGGCGTCATGGCTTCGACATTGGCGCTGCGCGGCACCTCGGCAAACAGGGCCGATTCGCCGACCAGCGAGCCCGGGCGAAGGATGGCGATGCGCGCGCGGCCGGGCGGGCCGCCGGTGACGAAGACCTGCAGGTTGCCCTGCTCCAGCAGATAGGCGCTGCGCTCGGCATCACCCTGGCGGATCAGCAGATCGCCGGCACGCAGGCTGTGCCTGGCAAGGTACGGCTCCAGCGTCTGCCAATGCTGCGCGCCCAGACCGACTTTGAAGGCATCGGCTGCATTCAAGGTCTGCACAGCGTGGACCAATGTGGTGATGTCCATCGAAGCGTGCTCACGTTCTGCAGCGCCTGAGGGCACCCGTGTGGGCATCCCCGGCGTCTTGTTTTCAGGAACTGATTCTGCGCGGCCCGGCGGGGCGGCCGCAATCGCCCAGATAGGGGACGCGCCCCGCCGGCCGTCGATGCATTTCGTGCCAGCCGGACTTGCCGGTCTGCGGCGTCGCCCGTGCCAAGGGAGCCGGCTTTTCGGGGATCAGCCTGGCGCGGCGGCACGGGTCAGACGGAGCGGCGGCCTTCGATGGCGCGCCAGCCGGCAGGCAGCTTGCGGCGATGGCGCCTGCCCATCGAGGCGAGCACTTGCGCGCCGCGATCGCTGGCCGCAGCAGCTTCGACGCGACCGTGCACCCATCCGTCAGCCTCGCCGGTCTCGGCATGGCCAGCACACGCGCCTCTCACGCGGCCTCGGCGATGCGGTCGGCTGCCCTGCTCCGCCTCGTCGTAGTCGGCGTTGACGCGCACGACGAACCTATTTCCGGGCGCACGCTCGACACGACGCGCACCAGGTTCTCTTGCCCGCTGGTGGACAACGGTATGCCGTCCTTCCGGAAGGCTGCCATTGGTGAAGATGGTCACGCGCCCCTTTCGCATGCCTGGCAGGCCAGGGAAGTGCCCACGCGGCACGAGGCCAGCGGCCACGGTTGCCTCAGGACCGCTGAGGCGCCGGTGTCACCTCATGCCGGTGTGACGTGCAGCCGCAGCCCGAGTGCGGTCAGCACCTTCAGCACAGTCGCGAAGCTCGGGTTGCCGCTGGGCGACAGCGCCTTGTAGAGCCCCTCGCGCGACATGCCGACATCGCGCGCCGTCTGCGCCATGCCTCGCCGCTGAACCGCAGCGGCCACGGTGCCCGGCACACCGGCCGGGCGCGGATCTCGTCAGGCAGCGGCCAGCGCGAGCACCTCCTGGGCGAGTTGCTCGCCTTGCTCCCGCTGGATCACCTCGATGTCGTACTGCGCCTGCAGGTTTAGCCAGAACTGTGGGTCGATGCCGAAGGCCAGGCCCAGACGCACTGCGGTATCGGCGGTGACGCCACGCTCGCCGGCGCAGATCTCGTCGACGCGCCGCTGCTGCACACCGATGGCCTTGGCGACCCGGTAGCGCGTGATGCCCATCGGTTCGATGAAATCGGCCAGCAGTACGTGGCCCGGGTGCACCGCGGCGAGCTTCTTGCCCGTCGTGATGCCCTTGAAGCTCTGTCCCTTCAGTTCGCTGCGCGCGATGCTCATGTTGTTCACCTCGGTCAGTGGTAGTCCGCGATCTCTACGTCGAACGCGTTGTTGTCCTTCCAGCGAAAGCAGATCCGCCACTGGCCGTTGATGCGCATGCTCCATTGGCCCCGACGATCGCCCTTCAACGGTTCGAGCCGGTTGCCCGGAGGCACCCGCAGCGCGACCAGGGACGGCGCCGCGTCGATGATCTTGAGCTTGCGCCGGGCTGCGTCCTGAATCTCACGGGGGAGGCTGCGCACCTCGTGCCCCATGAAGACCGCGGCGGTCCGCTTGTCGGCGAAGCTGTCGATCATGCTGTAGTGTCGTTGGTCGGT
>CAYUPF010000281.1:0-4774 GCA_964446545.1 uncultured Rubrivivax sp.
TCACGCCCAGGTGCGCGAAGGCATCGATCACCGCGTTGCTGAAGCAGGGGATGCCGCCGACATGCGGGCTCTCGGCCACGCCCTTGGCACCGATCGGGTGGTGCGGGCAGGGCGTGACCGTGTGGTCGGTCTCCCAGTGCGGTGTCTCCATAGCCGTGGGCAGGAAGTAGTCCATCAGGCTGTTGCCCAGGTGGTTGCCGTTCTCGTCGAAGGGGATCTGCTGGCCCATCGCCACCGCGAAGGCCTCGGTCAGCCCGCCGTGGATCTGGCCTTCGATGACCATCGGGTTGATGCGCGTGCCGCAGTCGTCCAGCGCGTAGAAGCGCCGCACCTTGACCTCGCCGGTGAACTTGTCGACGTCGACCACGCACAGGTAGGCGCCGAAGGGGAAGGTCATGTTCGGCGGGTCGTAGTAGGCCACCGCGTTCAGCCCCTGTTCCATGCCCTCGGGCAGGTTGCCGGTGTGGCTGACCATGCAGATCTCCTTCATGGTCTTGGCCTGCTCGGGGTTGCCGCGCACCTTGAAGCGGTCGATCTCCCATTCCAGGTCGCCCTCGGCCACCTCCAGCAGGTGCGCGGCGATCTTCTTCGCCTTGTCCTTGATCTTGCGCGCCGCGGTGGCGGTGGCCGCGCCGCTGACCGGCGTGGAGCGGCTGCCCCAGGTGCCGGCGCCGTAGGGCGCCTTGTCGGTGTCGCCTTCTTCGACCACGATGTCGCTGGCCGGCAAGCCCAGCTCGGTGGCGATGATCTGCGCGTAGGTGGTCGCGTGGCCCTGGCCCTGCGTCATCGTGCCCAGCCGAGCGATCACGCCGCCGGTGGGGTGCACGCGGATCTCGCAGCTGTCGAACAGGCCGATGCCGAGGATGTCGCAGACCTTGGTCGGCCCGGCGCCGACGATCTCGGTGAAGGTGGAGATGCCGATGCCCATCAGCGTCGTGCTGTTCGGGTCGGCACGCTTGGCGGCCTGCTCGCGCTTCAGGCCTTCGTAGTCCACCGCCTTCAGCACCTTGTCCAGCGCCGCGTGGTAGGCGCCGCTGTCCAGTGTCCAGCCGAAGGGCGTGGTGTAGGGAAACTGCTCGTCCTTGACGAAATTGCGGCGTCGGATCTCGGCCTTGTCGATGCCCAGCTTCTGCGCCAGCACGTCGATCATGCGTTCGATCAGGTAGATGGCTTCGGTGACGCGCAGCGAGCAGCGGTAGGCCACGCCGCCCGGCGCCTTGTTGGTGTAGACCGCGTCGACGCGGCACCAGGCGTTGGGGATGGCGTAGCTGCCGGTGCAGATGCTGAACAGCCCGGCCGGGAACTTGGTGGCCGAAACATGCGAGTTGAAGGCGCCGTGGTCGGCCAGCGCAGTGAAGCGCAGGCCCTTGATGACGCCGTTCTTGTCGGCCGCCAGCTCGCCGACGCCGTGATAGTCGCGCGCAAAGCCGGTGGTGGCGATGTTCTCCATGCGCGTCTCGATCCACTTCACCGGCACGCCGGTGACGATGCTGGCGACGATCGCCACGACGTAGCCCGGGTACACCGGCACCTTGTTGCCGAAGCCGCCGCCGATGTCGCCGCCGACCACGCGGATCTTGCTTTCGGCCACGCCCGACAGCATGGCCAGCACGGTGCGCACCAGGTGCGGCGCCTGCGTCGTCATGTACACCGTCAGGTAGCCGGTGGCCTTGTCGAAGCTGGCGACGCAGCCGCAGGTTTCGAGCGGGCAGGGGTGCACGCGCGGGTTGAGGATCTCCTCGCGCACCGTCACTTCGGCATTGGCGAAGGCGGCGTCGGCCGCGGCCTTGTCGCCCGCCTCCCAGGTGAAGATGTGGTTCGGGTGGGTGCGCGGGCCGTGGCCGACCTCGGTCTTGTCGGCGATGTCCTCGCGGATGACCACCGCGTCCTTGTCCATCGAGCGGTGCGGATCGACGATGGCCGGCAGCTCCTCGTAGTCCACCTCCACCAGCGCGGCACCGTCGGCGGCCGCGTAGCGGTCGGTGGCCAGCACCATCGCCACCTCCTGCATCTGGAAGCACACCTTCTTGTCGGCCAGCACCGCCTGCACGTCGCTGCCCAAGGTGGGCATCCAGTGCAGGTTCACCGGCTTCAGGTCGTCGGCGGTCAGCACCGCCACCACGCCGGGGCAGGCCAGCGCGGCCGTCTTGTCGATGCTCTTGATGCGTGCGTGCGCGTAGGGGCTGCGCACCAGCGCGCCGAACAGCATGCCCGGCAGCTGGATGTCGTCGACGTAGCGGCCCTGGCCGCGGATGAACTTGGCGTCTTCCTTGCGCAGCAGCGAGCTGCCCATGCCCTGCAGCTTGTCTTCGCGTTCCTGGAGTTCCGACATGTTGCCCATGAGTGTGTCTCCGTTGGATTCAGGCCGTGGCCGGCGTGGCGGCCAGCTTGCGCGCGGCCGACTGCACCGCCTTGACGATGTTCTGGTAGCCGGTACAGCGGCACAGGTTGCCGGCGATGCCGTAACGGATGTCCTGCTCGCTGGGGTCCGGGTTCTCCTGCAGCAGCCGGTAGGCGCGCGTGATCATGCCCGGCGTACAGTAGCCGCATTGCAGGCCGTGCTCCTCGTGGAAGGCCTGCTGCAGCGCGTGCAGCACGCCGCCCTGTTCCAGGCCCTCGATGGTGAGCAGTTCCGCGCCTTCGCACTGCACCGTCAACACGGTGCAGGACTTCAGCGACATGCCGTCCACGTCCACGGTGCAGGCGCCGCAGTGGCTGGTTTCGCAGCCGATGTGCGGGCCGGTGTGCGCGAGTTTCTCGCGCAGCGTGTGGATCAGCAGTTCGCGCGGCTCGACTTCGGCGCTGACGGCCTTGCCGTTGAGCTTGAAGCTCACCTTGTGCGTGTTCGACATGATTCCTCCTAGGCCTTGAGGGCGCGTGCGTGCGCGGTCTCGATGGCGCGGCGTGTCATCTCGCCGCACATCGCGCGCTTGTAGTCGGCGTCGCCGCGCTGGTCGGTGGCCGGGTCGCAGATGTCCATCGCCAGCCGCGCGGCCTCGCGCAGGCTGGTTGCATCCACCGCCTTGCCACGCAGCGCGTCTTCGGCTGCACGTGCGCGCAGCGCGGTCGGTGCAGCGTTGGTCAGCGCGATGCGTGCATCGGCCACCACGCCGCCTTGCAGGCGCAGCATCACCGCGGTGGCGGCGGTGGCGAAGTCGCCGGTCTTGCGCTTCAGCTTGCAGTAGGCGCTGCCCGTGCCGGCCTGCGGTAGGGGAATGCGGATCTGCGTCAGGATCTCGTCGGCTGCAAGCTGCGTGGTGTACAGGCTGACGAAGAAGCCGTCGGCCTGGACCACGCGTTCGCCCTTGGGGCCCGTGAGCACGAAGGATGCGTCCAGCGCCAGCATCAGCGCCGGATGGTCGTTGCCGGGGTCGCCGTGCGAGATGTCGCCGCCGACGGTGCCCTTGTAGCGCACCTGCGGGTCGGCGATCTGCGCGGCGCCTTCCACCAGCAGCGGCAGCTTGTCGGCCAGCAGGGCCGAGTGCAGCAGCTCGTGCTCGGTGGTCATCGCGCCGATGTGCACCTGGTTGCCCACCTGGGCGATGCCGCGCAGCGCGGCGATGCGGCCCAGGTCGATCAGGTGGCGCGGCTCGGCGAAGCGCAATTTCATCAGCGGCAGCAGGCTGTGGCCGCCGGCCAGCAGCTTGGCCTCGGCGCCCAGGCTGCCGAGCAGCTTGACGGCGTCGGCCACCGAGGGCGGTGCGTGGTATTCGAATGCCGGTGGGATCATCGGTCTTGTCTCCTTCATGGCCGCGCGGTCTGCGCCGCGACAACGCGCAACTTAGGCCTTCCGCGGCGGCGCGACAGCCATGCTGCACGAATCACCGGCCGCGTCTCATGAGCGGCGCTGCGCGCGCATGAACGACAGCGTTGCTGCGCCGCAGCGTGGAAGTCCAGGGATAACCCGCGTCAGCTCTCGCCGAGGCCCAGGCGCTGCAGCAGCTTGGGCACGCTGGTTCGCGACACCGGCAGCACCGTGTCTTCATGGCGCAGCTTCAGCGTGACGCGGCCGTCGTCGCGCACGATCTGTTCCACATGGTCCAGGTTGACCAGGTAGCTGCGGTGGATGCGCAGGAAGGACGCGGCGTCGAGCCGGCCTTCCAGGTCGCCGATGGTCAGGTTGCAGAAGCTCGAGCCCTGCTGCGTGGTGACCCAGGTGTAGTGGCCCTCGGCGCGGAAGTAGTGCACGCTGTCGGCGTCGACCAGCACGATGCGGTTGCCCGACACCGTGGGGATCTTCTGCAGCTGGCGTTTGGCATCGGGCCGCTGGACGCCGGGTTCGTCGCCGCTGACCGCGTCGGTGATGTCGTAGAACACCAGCGTGTAGCCGGCGGTGTCGCCGCGATGGTCGGACATGCGCGCCACCTTGATCAGCAGCACCCGCTCGGGGATGTTGATGATCATCGTCATCGGCGGCGGGTTGCTCACCGGGCACTCGGTCTGGTCGATCAGGAACTTGACCTTGGCCTGCGAGCGCTCCGGGTGGAAGGACAGCACCATCTTCTCGAAGGGCTGCTTGTCCTCCACCGGCAGCACGCGGCGCGCGAAGCTGTTCATCGCGCTGACCTTGAGATCGCGGTCGAGCTGCACCAGGCCGACCTCGGAGCGTTCGAGCAGGTACAGCGGGCTGGCTTGCGGCTTAGTCGTGTCCACGGCGGCGGCTGTCGGCAACGGTGCGGCCATTGAAGCACCAAGCGGCGGCGCGCGCATCGTGGCTGGCCCGGGGGTAGGCTGTGCTAGGCTTTTCGCAGCACTTGACGAAAGCGAGACATGG
>CAYUPF010000282.1:0-4727 GCA_964446545.1 uncultured Rubrivivax sp.
CGTGGCTGCCCTTGATGCGGCTGGCGTTGAGGAAGCCGGCGTCGCAGCCGATCAGCGCGCCGCCCGGGAACACGGTCTTGGGCAGGCTGAGGATGCCGCCGGCGGTGATGGCCCGCGCACCGTAGCCGATGCGCTTGCCGCCTTCGAGGTGCGCGCGGATGCTGGGGTGCGTCTTCCAGCGCTGCATCTCCTCGAAGGGGCTCAAGTACGGGTTCTTGTAGTCCAGCCCGACGACGAAGCCGAGCGTGACCTTGTTGCCTTCCTGGTGATAGAGAAAGCCGCCGCCGTAGGTATCGTTGTCCATCGGCCAGCCGGCGGTGTGCACGACGCGGCCGGGTCTGGCCTTGGCCGGGTCGACTTCCCACAGCTCCTTGATGCCGATGGCGTAGCTCTGCGGGTCGCGTCCGGCATCGAGCTCGTACTTGGCGATCAGTTGCTTGCCCAGGTGGCCGCGTGCGCCTTCGGCGAACAGCGTGTACTTGCCCAGCAGTTCCATGCCCAACTGGAACGATTCCATCGGTTCGCCGTCCTTGCCGATGCCCAGATTGCCGGTGGCCACGCCGCGCACCGCGCCCTTGTCGTCGTACAGCACTTCGGCGGCGGCGAAGCCGGGGAAGATCTCCACGCCCAGCGCTTCGGCCTGCTCGCCCAGCCACTTGGTGACCGCGCCCAGGCTGATGACGTAGTTGCCCTCGTTGTGCATGCACCCGGGCACGAAGAAGTCGGGCACGCGCGTGCTGCTGGCTTCGCGCAGCATCAGCACGTCGTCGCCGCTGACCGGCTGATTCAACGGCGCGCCGCGTTCCTTCCAGTCGGGGAACAGCTCGGCCATCGAACGCGGGTCCATGACCGCGCCGCTGAGGATGTGCGCGCCCGGCTCGGAGCCTTTTTCCAGCACCACCACCGACAGCTCCGCGCCCTTCTCCGCGGCCAGCTGCTTCAGCCGGATCGCGGCCGACAGCCCCGCCGGTCCCGCGCCGACCACGACCACGTCGTATTCCATCGATTCGCGCGGGCCGTAGGTGTCGAGGATTTGTTGCGGGCTCATCGTTGTTCTCCGGACAGGGCTCGGGCGCCCGATTCTAGACACCGCGCTGCTCGCCGGGCGAGGCACCGCTCCCAGGCTGCGTGCTATCGTCGAAACGACGATTTCGAGGAGGGGAGCATGAGCTACAACATCGACCTGTCGGGTCGCGTCGCGCTGGTTACCGGCGCGTCCAGCGGGCTGGGTGCGCAGTTCGCACGCGCACTGTCCAGGGCCGGTGCCGGTGTCGTGCTGGCGGCGCGGCGCATGGAGCGCCTGAAGACGCTGCGCGCAGAGCTCGAGGCCGAAGGCGGCGATGCCCATGTGGTCGAACTCGACGTCACCGACACCGACAGCATCAGTGCCGCGGTGGCGCACGCCGAGACCGAGATGGGCACGATCGACATCCTGGTCAACAACTCCGGCGTGAGCACGACGCAGAAGCTGGTCGACGTCAGCCCCGAGGACTACGACTACGTGATGGACACCAACACGCGCGGCGCCTTCTTCGTCGCGCAGGAGGTGGGCAAACGCATGATCGCGCGCTCGCGCGGCGCGGCGCCGGGCACTTTCATCGGCGGGCGCATCGTCAACATCGCCTCGATGGCCGGGCTGCGCGTGCTGGGCCAGATCGGCGTGTATGCGATGAGCAAGGCCGCGGTCGTCCACATGACGCGCGCGATGGCACTGGAATGGGGGCGCTACGGCATCAACGTCAACGCGCTGTGCCCCGGCTACATCGACACCGAGATCAACCACCACCACTGGCAGACCGAAGCCGGCCAGAAGCTGCTGCAGATGCTGCCGCGCAAGCGCGTGGGCCAGCCGCAGGACCTGGACTCGGCGCTGATGATGCTGTGCGCCAACGAGAGCCGCTTCATCAATGGCGCCGTGCTTTCCGCGGATGACGGCTACGGCGCGTGAACGGGCCCACCCCCTTCGGTCTTCGGCCGTCCTCTCGCAACTCGATCGCATGCGCGCGCTGACCCCACTGGAAGCGCGCGTGCTCGGCGTGCTGGTCGAAAAGCAATCCACCGTGCCCGACACCTATCCGCTGTCGCTGAACGCGCTGGTCGCCGGCTGCAACCAGAGGACAGCGCGCGAGCCGGTGATCAACGCCAGCGATGCCGAAGTGCTGACCGCCGTCGACGGGTTGAAGAGCCTGAGCCTGGTGTTCGAAGGCAGCGGCAGCCGCGTGGTGCGCTTCGAGCACAACATGGCGCGCGTGTTCAGCCTGCCCGCCGCGTCGGTGGCGCTGCTGACGCTGCTGATGCTGCGCGGGCCGCAGACGGCAGCCGAGCTGCGGCAGCACTGCGAGCGGCTGCACCGCTTTGCCGACATCTCCTCGGTCGAGGGCTTTCTCGACGAGCTGGCGAACAAGGAGCCGGCGCGGGTGGTGCGGCTGCCGCGCGCGCCGGGCGCGCGCGAAGCGCGCTGGGCACACCTGCTGTGCGGCGAAGTGGCGGTCGACGCGGTGGCGGCAGCGGCCGGCGACAGCGGCGTGTCGGCCGGCGAGATCGCCGCGCTCAAGGCCGAGCAGGCGCGGCTGGCCGACGAGCTGGCGCAGCTGCGGGCGATCGTGCAGCGCATTGCTGCCGAACTCGGCATCGAGCCACCCTGAAGCGGAGCACGCCGCATGCGTTTCGACATTCCCGAACAGAAGAAGCTGGTGCACGAGATGCTCATGCCCATCCGCTGGGGCGACATGGACGCGATGGGCCATGTCAACAACACGCTGTACTTCCGCTACATGGAAGTCATCCGCATCGACTGGCTGCACGGCGTCGGCGGCCCGCCGGACATGAACGGCGAAGGTTTCGTCATCGTCAACGCCTTCTGCAACTTCATCCGCCAGCTCACCTACCCGGGCGAGGTGCTCGCCAGGATGTACGCCACCAACGCCGGGCGCAGCAGCTTCGACACCTACGTCACGCTGGAGCGCAGCGACGAGCCCGGCGTGCTCTACGCCACCGGCGGGGCGACGACGGTGTGGCTGAACATCCCGCAGGGCAAGACCGTGGCAATGCCGGACTGGCTGCGCAAGCTCATCACATGAGCCCGCCGGGCCGCCCCAAGGGCGAATACCGGAAGGCGTAGCCTGAAGCTGCCCCGGCGAGCGCGGGCGGCGTCGAGCCGCGCCGTGCCAGGCCAGTTGCCGGCTGCACAATGATCCGATCCCATCAGCACCGGAGTGCCCACCGATGACCCTTGATCTGGCCTTCCAATCCGCGACCGAACTGGCGCGCCGCCTGCGTCGGCGTGAACTGAGTTCGGTGCAACTGCTGCAGCACTACCTGCAGCGCATCGAACGGCTGAACCCGACGCTCAACGCGGTGGTCGTGCTCGATGCCGAACGCGCGCTGCAGCGCGCCCAGGCGGCCGATGCCGCGCTGGACTGCGGTCAGCTCTGGGGGCCGCTGCACGGCCTGCCGATGACGGTGAAGGAGTCCTTCGACGTGCCCGGCCTGCCCACCACCTGGGGCTACGAGGCGATGCGCGACAACATTGCCACGCAGACGGCCACAAGTGTGCAGCGCCTGCTCGATGCCGGCGCCGTGCTCTTCGGCAAGACCAACGTGCCGGTGGCGATGGCCGACTGGCAGACCTTCAACCCGATCTATGGCACGACCAACAATCCCTGGGACATCACGCGCGTGCCGGGCGGTTCGTCCGGCGGCTCGGCCGCGGCGCTGGCCGCGGGGCTGACGGCGCTGGAGCTGGGCAGCGACATCGGTGCGTCGATCCGCAACCCGGCGCACTACTGCGGCGTGTGGGGCCACAAGCCCAGCTGGGGCGTGGTGCCGCAGCAGGGCCAGCAGCTGCCCGGCATGGAGTGCGTGGACACCATCGACATCGGCGCCGTCGGCCCGCTGGCGCGCAGCGCGCACGACCTGACGCTGGCGATGGAGGTGCTGAGCACGCCGCTGCGCAGCTTCGGCGCGCTGGGCTGGCAGCCGGCCGCATGGCGCGATGCCGGCGTGCCGGCGCCGCGCCTGCGGGTGGCGGTGATCGCCGACGACGCGCTGGCCGAGGTCGATGCCAGCGTGCGCGAGGCGTTCGACTCGCTGCTGCGCTTCCTGCGCGAACGCGGCGTGGCGGTCGACGAACAGGCGCGCCCGGTGGACAGCGTCGAAGCCTGGAGCACCTACGTGCCGATGGTGCGCGCCGCGCTGATTGGCGGCATCAGCGATGACGAGCACCGACAGGCCGTCACCGAAGCCGCCAAATGGCCGGAGGGCAGCCTGGAGTTCGCCGCGCTGCACTGGCGCGGCCGCTCGCTGAGCCACCGCGACTGGCTGCGGCTCGAAGAGGTGCGCAGCAAGCTGAAGCGGCAGTGGGCGGCGTTCTTCGAACGCTTCGACCTGTTGATCTGCCCGGTGGCCACGACGCCCGCCTTCAAGCACAACCAGCAGGGCTGGCGCTGGGAACGAATGATCCCGGTCAACGGCCACGAGCAGCCCACCACCACCTCGATGTTCTGGGCCGGCTACACCAACCTGTGCGGCCTGCCGGCCACGGCGGTGCCGCTGGGCTTGTCGAAGGAGGGGCTGCCGATCGGTGCGCAGATCTGCGGCCCGGTGCTGGCCGATCCGGTGTGCCTGCGCTTCGCGCGCTGGCTGGAAACCGAATACCGCGGCTTCCAGCCGCCGCCGCTGCCACTTGATACCGAGTAGTGCTCGAAGGTCAAGTATTCGGCGGCTGT
>CAYUPF010000283.1:0-4704 GCA_964446545.1 uncultured Rubrivivax sp.
GCCCCGCCACCCGCAGCTGCCGCCGATGATCACCGTCCACCACCTCGAACATTCGCGCTCGCAGCGCGTGCTGTGGCTGCTGGAGGAACTGGGCCTGCCCTACGAGATCCAGCACTACAAGCGCGACCCGAAGACCAGCCTGGCACCGCCCGAGTTGAAGCGCGTGCATACGCTGGGCAAGTCGCCGGTCATCAGCGACGGCGAGCACACGGTGGCCGAATCGGGCGCGATCATCGAGTATCTGGTCGAGCGCCATGGCAACGGCCGGCTGCGTCCGCCCGCGGGCAGCGACGAAGGTCTGCGCTACACCTACTGGCTGCACTTCGCCGAAGGCTCGGCGATGCCGCCGCTGCTGCTCAAGCTGGTGTTCGACAAGGTCAAGAGCGCGCCGATGCCGTTTTTCGTCAAGCCGATCGCTCGCGCCATCGCCGGCAAGGTGATGCACGGCTTCGTCGACCCCAACCTGAAGCGCCAGCTCGACTTCATGGAAGCCGAGTTGAAGCGCCACAAGTGGTTTGCCGGCGATCAGTTCAGCGCCGCCGACGTGCAGATGAGCTTCCCGCTCGAAGCCGCCGCGCAGCGCGCCGGGCTGGACGAGAGCCGGCCCAAGCTGATGGCCTTCCTGAAGCGCATCCACGCGCGGCCGGCCTACCAGCGCGCGCTGGAGCGCGGCGGGCCCTACAGCTTCGCCGACTGATCGATCAGGTGCGCCACAGGCGCGGCGCGGTGGCGGGCAGCTCCCAGGCCGCAGCACGCCAGGCGGTCCATACCTGCTTGAGCAACTGCATCGCCGGCTCGACCCGCTCGGCCAGCGCGCGCAGCACCACCACACGTTCGTGCGGCGCGGTCGCGCCGGCATGGGCCGACAGCGTGGCCTGCGCGGCCACCGCGGCGCGCGCGCCGTCCAGCAGGGCATCGCGCCGCGCCGGCTGCAGCGCGGCGCCGGCGGCAAACCACATCGTTGCCAGCACGCGCCGGCCGGCCCAGCCCATGGGTGAGTCCAGCAGCCGCACATCGGCGGCATCGATGCAGCCGCGTTCCAGCCACACGCCCGGCAGCTCCAGCTGCTGCACGAAGCGTCCGCGCTCGAAGGCCTGGCCCGCGGCCGGCAGCCCCAGCGCCAGCAGGTCCCAGCCGATCATCTCGGCGCCCGGCGCCAGGCTGAAGCGCAATTGGTTGTGCGCCTGGCAGGCGCTGTAGGCGATGCTCTCCATCGGCAGCCACTCCAGCCGCGCGCCCTCGGCCAGCGTGGCCTGCACCGACTGCGTCGAGGTGTCGCCGGCACTGCGGTAGAAGCGCGTCGCCCCGGGCGTGGTGATCAGCGCATGGCAGCGGCTTTCCAGCCGCGCCTCCAGCGCCAGCACGTCGCCGCCGACGATGCCGCCGGGCGGATGCACCAGCACGTGGTGGCAGATGCCTGGGCCTTCAGGGTACAGCCGCCGCAGCACGCGCAGCGGGCCTTCGTGGCGGTCCAGCGCGCGAGTGCCGTGGCCGTCGTGGGTGTAGTCGAGTTGTAGGTGGGCGTGCCAGGGCATGGCGCTTGCTGATCAACTGGCGGGCCGCAGGCCTGTGCATTCAGGGCGATTCTCGCCCAGCCGCCGCTGCCCTCGTTGCGGTCGACGGCAGATGGTCGGGCTCCAGGCCCCGCAGGCCGGTGTTACAACGTCGGCCTTGGGGTGCCGAAGGCTGTGTGAGCATCGCCGCAGCGGGCGTTGTCGAGCAAAGGCGCGCATCCGCCGCGGACCAGGGGTGCAACCATGTATGAACGGCACTTCGGCATCACCGGGCCACCGTTCCGGCTGAGCCCGGACCCGTCCTTCTACTTCGACGGCGGCCAGCACCGCGTCGCGCTGGCGGCGCTGCGCCAGGCGTTCTCGCGTGACTTGCCTTTTGTCGTTCTCAGCGGCGAGATTGGCGCCGGCAAGACCACTGTCTTGCACGCCTGGCTCGACGAATGCCGGTCCGCCGGCATCACCGTGGCACAGATCGCCAACACGCAGCTCGATGTCGAGGGGCTGCAACATGCCATCGCGACGGCATTCGGCCTGGACGCATCCCAGGCGCAGCCGCACGAAGTGCCCGGCGCCTTGCGCCGCTTCTTTCGAGAGCTGAGGGGAGGCCAAGCCGCGCTCTTGATCGACGAGGCGCAGAACCTCGACCGCTTGGCCTTGAACAGCCTGGTGCAGGTGACGCAGGCGGCCGCCGGAGAGAAGGCCAGGCTGCGAATCATTCTTGCCGGACAACCCGAGTTGCGCAGCCATGTGTCGGCAGGGGCCTTGCCCGAACTGGATGCGCTGATCCAGCAGGCGTGTCACCTGGGCCCGCTGGACGCCGACCAGACCCGACAGTACATCGAGCATCGGCTGCTGAAAGTGGGCTGGTCGGGCGTGCCCTCGTTCGATGCCGACGCATTCGAAGAAATCCATGCGCTGACCGGGGGCATCCCTAGACGCATCAACGTGCTGGCCAACCGGCTGCTGCTGGGCCAGTTCCTGAACCAGACGGTGCGCATCGACCGCCAGGCCGTCAGTGCCATTGCCCAGGCGCTGGATGCAGAAATTGGCAGCGGAACGGTCACCCTGGACCCCCCCAAGGACAGCGGCAAGGCAGCCCCTGCGGTGGTCGCGGCAGGCAGCTTGCTGGTCATCGCCAGCGGACGCAGCGACTACATCAAGGCGATGGCCCTGATGCGCGCGGCCGACAGGCAACCCGGGCTCCCGCCCACTGTTGCCGTGGGCTTGTCGGATGGCACGCCCTGGCACCTGAACCTGGACCATCGCCTGTATCTGGGCTGGGCACATCGGTTGGTGTCGCTGGCCGACGGAGCGCCCATGACCCGCCAAGAGGTCGAAGCCAGATTCGGGCGTCTGGTCGAACAATGCCAACCCAAGGCCGTCGTCATCCTTGACGGCGATGCGATGTCGCACCGTTGCGCCATTCTGGCGGTCCGGCATGGCGTGCCCGTCGTTCATGTCGGTGCCGATGCCCAGACCCTCGACGAGCGCGACGATCCGCGGTCGCCGCGGGCCGCCATCAGCCAGCTGGCCAGCCTGCGATTCGATTGCCAGCACGCCGATGCGGCGGGCGGCGCCGTGCAAGCTCGGCCGTCGCATGCCGTCGGCAACCTGTTGATCGATGCGCTGTACCTGGCCTGGGAGGTTGCAAAGTGGAATGCGGGTGTCGCTGGCAGGCCCATGGCCTCCAGCAAGCATATCGACGAGCGGCGCGGCTACGGGGTGGTGGCTCTCAAGCAACCGCCCGAGCAGACGGGGGAGCCGCTGCGGCCGGGGGCCCTGGCGCTGCTGCGCGAAGTGAGCCGGGATCTGCCGCTGGTGTGGCCCATGCGTCACGACACGATGCTCCTGGCCCACAAGAGCGGGCTCGCGCGCACGCTCGAGGGCGACCGCATCGCACGCATCGAGGAGCTGGGCTACGTGAACTACGTGCGCCTGATGCGCGGTGCCACCTGTGTGCTGACCGATTCGGCCGACGTGATGGAGGAGGCCGCCGCGCTGGGCGTGCCGTGCCTGAGCCTGGGGGTCCGGCATGTCAGCCGTGCCAATGCCGGCGGTTGGCTGCCGGCGACCGAGGTCGAAGGCAATGCCAAGGCGGCCACGCGCGCGGTGTGGCAGATCCTTTTCAGTGGTGCGGGCGATGCGGCCTTGCCTGACGACTGGGATGGCGAAGCCAGTACTCGCGTTGCACATGAACTTGCGCTCTGGCTGGATCGTCGACCGTGAAAAGCCCACGGCCGCGGCCATCGCGCCACGCGTTGCGCCTGCCCCGGGGCGACGGCGGCCAGAGTGACACGTAAACTCGCCGGCTCGGTCTTGCGCTTACTGTGCGCAGGTTCGCCTTCCGGGAGGCGCAGCTTCCGATCAGAAAGCCATGTTCGAGTCGCATTTCGGGTTCAGCGCACAGCCGTTCCAGCTCAGCCCCGATCCGAGCTTCTATTTCGAGAGCAAGGGTCATGGGCAGGCCTTGGCCTACCTGAAGTACGGCGTGCACCAGCGCGAGGGCTTCATCGTCGTCACCGGCGAAATCGGCTCCGGCAAGACCACGCTGGTGCGGGCCTTGCTGGAAGGTCTGGATACGAAAGACGTGGTGGCGGCCCAAGTGGTGAACACCCAGCTCGACTCCTATGACCTGCTGCAGGCCATCTGCACGGCATTTGGGGTGCCGATGGCGGGCACGTCGAAGGCCCAGCTTCTTGCGACCCTGGAGGCGTTTTTTTCCGCGTTGGCGGCCAAGCAGCGCCGGGCGCTGCTGGTGATCGACGAGGCGCAGAACCTGGGCACGAAGGAGGTGGAAGAGCTGCGCATGTTGTCCAACTTCCAGCTCGGCTCCCAGGCGCTGCTGCAGAGTTTTCTGGTGGGGCAGCCGGAGTTGCGGATGATGCTTCGGTCGAGCACGATGGAGCAGCTGCGCCAGCGGGTCATCGCCTCATGCCATCTGGGGCCGATGAACGCCGCCGAGACGCGCGGCTACGTCGAACACCGGCTTCGGCACGTCGGCTGGAAGTTGTTTCCATTCATCACCGACGACGCGTTCGCCCAGATCCATGCGTCGACGGGTGGCATTCCGCGGCGCATCAACGTGCTGTGCACCCGTGTCTTGCTGGCCTGCTGGCTTGCCGCCAGCGACAGCATCGTGGCCGCCGATGTGGCCAACGCCTCTGCTGAGCTGACGGCTGAGCTGGGCGAC
>CAYUPF010000284.1:0-4677 GCA_964446545.1 uncultured Rubrivivax sp.
AGGCCGGCGAACTGGTGCGCGTGCAATCGCGCCGCGGCGAGATGGTGCTGCCGGTGCAGCCCAGCGAGGCGGTGGCGCCGGCGCAGGCCTTCATCGCCATGCACTGGGGCGAGGAGTTCGTGTCAGGGCGCGCGCGCGACGGCAGTGCGCTGACGGGCGTGAACGCCCTCACCACCTCGGCCTGCTGCCCGAGCTCGAAGCAGCCCGAGCTGAAGCATGCGGCGATACGCCTCGAAGCCGCCGCGCTGCCCTGGCAGCTGCTGGCCGCCGCCTGGCTGCCTGCCGAGGTGCTGCTGCAGCGCCGCGAAGCCCTGCAGGCCTTGCTGCAGGGCTGCGGCTACTTCAGCGCCCTGCCCTGCGGCCGCGAGCCCGACGGCCGCGTCGGCCTGGTGCTGCGTGCGGCCGAGCTGCAGGCGCTGGACAGCGCACGTCTGCAGGCCATCGAAGCGCTGCTGGACCTGCAGGGCGCGCAGGTACTGCGCTACGCCGACCCGCGGCGCGGCCAGCACCGCGCGATGCGCCTGGTCGAGGACGGCGAACGATCACCGCTGCAGGGCTTCGTGCTGGCCGGCGACATCCGCGCCAAGGACTGGGTGCTGCCGCTGTGGCGCGACGCGCAGCCGGCGGGCGCCTTCGGCACGCGGCTGCTCGCCGCCAGAGCGCAGCCGCCGGCGGCCTTCCAGCCGCGAGGCGCACAGGTATGCAGCTGTTTCGACGTCGGCGAGGCGCAGATCCGCGCCACGCTGGCCACGCTGCAGGGCCCGGCCGACGCGCGCTTGGCGCAGCTGCAGCAGCGGCTGCACTGCGGCACGATCTGCGGATCGTGCAAGCCCGCGCTGCGCATGCTGGTGGGACAGAGCCTGGAGGCGGCATGAACACGCACACGCCAAGCACCGGCAGCGTCACGCTGGTCGGCGCCGGCCCGGGCGACCCGGAGTTGCTGACGCTCAAGGCCGTCAAGGCCATCCGCCAGGCCACGGTGCTGCTGGTCGACGACCTGGTGGACGAGGGCGTGCTGCGCTACGCCCGTCGCTCCGCGCGCATCGTGCATGTCGGCAAGCGCGGCGGCGGATTTTGCGCCCCCAGGCCGTCGCGCGCGACGTCCGTCCCCCAAGGGGAGCTGCGAACCTTGGGGCGGCCCGGCGGTTCGCCGAGCACGCCGCAATCCTTCATCCACAAGCTGATGATCGCCGAGGCCAAGCGCGGTGAACGCGTGGTGCGGCTCAAGGGCGGTGACCCCTTCGTCTTCGGCCGCGGCGGCGAGGAATGCGACGCGCTGCGCGAGGCCGGCATCGACGTGAACGTGGTCAGCGGCCTGACCGCCGGCATCGCTGCAGCGGCCGCGATCGGCCTGCCGGTGACCGACCGGCGCCATGCGCAGGGCGTGGCGCTGGTCACCGGCCATGCGCGTGACGGCGGCACGGCGCCCGACTGGCGCTCGCTGGTGCGATGCGGGCTGACGCTGGTGATCTACATGGGCATCGCCAGAATCAACGAGATCCAGCGCGCGCTGCTCGATGCCGGCATGGCGGCCGACATGCCGGCCGCCGTGGTCAGCCAGGCCTGCACGCCGCAGCAGCGCCATGCGCTGTGCCGTCTGGACACACTGGCCGAGACGGTGCGCGATGCCGCGCTGGCGAGCCCCGCGGTGCTGGTGCTCGGCCGCGTCGTGCACGGTGTCGCGCTGCCGGACCTGCTGCCGCTGCCGCGCGCCGCGGTGGCCTGATACGAAGCCTTCATGACCGCGTGACAGACGGCGCGCCGCGGCGTACAGTGCGCCGACCTTCAGCTTCGGAGATCGACATGCGAGTTGCAGCTTCACTCCTGGCGGTCATGGCCGCGTCGCTGGTCGGCGCGCAGGCGGTGCACGCCCAGGCGGCGGACAAGGCCCAGCAGGCCACGGCCGCGTCATCCAAGACGCAGAGCACCCAGAAGGCTGCCGGCACGCAAGCCCAGGCACGGCCCGCCACGCCGACCGCCGCCAACGCCGGCAAGACCAAGCTCGAAGGCGTGTCGACGATGCGCTCGACGCCGGCCGACAGCAAGAAGGCCGGCGGCTGCCACTACGGCGACGCCAGCGACGCGTAGCCGGCATCGCCTCGTTCGCTCACCAATGGCGCCGCAAGGCGCCGTTTTTCATGCCGCGTAGGCGCAGGGCCGGCCGCGCTGCAGCGCGCGGCGGTAGGCGGACCGCTGCTGGAAGCGCCGGACCCAGGCCTCGACCTGCAGATAGCGCTCGCGGGGGCCGCGCGCCGGCCACCTCGCCGACGAAGCTCATCTGGATACCGGCGCCGCTGAGTTCGTTGGTGAGCACCACGCGCCGGCGGCACAGCACGCCCAGGCCAGAGCCGGACTTGAGCACGATGTCGACGATGTGCAACTCGCAGGCCTGGCCCGGCGCGTCAGCCAGGCCACGGCATGCGATTCGTCCGGCGTCAGCTCCTGCAGCGTGCCGACCAGCACGTCCAGGATCAGCGGGTTGTCCTCGACGATGAAGGTCGTCAAGACCGCCATCTTCCGGGCCTCAGCTGCGGACGACGATGTCGTTCTTCACCGACTGCACGCCGGCCACGCCGCGCGCCAGGCGTTCGGCCATGCTGCGCTCGTCGGCCGTCTTGGCGAAGCCGGACAGCTGCACCACGCCCTGCAGCGTCTCGACGCCGATGGCCATCGCGCTGACGGTGCTGTCTTCGGCGAACTTGGTCTTCACGCGCGAGGTGATGGTGGCGTCGTCCACGTAGGAACCGACGCTCTGCTGGTCGCGCACGACGGCGCAGCCCGAGCCCAGGGCCAGGGCGGTGGCGGCAACGGCCGCAGCGAGGATGTGACGTGCTTGCATGGCGTTCTCCTGTCGGGGTTGGTGATCGTTGCTGGCGCGGGCTCAGCTCGTCGGCGCCACCGCCAGGCGGTTGTCGACCGACTTCACGCCCTTCACGCCCTGCGCCAGCAGTGTGGCGCGATCGCGTGCCGCGTCGTTGGGTGCGCTGCCGGCCAGCGTCACGCGGCCGTCGAGCGTGTCGACGTCGATGCGCAGGGCGCTGAGCTGCGCGTCCTTGGCCAGCTCGGCGTTCACGGCCACGGTGATGGCGGCGTCGCCGACGGCGTCGGCCACCTTGTCGGCCATGGCGGTCGCGCCCTCGGCCATCTGGCCGGGTGCGGCGATGGTGGCGGCTTCGTTCTGTGCGGGCTGGCAGGCGGCCAGTGCCAGGCTGGCGCCCAGTGCTGCGGCCAGCGTGGCCGCGGTGGGAAGATGGTTCGTCTTCATGATGACTCCTTGGTGCTGAGAGGCGGTGCATGGGCGCCGGGCCGGCGCCCGCTGCGCGAACTCAGTGAAACCAGCGCTCGTCGGCGCGGCGCTCCCAGTCGGACACCTGGCGCTCGGCCTCGTCCTTGGCGATGCCGTAGCGCTCCTGGATCTTGCCGGCCAGCTGGTCGCGGCGGCCGGCGACGACGTCGAAGTCGTCGTCGCTCAACTTGCCCCATTGCTCCTTGACCTTGCCCTTGAGTTGCTTCCAGTTGCCTTCGATGCGGTCCCAGTTCATGTGGACACTCCTTTGCGTAGTGGTTGAGATGCAGGCCGCCACGAGGCGGGCCTGCCCGGGCAGCGGTGGATGCAGATGTGCAGTGCCGCTGCGTGGGACTCAGTGTGGCCAGCGGCACGCTGCGCGACCATCGGCGCAGGCGGCGTCGTCGTGTAGGACAACGCCGAAGCGCTTGTGGGCCGCGAGCGCATGGGCAACGTCCTACACGGCGAACCGGCCTGCGCCGATGGTGGCATTGCAGCGCCGCACGCAGACTGCAGACATCGCAGCACTGCCGGTGCGGCGATCACAACCCCTCGAAGGAGTCGCCATGCTGCACTACGCCGTTGTCTTTCTCGTCATCGCGCTGATCGCCGCACTGTTCGGATTCAGCGGCATCGCCGCCAGCGCTGCGGGCATTGCACAGATCCTGTTCATCGTGTTCCTCGTGCTGGCCATCGCCAGCTTCCTGTTCGGAACCTTCAGGCGCCGCTAGGCCTCGGTCGCTTCACTCATCCACATCCACAAGGACGACGCCACCCATGAATGCCCCCGCCAACCAACTGGCCGCGCAGGCCGACATCAGCCATCCCCGCGTCGACGAAGCCATCCGCGGCAGCCAGCAGGCCGCCCACCATGCGGTGGACCGGCTGGCCGACGGCGCGGAACGCCTGGCCGCCAACACCGACCGGCTGGCGCATCGCAGCGCCGAGGCGCTGCGTGAGAGCAGCCTGCATCTGCGCAAGCGCGCACGCCACGCTGCCGACAACGCCATCGTGCACATCCGCCAAGAGCCGCTGAAGGCGGTGCTGATCGCCGGCGCCGTCGGCGCGGCGCTGGGGCTGCTGCTCAGCCTGATGGGTCGCTCGCGGCATTGAGCGCACGCGCAGAGAAGTGGCCCCGTTTGTCTGAACAGGCTCTGTTGAAATTCGAGTGGGTGACCTACGGCGAGATCGATCCGGGTTTCTACGAGTCCGCGGGCTTGCCCCCACTCCTACCCCCGCCCCCCGGGGCGGGGCAGTTCTCGCCGCCGGACGGGCTCGGGAGCCAGGCGCAGCAAGGCTTTCCAGGCCCGAGCCCTCAAGCGTCGGGGTGCCTCACGCCGCGTCAAGGGTGCGCTTTGCCGGGCTTCGCCCGCCCCTGACCCGGCCTGGTC